>JAGROY010000427.1 GCA_020439995.1 Verrucomicrobiia bacterium
CCTGCTTGTCAGCGGATATCTGGCCCTAACTTTGCCCAAAATGATTTACCAAGGGCGGCGCGAAGGTTTTCTAATTTCTCCTGCGGGGTTTTCCCACAATCTGCGGATACCGCAGGACAGACGCCCAGTGCGCGGCCGAGCGTCAGCCATTTTGAGGCGAGGAGATCGCGGCGAAATTTTGAGAGTTCCTTTTCAGCCTTCGCTCTTTCCTTCAAAACAGTGAGGTCAGCTCTCTGGGATTCGAATTTCTCGCCAAGTCCAGAATCCACAGAGAGGGGACGCTGTCCGTCATGATGGTTCACGAGGGCTTTGTTAGGGTAAGAGTCGAGTTCTGGATAAAGCGGCCCGTCCACTCCGGCGACGAGCGCTTCGATGTCCTCGTGGGACAGGCGGGCAGCGGCCTCTGCCAGTAAGGACTGGAACAAGCCTGCATGGAAACTCGACACGTTGTTCCAGGCAGCGCGGGTGTAGCGGTAAAAACGCGAACGCAACCCGGGATCGTTGCGCAACGGACGTGCGAGATCGTGATAGAGATCGACGTGCATGCGCAGCATCTCCCGAATCAACGGAGCGGGACTGGTGTTGATGGTATTGCTCGCGTGAATGCGGTAGCTTACCAGCGGCTCGCGCACGAGCAGGAACTGGTCTTTCAGCACCGCGTTGGCCAGAAAATAGTAGTCGTGATTGAAGCGATACGGGCGGAACGGATGAGCCAGCAGGAACTCACGGCGCGCGATGACGTTGCTGGTGGTCGCTGGAAAGTTGGCGGTCGCCATCCACTCGCAGAAGTCGACATCCGGATCATCACCGATCGACCAGATTGCCTGGAACCACTTCGGTCTCGATGCCTGGGGATCGACGGGATTGTCGTCATCGTCGACCAGGCAGATCTCGCTGCAGACGACACTTTTGTCAGGATGCTTTTCCAGTTCAGCAAGGCACTTCTCGAACCGCCGAGGGAAATAGTGATCGTCCGAATTGAGAATACTGATGACATCGCAGTCCTCCGCCGCCAGAGCCACGGCGCGGTTGATCGTATTGTGCGCACCTGCATTTTCCTGAGTGATCAACTCGACTCCACGGCTGGCGAAGGTTCGGATGATTTCAACTGAGTTATCCTTCGAGCCATCGTCGATCACAAGAATGCGATCGGGCGGGCGCGTCTGCCCGAGCACGGATTCCAGTCCCTGAGCGATGTAGCGCTCATGATTGTAGCAAGGGATAATGACCGCGAGTTTCATTCAGGAATTCGTAGTAAGGATGCGTTCCACCCACTGCCTTACTGCGGCACGGAATGGTTCCAGCGGCAATGGCTGGCGAATTTTGATGGGGCCAATGTGACGGTGCCGGGTTTCGCTGACGGCGGCCAGCTTGATCTCGTCCACCGCTTTCAGGTCGGTGGCAAGACGCTCATCTGCAACCGACGCCATGGTAAAGTCTTTCAACAATCTTTTCAATGCACTGCGCCGCATGGGAGGCTGTGGCTCGATGACGGCGCTCAGGCGCAGTGGATGATCGCACAATTGCCTCACCAACCATACTAACAATACAACATCCGCACGGAACGCGTGAAGGCAGGGCACGGGCTGTTTATTCAATACGTCCGCGAGCCACACCGCGCGACGGGCATTCAGGTAAAAATCTTCACCATCAATGGAGGTGCCAAGGTCCCGCCGAACTTCGTCCAACTGCTCACGCCAGTGGCCGCGCGAGCGCCAGAGTGACTCAAGGACAACGCCGTCAGGAAAAAATTGCAGCATCCCAGATCCTGCCCAGCGCATGGATTCATCTGTGGCCGTTCCCAGGCGGGCGGTGAGCAGGTCGACGCCATCGGTATCCGCGTAGATCGCGCATTCGGCATTCCCAGCCGGAGAGACCTGACATTCTGACATGACCACCAATGCCCGAACCTCACGGCCTGGATCAACACGTGATGTCACTCCAGCAAAGCGACGCTTCAATTCACTGGCAGCAGTCATTTGATCAAATTGAGCCCGCGCCTTGACGCTGCCAGCAGCACCTAACTGCAGTCGCCACGCATCGCTACCTGCAGCTAGTGCGCGCAGCGCCCCGGCAAATGCATCGACGCTGCCGGCCTCGGCGAGCAAACCGGTTTCGCCATGCGCGACCATCTCTGGCACACCAGCAACGTGTGTCGAAACGACCGGCAACCCGGCTGCCATGGCCTCCGTGATGACCGTGGGCAGGACGTCTGACGCTCCCTTTTCATCCACCAGACAAGCCAACACGAAGGCATCCGCATCGGCCAACAGAGCACGCACCTGATCCTGACTGCGAACACCGCACAGCGTCACGCAATCACCGACGCCTGACGAGTCGATCTGCACCTGCAGCCGCTCCCGCCAGGGCCCGTCGCCGACGATCTTCAAATCGAACAGAACGCCAGACGCTTTCAGCTTCCCGATGGCATCGATAAGGACATGGAAGCCCTTGAACTCGATCAGGCGACCGACGCTCACGAGTTGCAGTGGCCTCCCGGTTCCAGTCGGCGCAGTGTTGCGCTCAAAATCACCGAGAGCGATCCCATTGTAGATACGGTGAATTTTGCCCTCCGAGCCTGGACACGTCTTCGCAAGCAACTCGCGGCTGTAGTCGCTGACGGCGATCACAAATTCTGCGCCGCTGACCATTTCGCGGAGCAGTGGGTCGTTGTTCAGATCGACCATGAAGTCCTGCGCGTGCGCGGTGAAGCTATAGGTGAATCCGGCTTCTCTCAAAAACAGGGCGGTATGAGTGGCGCGATTGGCGAAATGTACATGCACGTGCTGTACACCCAGGCGCTGGAATTGAGCGGCAAAGTAACAGGCGTTCTGGGCACGTGTCAGCGGCTTGGTTTCAGCGCCGAAGCGTTGCTCGTGGTCGGCAGCGAGGGCTTTCATTTTCTGCCAGAAGGGAGGGCGGACTCCGTCTGGCGCAGTCATCACTTCGGGCGGCGCAGGATATAGCGTTTTTGCTTTTAGACGATCCAGCCTCTCGTGACGAAAGCTGTCGGGCGGGGCATTGAGAGATCCGATCGTAACCTTCACACCCAGTGCCTCCAGCGCCATCATCTCCGAATCGCAGAACGTCTGCGAGACGACTGGATAGCGGGAGTAGAGGTAGGCAACGTGAAGCGGTTCGGGCATTGCTACGGGCGGTCTCCAAAGAACAAATAGGCGACCACGATGGCAGCTGTGATCCCGGCGACGTCGGCAATCAACCCGGCGACCACTGTGTAGCGCGTGCGCGAAACGCCGACTGCACCAAAGTAGACGGCCAGGGTGTAAAAGGTCGTTTCCGTGGAGCCCTGCATCGTCGATGCAAGCGTGCCAATGAACGAGTCAGGCCCGAAAGTGACCATGGCATCTGCAGCCGCGCCCCGTGCACCCGAGCCGCTGAGCGGTTTCATCAATGCCGTAGGAAGAGCTTCGACCCAGCGCGTATCGCCGAAGCCGGAGAACAGCGTGCGCACGCCATCGATCAGGTAATTCATTGCGCCAGACGCCCGAAAAACGCCGATCGCCACCAGCATGGCAACCAGATAAGGGATGATCTTGATCGCGACGCCGAAACCTTCTTTGGCCCCTTCGACAAAGGATTCGTAGACGTTGACACGGCGATAGACTGCCAGCGCCAGGAATCCCATGATGATCGCAAAGATGATGAATGCACCCAGGAATTCGGACTGCTCCGCCATTGGCCCAGGGATCAAATTTCTGATTTCCTCAATGCGGACTGCCTGATCAGTAGTGGCTGACGTGCCTGCGTTGGTGATGGCTTCGTTGATCGAGGTCAACTCAGCGTTGAGTTTGTCGCGTGTCGGTGCCCATGCGGTGTCCAGATTTTTGAAGTACCAGATCATGCTTCCGACCAGCGCAGTGGCACCACCAAGATACGCCAGGACTACGGGCTTGAAAAGATTGATGCGTTGGAACAACGCGACCGTGGTCAGGCCGACCAGCGTTGACACATAGGTGGCGATGAGAATCGGAATAAAAACGTCCGTAGGAGTGGCCGCACCCTTTGCCACCCGCAAGGCGATGACTGATACGGGAATGATCGTCAACCCAGAGGTATTGAGCACGAGAAACATGATCTGTGCGTTGCTGGCGGTGTCTTTGTCAGGATTGAGTTCCTGAAGTTCGTTCATTGCCTTGAGCCCCAGCGGCGTCGCCGAATTGTCCAGGCCCAACATGTTGGCCGCAAAGTTCATCACCATCGATCCCGTGACCGGATGGCCCGCAGGAATCCCTGGAAACAGGTGTGCGAAAAAGGGCGCCAGCAATTTTGTCAGAACTCCGACGGCTCCCCCTCGCTCGCCAATTTTCATGATCCCCAGCCACAGGCTCATGACGCCGATGTAGCCCAGCGCCAGGGTCACCGCGACATCTGCCAGATCGTGCAGCGAAGTGACCATCGCCGGAAAGACACCTGGATCCCCTGCGAACAGCCGCACGAGGGCAGTCACGAATCCAATGGCAAAAAACGCCAGCCAGATGTAATTGAGAACCATTCGGTTAAGTACGCTGGAAGCTGCTGATATTGCAGCAAATCTCCCTAGCTCATAACCGTTGCGCAAGCTCAGTGCAAACCGCAAATATTCCCGCACCCGCTGACCTCGGCGAGGGTAATCTTCGTTCAATAGCCCAGTGGACCATTCCAGTCTGTTCCGAAGAGCTTGCGCACCATCAGTACCTTGGCTCCGCTTCCGTCTGGATGGTCGCACCAGACTGCTTCCGCCCGCACCAGCAGCTTCTCGTTCCAGGAGAATTCAATGTTCAAGTCACGCGCTGCGGATGGGGCCAGGAAGCCATCAATCCACACGTTGGGATTGGTGCCACTCAGTTGCACAGCCAGAGCATCGCCCTCGCCGTCCATCGCCTGCTCACTGGCAAACAAATGGCGGCGTTTCAAAGTCAGATAAAATCGCCCCTGCCCGGATTCGTCC
>JAGROY010000428.1 GCA_020439995.1 Verrucomicrobiia bacterium
GGAGTATCGCTCAAGGGTGAGAGTGCGCTGACGCAGCCAGGTTACCAGATCCTCGGAGGCATCGATCGCGATGCTGTCTCCCGGACTGCCTTCCAACGTCAGCTGGAAACTTCCGTTTGGAAGGGCGATGATCTCCGTAAGTCGCGGTGCGGGAGCGAAAACGATGGGAATCGGTTGCGGGTCGGTGGTGAAGAGACCATCGGTAACCGTGATTACCAGCGATGGGGCATGCGCTGTGCCATCGTGTTGGAAGGAAATGGAGCCTGCGGCGAGTTGGGATTGGCTGAAGTGGTTAGTGTCTGGGGCGGTGCTCTCGCCGTCGGTGATGACCGTTCCCCCAGTCACGCTGAGAATGGTAAACTGCAGGTCACCTGGCGGGGAATCCGGATCTGTCACCGAAAGAAGATCGGAGGTGAATCTTGCCCGCTGGCCCTGACGGATCGGCAAGGAGTGCAAGGTAAGAATCGGGGGATCATTGACCGGCACGAACGGCAGGGTGACACGAGGCGCAAAGGTGGTATTGCCGGACGGATCGCTCACCACAAGGACGAACGCAGGCAATGTTTCCGAGCCATCGTGCTGGAATGCCACCTGTCCGGATGCGAGTTGTGCCGAAGTGAACCGGGTGCCGACATTGCCGCCGACAAGCAAGTTACCGCCTTCCACGTGGGTAACCTCGAACTTGAGCATTCCCGGGGTCTCTTCGTCGGTTGCCGAGATGTGCTCTGGTCCAAGTAAGACCGTGGCCCCTTCTGCGATAAGTGGGCTGGTGACCGAGATCTCGGGTGAATCATCAACGGCCACGAAGGTGATGAACGCCGTGATCGGCGCTGATGTCGATGTTCCGTCGCTCACTGAGAATCGGATCACTGGAGGGGTGGGTTGGCCGTCGTGTTCAAATACAACGATTCCTGCCTCCAAGTCGGCCTGGGTGAACGTCAATGCGGCGGAGCCATTCACCAAAATGCTGCCCTCAGAGAGCTCGACGACATAGTACCGAAACGCACTTTCCTCGGAGTCAGGATCCACGACAGCAAACGATTCCGGGGTGAGAATGATGCGCTCTCCTTCGGTGATTGTAAGAACAACGTCGTCCAGCAACGGAGGATCGTCGACTCTGCTGAAGAGAAAAGTGACCGAAACCTGTGGACTCAAGAATCCCTCATCCCGCACCCTCAGCGCGAGGGTGGGGGGAGACTCGGAGCCGTCGTGTACGAGTTGAACATCGCCGTTGTCGACGTCGAGCTGTGAGAAGCTGGTTGCTTGCTTGCCAGCCACGAACACGTTTGCATGAGTGATTGCCGTGATCAGGTAAAGAAGGTCAATAGCTGAGGAGTCGGGATCGAGGGTATTTAGTTGCGCGGTGTTCAATGCAATGGATTCCCCTTCTGAAAGCGTCGCTTGGGCTCTATCGATCACTGGAGGATCATTGACGGGCTGGTAGGTGATCAGCGGTGGCTCGGATCCCAGCCAGACGTCACCGAAAACTGCAGAGAACGTAAATTGTGGGGGCTCTTCAAATCCATCATGCTGAAATACGACCCGATCTTCGTCGATATCGCCCAGAGTGAACCGGAGGGCTGGCTCGTCTCCGACCAGGAATTCTCCCCCCGTTACTTCTTGTGCCAGAATGGTAATTTCTTCCGGCGGGACTCCAGCGTCGAGCACGTTAATCTGATCGCGGGAAAGCCATGATATCTTCCCTTCGGTGATCATAAATTCCCCGGTAACGAGTGCAGGAACGATCCCGCTTACTGTGATCGCAACTGTAGAGCTGAGAACCGAAGATCCTTCATTGTCCACGGCGCGGGCAACCGCATCAAAATTCCCGGGAGGAACTTCGCGCCAGTCGAATTGGAACGGTGGATCGGCATCCGATCCGATAACGGTGTAGTTACCGTCTTGAGGTTTTACGAGCAATTCGACTTGGGCAATGGTGCCGTCTGCGTCGGTAGCATCGACTTCAAAATGAATATCTGCCTGCGTGTTCGTAAGGAAGCCGTTAGTCGGGCTCACGATTGTCACCGTGGGATGGATGTTAGGTTCTCCCTCGGTGATGACTTCCTCGGACGGCAGGCTCTCCAGTCCTGCATCATTGTAGGCGGTGACGACCAGATGGTAGCGGCGTCCGTCACGCAGGCCGGTCAGTGTATGTGTCAGCGTGTCGCCAACATCTGTGGCCGTGCGGAAGATACCGCTGTCGACGCCATAGTAGACCTGATAGCCGGCGACGTTTCCTTCGTCCGGCGCTTCCCAACTCAGTGTGACTTCGGCGGCATGCGCGCAGGTGGGGGCACTAAGCAGCGCTGTAGTCGCCAAGGCCGCTCCCAAGGTTCTGGAAATGAACAGGTTGCCCTCGTGTAAAGCCGCGGACATCCTATAGATCAGGCGCTGGATCCGTTTGAGATTCAAAGGGTTGCTGCCGTGGCCAAGAAGAGAGTGTTGAACATGGATTCGGTTCTCAAGAATGATAGTTTAAGCAGAATTCTCATATTTACAACAGTGGATCTCGGCTGTTTGCCCAAGCCAATCGCGGTTTCGCAACATCGGGCCAGAAACCGACAGAGTAAATGTAGCGGGCGACCATGAACACAGAGTGAAGGCGACGAACCAGGCGATCCCGCAACTCAGTGGAACTTGATGCCGTGAGAGGGTGATGTATGGTGCTGGATCTGATGATCCCTGTCCAGTGTCGTTCGCTCTTTCTCCAGGGCCCTCATGGTGTCTGCCTCGCGCGGTCGCTCCCTGGTGCCTGCACAGGCTCATTGGCTCTGGGCGGCATTAGCGGTGGTAGCGGTGGTATGCGGCAGTGGGCCTGCACCTCATAAACTGTATGATGCTCGTTCACATTGCGGCGGCGCTGGTTGCGGGATGCCTGGGAGGGGTGGCCGTATTCCATCCCAGGAAGGGGGAGGGGCCGGCGAATCTGCTGTTTGCATCCGGGATGCTCCTGATCGCCCTGGATGCAGTGGTGGCCATCGGAGTTGAGCATATGTCCCTGTCTCGGGAACTTTATCATTTCTGGGTGACCGGATCGCTTTGTATTGAATCCACGTTGCTGGGAATCTGGCTGTGGTTCTCGGTTTGTTTTGGGCGGGGAAACTATCGGGAATTCATGCGCCGTTGGCGCTGGGCGATTCTGCTCGCATTCGTGTTGCCGATTGCAGCCCTTGTCATGAGTCGACAGATGTTGGAATTCGCGCTTTCAGGGCTTACCGAAGACCTGCCCTTGTTATTGTGGCGCTCGCCGGGCAGGGCATTGAACGTAGTCATGCTGCTCTTGTCTTTGCTCATCCTTGCGAACCTGGAGAACACCTTTCGCAGTGCGGTTGGCACAGCGCGGTGGCGGATCAAGTTCCTCGTCCTGGGCGTTGCCATCATGTTTGGCGTGAGAGTTTATGTGTTCAGCAGCGCGGTGGTTTTTCCCGCTTATGATACCAGAATGGATACCGTGAACAGCATCGCCGTGCTCATCGCCTGCCCAATGATGGGACTGGGATACACCCGGCAGGCATTCCAGAAGGTCGACATCTATCCATCCAGGGATTTTCTAGTGGGTTCGCTCACGGTGATGATTGCCGGTAGCTTTCTTCTTGCGGTGGGGCTGCTCGCGCAGCTCACATCCTGGCTGGGTGGCAGTGGTGAGGCATTCGTAATCCAGACGATCATTGTCATCGTTGGACTGGCAGGAATCTCGACCATGCTTGTCTCGGAGCGGGCCCGTGTTGCTATTAAGCAGTATGTTGCCAGGCATTTTCATAGGCCGACGTGCGATTTCAGGGATGTATGGAGCAGGGTGATCACCTGTTCGACCGCCGCCAGCAGCAGGCAAAGCTGGTGTGTCGATATCGTGAAACTGGTGTCGCAGACGTTTAACGCGCTGTCAGTGACGCTGATTGAGCTGGATGCAAACAATCGCTTGCTGCGGACGTTGGCCGCGACCGGCCCACCGGTTGTGCGGGAGGTGTCGACCGGAACGCCAGAATCCCTGTCTGGCATGACTAGGCCCTTCGCGTTGGAGTCACTGCGGTGCGTGACGCTCAGGGATGCCTTGCAGGCAATGACGCCAGAACAATTTCACGGCGGCGGCGGACGCCTTGGCGTGCCGCTCATCGCGGAGAATCGCAACCTTGGTTTCCTGATTCTGGGGGACCGGGTCAATGCCTTACCATTCACCCACGAGGAAAGGCAGCTGCTGGAGTGCATTGCCTCTCAGGTGGGGGCCGAACTGCTCAATCAGCGGCTTGCGGGGGATGTGATCCGAGCCAGAGAGCTGGAAGCCTTCCAGACGATGTCTGCATTCTTCGTGCACGATCTCAAAAATGCCGCATCTACGTTGAACCTGACACTACAGAATTTTCCCAAGCATTTTGACAACCCAGAGTTCCGCAAAGATGCTCTCCGCAGCATCGCGACCACAACGGAACGGATCAATCACCTGATTCGCCGACTTTCGGCGTTGCGGGAGAATCTTGAGGTGCAGATGGTGCCTTCCGCTGTCGATGCACTCATAAGGTCCGCAGTTACGGACCTCCAGCTTCCTTCGGCGGTTGAGATCTCCCTGGAGTTGAGTCCGGTGCCACCAGTCTCTCTGGATCAGGAACTTTTCAAGAGCGTGGTACGGAATCTTGTGCAGAATGCTGCTGACTCACTGCCAGATGCTGCTGACGTGACTGGTGGAGGGGGATGGGGGGGGGCCAAGGGCGAAATCCGCGTTACTTGCTCAAAGGTTGTCAACGGCGTGAGCGTTTCGGTAATCGACAATGGGCCCGGCATGACTGAGGATTTCGTGAACAATCTTCTTTTTACGCCCTTCCAGTCGACCAAGAAGGATGGTTTAGGTATTGGAATGTTTCAGAGCCGCGTGATTGTCGAGAAGCACGGCGGCCAGCTTGAGGTGGAATCTGCGCCAGGGCGTGGAACCACGGTGACAGTGATCCTTCCCCTTGGCGGGGTATCGGGGGCGGCAAGTCCGGCAAGTGCATCCTCTTAATATGTTCAGAGAATTCCTGGCGACTCCGGTTAAACTATTCACCCAAGATCCGGGTTACGGCGAAGTGCGCGGAGGGAAATACTACACTGTTGTAATGACTTATGGCCACCTTGTTGATAATTGACGACGACGAAGAAATTCGAGTTCAGATGAAATGGGCGCTTGCCGGGGAACATGATGTATACCTTGCGGAAGACCGTCCGTCTGCGATCAATGCGTTTCGTGCGCATTCTCCGGAGGTGTGTGTGCTGGACCTGGGGCTTCCGCCACATCCAAATGACACACGGGAAGGAATTGCGATTCTCGAAGAACTGCAAGTGTTGAATCCGCTGGTGAAGGTGATTGTAGTTTCGGGCCAGGGAGAAAGGGAGAATGCAATCCGTGCTGTGGGCACTGGGGCTCACGATTTCTTGTCAAAGCCCGTGGACCTTGACGAATTAAACCTGGTAGTCAGGCGCTGTGTCTACGTTTCCGATCTGGAACGGGAGTACCGCCAATTGCAGAACAGCCAGCACGCGGCAGCTTTTGAAGGAATGCATGGGGCAAGCCCGGCCATGCAGCGGGTGTTTATGATGTTGAAAAAGGTGGCAGGGAGCAACGCACCGGCCCTGATCTTGGGCGAAAGCGGCACGGGTAAGGAAATGGTGGCCCGTGCGATCCACAATCAGAGTAATCGGCGGGAGGAACCATTTGTCGCGATCAACTGTAGTGCAATTCCAGAAACCCTCCTGGAGAGTGAGCTTTTTGGTTACGAAAAGGGGGCATTCACAGGTGCTGACCGGCAGCGCAAAGGGCTCATCGAAGGGGCCGAAGGCGGAACTCTCTTTCTTGACGAGATTGGTGAACTTTCTGCGTCGATTCAAGTTAAGCTCCTGCGATTCCTGCAGGAAAGGAGGCTCCAGCGCGTCGGGGGGCGGGAAGAGCTCGAAATTGATACCCGCCTGGTCGCCGCCACCAATGCCAACCTTAAATCAGCGATCGAAGAGGGGCGCTTTCGGGAAGACCTTTACTTTCGCCTTGCTGTGGTGGTGCTTGAATTGCCGCCCCTGCGTGATCGTGGCGACGATGCGGTAGTGCTGGCACAGCGTTTCCTTGCGGATTTCATTCGCGACAATGAGAGCACAAGCCGCTCGTTTTCCCCGCACGCTATTGCGGCCATCCGTGATTATGATTGGCCCGGGAACGTCCGGGAATTGCAGAATCGCGTGCAGCGGGCTGCCATCATGGCCGAGGGAAAGCAGATAGCGCCATCTGATCTTGAACTAGACGATGAGATCCAAAAGGGCTCCGATGAGCTCTCCGGTTCCGGATTGAAAGGGGCGAAGGACCAGCTGGAACATGAGATGCTGCACTCGGCACTCCAGCGGCACAAAGGGAAGATCACCGATGTCGCAAAGGAATTGGGTGTGTCGCGCCCAAAGGTTTACGACATGATTGAGCGTTTCGGTCTCAAAAAACCGTAAAGTGGAGGGGCGGAAAGGGAAATCACCGAAAAAACTCGTACCTTACTGAGCCGCGAAACCCACTACTTGCCACAACATCGGTCACTTCTCATGTGTAGGCCTCGGAGTTTTGCGCATTTGCGAAAACTACTAGTTGCGAGACGTGGAGATGTGATTTATCATGGTGAGTATGGTAAGATAATCCTGCTCTAATTTAATATGAAAATTGCTCGAGAGGATTTTCAAAAAAAACTTTTATAAATGTGGAAATCATGAATTTTTTTAAAAATTTCCTTTTGCAGAAGAAAGCATTAGCTTCGCTTGTATTGATCGTGGCGATCGGCATTGGGGTGACGATATTCAAGCGTGAGAAAAGCTCTGAGCAGCACAAGAGTCGGGCGGCGGAGTATTTTGCGGAAGGCAGGTATGAAGAGGCAGAAATTGAGTACATGAGCGCTCGCCGGATAGATCCTTCGGACATGGAGGTGATCCGGCAGTTGGGATTGATCTGGTTCAAGCAGGGAGCATTGGACGAGGCCCTCCCGTTTCTAGGTGCCGCAGCAAACGACGAACCTTCCAATCTTGAATTGAAGCTATCTCTTGCCAAGGTATGGACAGGCCTTGGGTTTCCCGAGGAGGCGGGCAAGTTGATCGAGGAAGTGCTGCGTGCGGAGCCAGCCAATGGCGAGGCGATGGTGATGCTGGTTGACATCGCCCGATCGCCGGAGCAACTGGAAGCGTGCCGCCGCCGACTTGATGAGGGCGGCACCAGTTCGGCTCAGCATTACCTTGCGCGTGCAATGCTCGCGGCCAAGGAGGGAGACACTGCAGGAGCAACGCGACAAGGGCAGGAAGCTATCAAGTTGGCCCCTGACTACGGTGAAGCCCGTATGCTGCTGGCAGCGATAGCGTTCCAGAAAGGAGATTCGATCACCGGGGAGCAGGAGTTGCTGAAAGCGTCTGAAATGGCCTCGGACAGATCTCCAGTCCGTCTGCAGTATGCCCGGTACTTGATGCGGGTAGGCCGACAGGATGAGGCGAGAAAGAACTTGCTCCCTGTTGTGGCTCAGTTCCCTGACCTGATTCCGGCGCGGATGCTTCTGGCTGAAGCGGCGGCTGCGGAAGGCGATTATGATGATGCACTGGGCCAGCTCGATGTGGTGTCACGTCGCGCGCAAAACTTTGGGGTGGAATTATTGAAAGGGAGAATACAACTGGCAAGTGGAGCGGCGGAGAAGGCAGTTGAAATACTTGAGAGCCTCCGGAGGAAAGTGCCCAACCATCCGACGGTAAACTATTGGCTTGCGTCCGCCATGCTGGAGCGGGAGCGAACAGCCGAGGCGACTGAGGCTCTGCAAAGGGCGCTCAAGGCCAATCCAAGCTTTGCTGAGGCCGATATTTTGTTGGCTCGCCTCAACCTTCGCAGTGGAGACACGGTTGCAGTCATCTCGGCGATGCGTGCACTGCTGGAACGGCGGCCTTCAAACCTCGAAGCCGAGTCGCTTCTATTTGACGCTTTGCGGCAGGATGGCGATTTCACCGCAGCCGAGCAGTTGGTCGAGAAGCGGATGATACGCGAGCCAAATGATCATCGGAACCGATTGCTGATGGGAATGGTCAGAATGGGTCAGGGGCGATATGAGGAGGCCCGGAATGAGTATGAGGCAGGCCTTGCGATGACGTCCAGCGAAGACGAGAAGCGCAATATCCGCTATCTGCTCACCCAGGTCGGCGTGCAGGAGGGAAACCTTGATTCCAGCCTTGAGGATATTCAGAAATCGATTGAGGCAGCTCCAGACGATTTTACCGGTTATTTGAACAAGGCGAGGGTGCTTCAGGCTCAAGAAAAATGGGGAGAAGCGGAGAAGGCGTTTCTTGAAACGATTGGCCGCGCAAAGGGAAATCCAGGCCCCTCATTGGAGCTGGTGGGACTATTCAAACGGATCGGCAAGTATCAGGAAGCTGTCGATCATCTGGAAAACCTTCTCGCTCATGACGGGGACGGGAAGCTGAACGAGAATCCGTCAATTCATGGCGAACTCGGCTTCATATATTATGCACTGAACCAGATTGACAAATCACGGGACGCTTACGAGAAAGCCATTGAGTTGCAACCGGAGAATCCTTCGGTAAGGAACAACCTCGCCTGGCTTTATGCATTTCGTCTGAATGATTTCGATGCGGCGCTGGTTCAGGCCAAGAAGGCCCGTGAATTGCGTCCCAACGACGCCTTGGTTGCCGATACCCTCGGATGGATTCACCTGAAATCCGGAGATCCGCAGTCCGCTCGACCACTTTTGGAGGAAGCGGTGGAGAATTTACCGGACAATGCTGAGATTCAGTTCCATCTCGGTGGCCTTTACTTTGTGCTCGGACTGCCGGGTTCGGCCCGGACTGCGTTTCAGCGAGCGCACGACCTCGGGGGGGGAGACCCTCAGTTGAAGGAAGAGGTAGCGGCAAAGCTGGCCTTGCTCGACATGCTTGGTGACTCCCCAGAAACGCTTGACCTTGCAACGCTTGAGCAATTGGCTGCGGATCATGGGAGCGAACCGATCCTGCTGCAGCTCATCGGGGCGGCAGCGGCTCGCGAAGGAAAATGGGACCGGGCGAAAGAGGCGTATACATCGGCTGTTGTTGCCAGTCCTCAGCTCTATGGGGCCATCATCGGCTTGGCGGAACTGTTTGCGGGATCCAGTCCTCTGGTGAATCTTGAGGAGGCGCAAAAACTTGCGGCCCGCGCCCGCGAACTGAACGCGTTTGACTGGCGTCCGGCCGCAGTGCAAGGCAGGGTGGCACTCAAGCAGGGCGACTTCCAGGCGGCCTACCAAATGCTGCAGGAGAGCGCTGTCCGTGCCACGGATCCTTCAGTATTGTTCGACTTCGCCTGGGCCCAGTACGGCAAGGGCGAGGTGTCGGCAGCGAGGGACACGATGCAGCGGGCGATCGACATGAACCAGAAAACGGTGGCCGCTGCGACAGAGAAGGGCGGGGTCACCTTCGATCAGCAGGGAGCTGAGCGTTTCCTCGCCTTCACAATCAAAGAAAAGCCCTCAGCGGATGTGGTGGAACGCGCAATCGCGGCAGAAACGAATTACGTGCCAGCCCTCATGTGGCAAGCGCTCGATGCGACTGCAGACGGGGCCGAAGCGACCTATCGTTCGGTGCTGGGTATTTACCCTGAATTCACTCCAGCGAAATTGAAACTTGCGGGATTGCTCACCCGTCGGGTCGGCGAGGATGCGGAGAATGAAAAGGTTCTGGTCGAAGCGGAGCAACTGGCAAGAGCCGCACTCGCCGGTTTGGTCGGCAGCGAGGAGGCCGCCAAGGTGCTGGGAATGATACTGAGCCTGAAGGGCGATCATGCCGCCGCCATAAGGCTGCTCGGCGGCATCCGCGATGCCGAACTCATCGATGGCCGCCTGCATTTCTATCTTGGCAATTCCGCAGCTGCCGAGGGAGACACCAAGAAAGCGATCGATGCCCTCACCAGCGCTGTGGCAAGCGGCCTCCCGCCTGCCATGGCAGACGCCGCAAAGGCTCTTCTTGCGACGTTGGAAGCAAAGGACAGCTGAGACAATTGGCCCTTGGCCAGGTTTTGGAAGGGGATACGGTAAGCCCGATTTAGGAAACTTCTTTAAGAGAGCCAGGCGCTGCCGCCGGATCGGCACGCGCTACGAGCAAACCGAAGTGATGTTCCTGAGTTTCGTCCATTGGCCCCTGTATCCTGTCCACATTCCCCGCCCTGACACAACCTGCGATCATCATTTGCCGCAGATTATTCCCGCACATCGGCTGCCCTGCGTGACTGGCTGTTGCGAACGAGCCGAAAGGTGTTAGAAAACGTGCACTATGAAAATCGCGATTATTGGGCTTGGCTATGTTGGACTTCCCCTCGGCCTGCAATTTGCCCGCAAGGGAGTGGAGGTCATCGGCCTCGATGTCGACCAAAAAAAGGTCGATGCATTGAATGCAGGCACCAGCTACATCGAGCACATTCCCAGTGCAGCTGTTGCCGGACAGGTGAGCGCTAGGCGATTCTTTGCGAGTTCAGACTTTTCCGATGTCGCCGGTGTTGATGCCGTTCTGATTGCCGTTCCCACGCCGCTGAGCAAGAACCGCGATCCGGATATTTCCTACGTTTTGAAGTCGGGAGAAGCGATCGCACCTCACTTGCCAAAGGGCATTGTGGTCGTTCTCGAATCCACCACCTACCCGGGCACTAC
The DNA here is from genome assembly GCA_020439995.1 of Verrucomicrobiia bacterium. Classification (GTDB taxonomy): domain Bacteria; phylum Verrucomicrobiota; class Verrucomicrobiia; order Verrucomicrobiales; family DEV007; genus JAGROY01. Next base: position 10,659 of record JAGROY010000428.1, read on the forward strand.
CGACTGTGAACTGCGTGAGGTACTTGAGAAAGGATCAGGGCTCACTGCGGGTGTGGATTTCCACCTCGCCTACTCACCCGAGCGGGAAGATCCGGGCAATCCCGACAGCAAGGTTGAGATCATTCCAAAGGTCATCGGCGGCCTGACTCCGGCCTGCCTGGAAAAGGCGATGGCCGTTTACAGCCACGCAATCAAGACGCTGATCCCCGTATCGTCCTGCCGCGCAGCCGAGGCCACCAAACTTCTGGAAAACATTTTCCGCAGCGTCAACATCGCCTTGGTGAATGAACTGAAGACGGTCTACGCAGCCATGGACATCGACGTCTGGGAAGTAATCGAAGCCGCCAAGACCAAGCCGTTCGGATACATGGCATTCTATCCCGGACCCGGACTGGGAGGACATTGCATTCCGATCGATCCCTTCTACCTCACATGGAAGGCGCGCGAGTTCGATCAAAACACGCGCTTCATCGAACTCGCGGGCGAAGTGAACACTTCCATGCCCATGTATGTAGTGGAACAAACGATCGCCGCACTGAACTCGCAGAAAAAACCAGTCAACGGCAGCCGTATCCTGATCATCGGCCTGGCGTATAAGCCGAACGTCGACGACGATCGCGAATCGCCCAGCTACCTCCTGCTGGATCTGTTGAAAGACCGTGGCGGTGAGATGGCCTACTACGACC
>JAGROY010000080.1 GCA_020439995.1 Verrucomicrobiia bacterium
TACATGGATGATTTCATGCACTTGGTGGGGAATGCCAGGGTTATGGAAGGGGAGATGTTGTTCTCGTGGCGACGGCTGTTGCCCTATCTGGCTTACTTTTTGATCTACAAAGTGGCGGGGTTCTCGCCCTTTGCGTTTCACCTGCTGAACCTGACGATTCATCTGACTTTTTCGCTATTCGTCCTACGGTCGATGCGCGATTTCGAGCGCTATCTTCTTCCATTTCGTAGACATGAGAAGGAAGGCTGGATTTCGCTGCCCTTGCTCGTGGCTCTCGTGTTTGTCTGCCATCCGCTGGGAAGTGAACCTGTCAACTATGCCCGGTGCACTCCGATCCTGCTAGTCGGGGCGTTCAGTTACCTGGCTGGCTGGGCGACGATGCTCTTCATTTGCGGGCGCGACCGGCGGGGGGTAAGTGCTGCAGTGGTCGTCGTCGCTGTTGCCGGTGCGACGTTTAGCAAGGACCCCGGACTCATTCATGCGCTGGGAACAGTGGCGGTGGTCGCGTGGTTCTGTCGTGGATTCGGTGCGACTGGGGAAAGTGCTGGCAAAAGGTGGCCGATCCTGGCTAGCGCCATGTGCGCAGTCGTGCTGGCGTCGCCTGCGGTTTATCTGATCAATGTGGGCTTGAACGCGGTGGTCAGGCCCGAGTTTATCCATCATGCGCTCACCCATGGCCGTGTCTTCTGGATGTACGTGCAGCGCATGCTTTTGCCAGTCCGCCTGTCAGTCGATCACTATATCCAATGGACAAATTCATGGCAGGACTGGCCCGCATTGATCGGAATGTTAGGAATCGTGGTTCTCATTGCGGTGGTACTTGTTTACGGGAAGCGCAACCGGCTGCTCGCCATCGCGGTCTGCCTGACAGCATTTCACCTGCTGCTGCGGATGGGGTACGTCATAGGGCACGAAATGATGGTCGAGTACCGCACTTACCCGTCGCTGCCATGGCTGGCGGTGCTTTTTGCGCTTCTAATCGTCTGGCTATCATCCCGACTGGCGATCAAACCGGAACTCGTTCGTATCTGTACGGTGGCGTTTGTGTTGTTTCTCGGATTGTTGTCGATCAGTCGTTCCATCCTCTGGGCTAAACCTTCTGCACTGGCCCGCGATGCGCTTCGGCAGTATCCAGACAACAATCGCGCACGGGGTGCGTTGATGAAGCAGTTGCTGCTGCAGGAACAATATGACGAGGTCGGGCGGGAGCATCAGGCGATGCTGGATAGTGTGAGAACGATGACAGCTCTCAATTCCTTGCCGAATGCTTCCCGGCGCTACGATGCCCAGCGTCTCATCGGGGACTGGACGGTGGGTGAAGTAAACTACGCTCCAGCACTGGTGAAATTAGAAGGTGCCGAGGCGGCGCTCGCTCATCTCGATCGAACGATTGATGTTTTGCGTGGCGAAAGCAGTGCCGCGGGTGAAGAGGTTGAGGCCGGTGCGCTCAAGGATCTCATCGAACTTCGTGAGCGGGTGCGTAAGCTGAAACAAGGACAGTAGCCCGATAAGAGCTGTCGATAGTTCACTGGTGCGGAATGTCAGTGCGGCAAAGGTGTCGTCTTTTGTTGGATACCGCGTATATTCTGGGTTCCAATTCAAAATCTCGATTTGCCTCAGGAAAACATGAGAAATTTCACGCTCCGTTCGCATCCACAAACCAGTTCTTTTTTGAAAGCATTCGCACGAATGATTTCTGGAATGTTTCTTGTTTCCCTTGCCGCAACCCAGTCGCGTGCGCAAGAGATCGACTATGACGCGGATCCCTTTCGCCAACTGGAAGAGATTCTGCCCACGGCAAACGAATACCGGGCTGCATCTGGTGCTCCAGGTCATGCCTACTGGCAGCAGCGTGCTGACTACGCGATCAAGGTACGCCTGGATGATGAGAACCAGCGGGTTGAGGGCGAGGAGAGCGTTGTTTATCACAATCGTTCGCCTTTGCAGCTGAACTACGTCTGGTTCCAGCTGGATCAGAATCGCTTCAGGCCAGACTCGGATGACAATGCTACGGACGATTCCTCTTCGTTTGGAGGAAAACTCTCGTTCAAGAGTCTCAACAATCTCCTGACCCTTCCCGAGTTCAAAGGAGGCCACAACATTACCAAAGTGGCTGATGGCGACGGCAACCCTCTGAGCTACTCAGTCGTTAGAACGATGATGCGGATCGATCTCCCTGCTCCACTGGAGCCGGGCGCCGATACCACGTTCCAAATTCAGTGGAACTACAACATTGTCGATGCAAAGAAGATTCGCGCTCGGGGGGGCTTTGAGTTTTTTAAGGACGACGGGAACTATCTTTACGAGATCGCACAGTGGTATCCTCGCGTCGCCGCTTATACTGACGTGAACGGTTGGCAACACAAGCAGTTCCTTGGCAATGGCGAGTTCACTCTGGAATTCGGTGATTTCGAGGTCGAGATTACCGCCCCGGACGATCACATCGTCGCGGCTACCGGCGAATTGCAGAACCCGGGTGAAGTGCTCACCGACGAGCAGCGCAAACGTCTTCTTGAGGCGGAATCCGCCGAGGCTCCGATGTTCATTGTGACGCCGGAAGAGGCGACGGCCAACGAATCCAGCAAACCGACGGGCACAAAGACCTGGGTGTTCAAGGCCAAGAACGTCCGCGACTTTGCCTGGGCATCGTCACGGAAATTTATCTGGGACGCTGTCCTCCACAAGCAAGGCGGCAACCACGCATGGGCGATGTCTTATTATCCCAAAGAAGCGGAGCCGCTGTGGAGCAAGTATTCCACGCAATCGATTGTGCATACCTTGAATGTGTATTCTCGTTACACCTTCGACTATCCTTACCCTGTAGCTATCTCCGTGAACGGGCCGATCGGTGGCATGGAGTATCCCATGATTTGCTTCAACGGCCCACGTCCAGAGAAAGACGGCACCTACTCGGAGCGAACGAAGTACGGGTTGATTTCCGTAGTGATTCATGAAGTGGGGCACAACTATTTTCCTATGATCGTGAACTCCGACGAGCGGCAGTGGACGTGGATGGATGAGGGGCTGAACACCTTTCTGCAGTTTTTGTCGGAGCAGGAATGGGAAGACAAGTATCCATCCTATCGTGGGCAGGCGCGCAAAATCACCGGTTACATGGCGGGTGGTGGGCAACGGCCAATCATGACCAATTCCGAATCCATTCTCCAATTCGGTAACAATGCCTATGCCAAGCCAGCCACTGCACTGAACATCCTGCGGGAAACGGTGATGGGGCGCGAGTTGTTCGATTTTGCTTTCCGTGAATATGCACAGCGCTGGATGTTCAAGCGCCCGGAGCCTGCGGACTTCTTCCGCTCAATGGAAGATGCATCGGGGCTCGATCTCGACTGGTTCTGGCGCGGTTGGTTCTACACCACCAAGCATACGGATCAGTCGATTGGACAGGTGCGCTGGTTTGAAATCGATACGAAGGATCCTGACATTGAGAAGCCGCTGAAAAAGAAGGAACGCGACGAACGCGAAGCGACCGACCTTACCACGCAACGCAACCGCGATGTCCCGAAGTATGCGAATGCTGTCCCGGCGCTCAAAGATTTCTATAATACCTTTGATGAGCTGGATGTGACTCCGCAGGATCGCGAGGCCTACGAGAATTTCATGAAAGAACTGGAAGGGGATGACAAAGAATTGCTCAAGCAGAAGCGTAACTTCTACACCATCGAAATTCGTAACAACGGACTCGTGATGCCTGTCATCTTCGACGTTTACTTTACCGATGGCACGAGAGAACAGGTCAGGATGCCGGCAGAAGTATGGCGCAAGAACCACAGGAAATTCTCCAAGCTCGTGGTAAGTGAGTCCGAAATTGAGCGCATTGTACTGGATCCCCACGAGGAAACGGCCGATGCCAACATGGACAACAACCACTGGCCAAGTCGACCGGCAAAGTCCCGTTTCCAGCTCTTCAAGGAAAAGGAAGGTGGCGGTGGCAATCCCATGCGTTCGGCAAAAGAGGCCGAGGAGAAAGAGGCAAAGAAGGAGGAGGGTGACAAGGCCAAGGAAGACAAAACGGAGGAGGTAAAGTCCGACGCGAAGCCAGATGACTCGACTGTCGATAAGTCTGAAGACGCCCTTAACAAGAAAGCGTCCGCTGAGAAAGCGAAGCGAAAGAAGAGCCGCGAAGAGAGGGCCGCGAAAAGGGCCGAACGCCGCGAGAAAAAGAAGGATGCTGCTGAAAAAGCCGAAACGGCAAAAGACGCCCACTAAGGAAGGGGACTCTGAACCGCCTGCTCCGTGAGCAGAGCAATCGGCCCCAGCTCTAGCAACCAGTGCCCCTGCGTGGCGCGGTATGACGATCTCCTAGCTGGGAGCCCAGCCGAAAAGGGGCTCGGTTGTCTCAAATCAAAATCCAAGCCTGAGCATCAGATTCACTGTTGAATCTTGCTTTTTGGCGTGGAGCGAGATCGTGATTTTGATAAGCTCTCAGCCGGACAGCTCTGAGAGCCGTCCGGCTGTTGAACGGTTGAACTACTGCTTCAGCAGGAAATAGTCGATTGAGTCGACCAATGCGCGCCAGCTGGCCTGGATGATGTTGTGGGAAACTCCGACCGTGCCCCAGTTGTTGGAGCCATCTGTGGATTCGATCAGCACCCGCGTTTTGGCGGCGGTGCCTTCGTGACCATCAATGATGCGCACTTTGTAGTCGTTCAAGCTCATGTCAGCCAGCCTGGGGAATTTTGGTTCAAGGCCCCGGCGTAATGCGGCATCCAGGGCATCAACTGGACCGTCACCTTCGGCCACTGTGTAAACTTCCTCGCCATCGACGATGAGTTTTACGGTTGCCGAGCAGATTTCGTAGTTGCGCACTCCATCGCGCCGATAGGAGCAATAGTACTCTTCCAGTTTGAACGGTGCCTGATAAAGGTTCAGCTCACGGCGGATGAGCAGCTCCAGCGATGCCTCCGCAGCCTCAAACTCGTAACCTTCCTTCTCCAGTTCCTTCACACGTGAGAGCACTGCCTTTACCTCGTCACTGCCTTTTTCGAGCTGGAAGCCAAGTTCCTCCGCCTTCAGTAGGATATTGCTCTGTCCGCTCAGTTCAGAGACCAGGATGTGCTGCTTGTTGCCGACTGCTTCCGGCTCGATGTGCTCGTAGCTGCGGGCGATCTTCTGCACCGCATTCACGTGCATTCCGCCTTTGTGTGAAAAGCAGGTGATGCCGACGTAAGGTGCACGGCGGTTGTGCGCGCAGTTTGCGACGTCATCGATAAAGTTTGAGATGAACGTGAGCTGCGTCAGATCCGGTATCACCGGCGTGTTCATCTTCAGCTGGAGATTGGGGATGACTGATGTCAGGTTGCAATTTCCAGTACGTTCGCCGTAGCCGTTGATCGTTCCCTGAACTTGCACCGAGCCTGCCTGGATCGAAGCGAGCGCATTCGCCACGCCCAGTCCGCAATCATCGTGGGTGTGGATGCCGACAGGGATGCCAAGTTTCTCCCGGACGATGGTGGTGATCTCCGCGACCTCGTGGGGCATGGTGCCTCCGTTGGTGTCGCAAAGGACGAGGATTTCCGCCCCACCATCACGCGCTGCTTCCAGCGTCTGCAGCGCATACTCTGGCGAGTCCTTGTATCCGTCAAAGAAGTGCTCCGCATCGTAGATTACTTCCTTGTTGTTGTCCTTCAGATAGCGCGCCGTATCGCGGATCATCCCACAGTTTTCTTCAGGCGTGGTGCGCAATACTTCTGTGACCTGCAGCAGCCAGCTTTTGCCAAAGTAGGTGACTACGGGCGTCTTTGCGTCCAGCAACATCTGGATCTGCGGGTCTTCCTCCACCTTGACGCCATGGCGGCGCGTGCTTCCAAACGCTGCTATTCTCGCATTCTTCCACGGGCGCTTGGCCGCTTCCTGGAAGAACTCGACATCCTTGGGATTCGATCCTGGCCAACCGCCTTCAATGTAATCCACGCCGAACTCATCGAGTTTCTCCGCAATGCGGATCTTGTCGAGCGAGCTGAAGGACACACCTTCGCCCTGCGTGCCATCGCGCAGAGTCGTATCGTAGATCTTGACTGTTTTATTCATTGGTTTGGTTGGAATACTGCCCGCCCGGATGATTGGAATCGCCGCCCAGATGTGTTGCAACTTGCTTATTTGCAATCCATAACAGATCCAGGGTGGCGGCGAGCTTCAACGGAAAGTAAGGTCGAACCAGCCTCCTGACAATTTGGCAATTGCGAATTCTCCTTACATTGGCCAAGAGGCAGCAGCCGGGTTTCCGTTGTGGCCACTTCGCACTTGGAAAAATGCCCAGGTAAGGCCATGACCGATCCGGGGACAAATCATCCACCAACCCCGGAACGATTTCACCGGACTTCGAAGTCCAACACTGGCAACATTGCGCTGAATCAGCGGAATCCACCAACTCCTGGCAATCACCGGAACTCACCCTCGACGCAGACCGCACTCTCGTCCTCGACTCCAATCCCCTGGCTCAAGACGAATTCCCAGAATTCTTCTACGATTGAGCCCGCCAGAATCGAGCACCACCACAGAGTTCGTTCAATCTTCTCGACCATTGCGAAAAAATGCCGGAAAATATTGCATTCCGGCTTAATTCACGACTGAAGATCCCGGGAAACCCTTCGCAAAGCACCATTTCCCGCCCCTTCCTCCCCCTGAATTCCTCCATCCCCAGCGCCGCCCGGCCATGAGCCCACCCTCACAACCAGAAGAGCTCGTCGATCTTTTTATGGTCGCCGAGTTGCCGCATAATTCATCGCTTATCCACAGCCAAATCGTCCAGGATTTGAAGCGGTTCATGCCCTATATCCTTAAGCAACTGGCACGAGAAGATGCTTTTGTGCCGTTGGAGCAGCGTGTCCCGGAACGCGCAGATCACACACTGAACGACAGCGCCCTGCCGAAGCGATCGTTCTGGGATCGGCTTTTTGGTGAGCCCCAGCCAATCACTGCAGAGCCTGTTTCTTTCGATTCCCAAACCAGAAGTTCGTCCGTCCGCAATTCTCCAGGGAGTCGGCTTCTTCGCCTGTTCACGCCCGGGTCGTGCCAGGAATTGAAACCCGTTCTGCAAGATTGGTTGATCAAAGGAGATCGAGATATTTGGCGTCAAATTAGCCGCCACCTGGTGGCTTTTGCGAGTGACGACTTGGTGCCTTCTGTTTCCGTCCTCTTTGAGCACAGCGATCAGTTCATCGCCGGCGCTGCGCGTTCCGGAGCGATGGACGGGGTAAAGAAGGGGAGAGCGGAACCCGCGTTCCTTGCCTACGTGCGGGATCATTGTGTGGCACTTATTGAGAGTGGTGCGGCTCCGTCCATGGATAGTCCGGTTCGGTTGCTCTGGGTGGTCGATCGCGAGGCGTTGGCGGAGGTGCTTCCTGGCGACGTCGTACTCAATGGCGATCCATCTATTGCGGCTGAAGGGATTTACACGTTGAGGGAGATGGAACGGCCTCTCGACTCCCAGGTGCTCTTGCGTTTGGCTCGATCAGCGATGGGAAATGAGAAGCGGGACCCGGTATGGATTGCCTCAGTGGATGGTCTCATTGCACACGGTGACGACCGGGTGATGGAGTTGATCAATGCCGCGTTGGCCGACGACAGCTCTGTGAGCGAGCTAGTCAAGACTCACGCCATGCGGGCGAGATCTGAAGTTTCTGGCGCTTCAGATCCGTGGGACATCGTTGTTGACGAAGATTCCTACCAGAAGTTGGACGAATTGAACGATCTTGATGAAGAGGTGCGCGCAATTGTCTTGCTGGACGTTTTCCTCGATCAAATAAGTCAGTCTGGCTTTCAGTTTTTCGAGTGGTGGGCGTCTGAGTGGGATGAATACTCTGTGGATGTAGTCGAGGCTCTGCATTTCTTTGAAGCAAGGGAGCACGCGCAGATTTTGGAGGATGTCCACGTGGCTCAGTTTGGTGTGGCAATTGGCGAAGAGCGCCAAGAGATCGAAGTAAACCATGAGGCGGTGAGTAAACTTGAGAAAGATTGGCAGAATCTGCCATCGCTTTTCAGAGTCGTATCTGAGTCCGCTTGGAAGCGTCATCGAGCAAACCGAGATCATCTGGCCTAGAGCAAGACCGTGTCGCTGGGTTCGGCGGGCCGCTTATCTGGGAAGCCGCCGATAGAATCGTGAACCCCTTCAAAAAGTTAAATAAGGGACGTGGATGTGCCTGACACTTTACAGGTTTCTGCTTGCGCTCGGAATGCTGGCAGCTGGATTGGTTTTCGTGCTGGGCGTGCATCCGTTTCTCGCAGTGTCTGAGCGGGTGGATGAGCCTGACTTACTCGTCGTAGAAGGCTGGATGGCTGACTACAATTTGCCAATCGGGCGGAAACGCACATGCGGAAGATCCAGACCAAAGTGAACTCTATTTGTGGTTACGCTCTGCAACGAATCCTGATTCAACCCCTGATGCTGCCGGGTGAGCTGAAGCTGCCGGTTACATTATCGATGAAGTTCGACACGCAGAGGGCCGTTGCTTGCTCTTTGTCACATCCGACCGTAACGTTGTCCATCCTTCCGTAGTGAAGAACACCCAATGGAATCAGACAAAGACGATGCCACCCAGAAGCCATCCCACGCGAGTGGGAGTAGGCTTCCAACCACAGGATGGGTGCCGGTGAAGAGCAAGATTGCTTACGATAACCCCTGGATCAAAGTGACCGAATACGAAGTGATCGATCCTTCGGGCAGGCCTGGAATCTATGGGCTGGTTCATTTCAAAAGGCGCACAGTCGGGGTGATCGCGATCAACGGGAAGGGGAACACTTTCCTGGTTGGCCAGACGCGGTTTCCGCTTGGGCGTTTCGAGTATGAGATTCCTGCGGGCGGCCTGGATGAGGGAGAATCGCTGGAGGATGCCGCACGGCGTGAACTTGAAGAGGAGACGGGACTGCATGCCAGGTGCCTGAAACCGATTCAAGTGATTCACCCTTCGAACGGAATCACCGACGAGGAGTCCACGATTTATGTTGCATGGGATTTGCAAGGGGGAGTGCTTGCTCGCGAATCGACGGAGGATATTTCTATGATCGAAGTGAGTCTGGAGGATGCCTTCAGCAAAGTCATGACTGGCGAGCTATCGGATGCACCCTCGGTGGCAGGGCTGCTTAAGCTAAAGTTGATGATCCTGGATGGCGCGGCCAGTGAGTTCTTTGCCCACGTGGGCGAGGGAGGGTACCGCCCCTGTTGAGTTGAGTAAAGAAAAACGGGAGGATCGCCTAAGATCTGCCGATGAGCGCGTCGGCTTCCGCCCGCGCAGCGAGGAATGATCCGTCGAGCTCGGCTCTCCAGCCGTCGGGCAGTGTGACGCTTCCCTGCTTCGCCTGTAATTCGACTTTGGCGGCCCATTTTGACAACGCTATAAATCCCAGTGTGGCGGACGATCCTTTGAGCTGATGGGACAGTGCGGCGGCTGCGGTCCAGTCGCTGGTGGCGATCAAATCAGCTATCCTGATGATGTCGGCAGCTGCGATATCGCAAAACTCGACATAGATCTCGATGCATTCCTCATCGTCGGGATCAATTGCAGCGAGAAACTGTTCCTTGTCGATTAGGCCAGATGGTGGAGCATTTTGGATTGTTTCTCTGGCGGCAAGTTGGGCTGCGTCCAGTGCGCGTTTTAACTCTTCGAGTCGAAGGGGCTTTGCCACGTAGTCATCCATCCCCGATGCCAGGCAGGATTCACGTTCGCTCAGCAGGACATTTGCGGTCACCGCGATAATCCGTGGCCCGCCCCCTGCGTCTCTGAATTCGTTCCGAATGCGCCGTGTTGCTTCGCGACCGTCGACGATTGGCATCTGCACGTCCATCAAAATAACGTCGTAGTTGCCGTCTCGCGCCTTTTCTACTGCGTCGAATCCGTTCTCGACCACATCAACTGCGTGACCCAGCGACTCGGCGAGTTTGGTGGCGACTTTTCGATTGGTTTCGTTGTCTTCTGCCAGGAGAATCTGCATAGGCTCTGATGCTTCAATCAGTTAGAGACGCCAGAATGTCAATCGCGATGCGTGTGCCGTCGAGTTGGATCGACGGCAAAATCGGAGCGGGCGAATGGAGTTGGGAGTTCGGCGATAGGGCAGATCCATTTTTCATACTTTGGCATGATTGTTTAAATGGTTGATAGTGAGTGCTTTATTTGATGTTGCGCGATCGAGTTCTGCCCCTTTACAAGGTTGCGAAATCCCCTTAGTGTCCGCAACTTAGATACGCATGCCTATTGAGAATACGAGGAATTTTTCGATTATCGCCCATATTGACCATGGGAAAACGACGCTTTCAGATCGACTTCTGGAAACGACGCAGACGATCACCGAACGCCAGAAGCAAGACCAGCTTCTCGACTCCATGGACCTGGAGCGGGAGCGTGGAATCACGATCAAGTCCCATCCCGTGACCATGGCGTACACCGCCAAGGACGGTAAGACGTACAAGCTCAACCTGCTGGACACACCAGGCCACGTCGACTTCTCCTACGAAGTCTCTCGTAGCCTCGCTGCCTGTGAAGGAGCGCTATTGCTCATCGATGCAGCTCAGGGAGTAGAGGCGCAGACGGTGGCTAACATGCACCTGGCGATGCAGCAGAACCTGCTGATCATTCCGGTGATCAACAAGATCGACCTGCCCAGTGCTGATCTGCCAAAGGCGCTGAAGCAGCTGGAGGACATCATTGCCATTCCAGCAGAGGAGGCGATCCCTGCCAGTGCCAAAATGGGAATCGGCATTGTCGATATCCTGGAGGCAGTGGTGGAGCGCGTGCCGCCTCCGAAGGACTGTGAAGATGACGGTCTGCTGCGGGCCTCCGTATTCGACTCGGTGTTTGATCCGTTTCGCGGAGTCGTTTCCTACGTGCGCGTTTTCTCTGGCACGCTCCGGCGTGGCACGGGGATCCGCATGATGAGCACGGGCAAGACTTACGATGTCAAAGAGGTGGGCGTTTTCACTCCCCGGATGCAGAAGCAGGACGAGCTGATGTCCGGCGATGTCGGATACGTGATCGCCAACATGAAAACTTCTGGCGAGGTCAAAATTGGTGACACCATCACAGAATCACAGCGCCCGGCCCCTGCGCCCCTGCCCGGTTTCAAAGAAATTCAGCCGCTGGTGTTCTCTGGCATTTACCCAGTTTCATCCGAAGACTTCGAGCAGCTGAAGCTGGCGATGGGCAAGCTGCAGATCAATGATGCGGCGTTCCACTACATGGCCGAGAGCTCTGCTGCGCTTGGATTTGGATTTCGTTGTGGTTTCCTCGGTCTCCTGCACATGGAGATCATTCAGGAACGCCTGCGCCGCGAGTACGAGATGGATGTCATCTCAACCTATCCGAGCGTTATCTATGAGGTGACGAAGACAAACCGCGAAGAGATTCTGGTGGATAACCCTTCGTTTCTGCCGGATGCCTCCGTCATCGAGGAAATCCGGGAACCAATGGTGCGGGTGTTTGTCATGACTCCCAATGAATTCATCGGCGACATGATGCAGCTGATGATGGAGAAGCGGGGAACGATTGAGGACACCGAGACACTTGACGACTCGCGCGTGATGTTGACGGCGCTGCTGCCGCTCAACGAGATTCTGGTCGATTTTAATGACCGCTTGAAGAGTCTCAGCCGCGGCTATGCATCCATGGATTATGAGCACGCCGGTTACAAGGCATCGAAGCTGGTGAAGATGGATATCCTGATCAATGCTGAGCCGGTCGACGCGTTTTCCACCATCGTGCATAAGGAAAAGGCCGTCTCGCACGGGCGGGCTTTGTGTAAAAAACTCCGCGATGTGATTCCGCGCCAGATGTTCACCGTGCCGATTCAGGCAGCTGTGGGTGGTGCGGTCATTGCCCGGGAAACCATTAGCGCGATGCGCAAGAATGTGACCGCCAAGTGTTATGGTGGTGACATTTCCAGAAAGCGGAAGCTGTTGGAGAAGCAGAAAGAAGGTAAGAAGAAGATGAAGATGTTCGGCAAAGTGAACATCCCGCAGGAGGCCTTCATCAAAGTATTGAAAACGGGTGACTGAGCCTGTAGCCCTGCAAGCCCTACATCAGAAAAACTCACGAATCACAGGAGAAAACAGTGTTCAAACCCAAGTATGTCAAACACGGCGAGCTGCTGGTAAAAGGCGTTCAAAAATTCATCCGCTACAAAACGGATGTGATGAAACCTGGACGTGAGGAGGAGGTAAATGCGAAGCTTAACGAGCTGAAACTGGCACTGCGCGCGCGCGAGCCCGAGAAGTGCAAAGAGCTGTCCGAGGAAGTCACCAAGTTGTGCGAAAAGTCGGTGGCCAGCTACCAGTCCAGCCCGTTCCGTGAGAATGTGGAAGTGCTCTTCGTGACGATCGTGTTTGCGTTGGGAATTCGGGCTTACTTTTTGCAGCCGTTCAAGATTCCCACTGGATCGATGATGCCGACTCTCTACGGTATCACGACGGAATCAATGGATGAGAACGAGGAAAAGCCCGGTCTCTTGCAGCAGGGCTGGGAACTCATCTCGTCCGGCAGAAACTACGTGGAGCTGCGTTCTCCCGTCACCGGACGGCTGGTGGGTTACCGGCCCGTCGAGTTGAGGCTGGTTACCTTGACCGAGTTGGAGTTTGAAACCGAAAATGGTGAGCGGGTGACGAAAAAGGTCTGGGCACCGCCGCGGCAAGTGTCCGAGCTGTGGCGCAGATCAGATGGTACAGTTGGCGAATGGGGAGGGAGGCGTTTCAGTAACGAGCCGGCGATTCCCAACGAACCGGTCACTGAGGGGCAGCTGCTGATTAAAGGCATCATCGATACCGGAGATCAGGTTTTGGTGAATAAGATTTCGTATCACTTTCGTCGGCCGGACCGTGGTGAAGTTTTCGTCTTCAACACGCGAGGAATCCATGATCTGACGGTAGGGCCCAATGGCGAGAAAAAACTGTCCACTCACTACATTAAGCGACTGTCTGGTGTCCCCGGGGATAGCTTCGAAGTGAAGCCACCGGAGCTCTGGATCAACGGCAAGGTATCTGAGGAACCGGGGAACCTGGCGGTGATGACACGCACCGAAGAACCGTTCGACCAAGGTTACACTGATGCTGGATACTGGCACAAGGCTACACTCGGCCCACATGAGTATCTCGCACTGGGAGATAACAGTGCGAACAGTTTTGACAGCCGGGGCTGGGGACCTGTTCCCGAGAAGGATATCGTAGGCCCGGCATGGGCAGTTTACTGGCCGTTCACAAGTAAGAGAGGAAGCCGCTGGGGAAGAATTCGCTGAGTTGCCTTTCCCGTCCACGTGGGGCGGCAGCAATTCACCTTTGAGCATGGATGCTATACCGACTTGGGGCTGGGTCATCGGAGCCGCGCTTAGCTACGGGCTGTTGATTCGGGTACAGCCGATGCGGGAGCTGTTCGGGCGCGGGTTCCAGATCGTGAAACGTTACCGGCATTTGCCCCTCTGTGCCGGGGGGATCTTTGCTGCTCATGCGCTCTGGTTGTTTTATGGAAAGGGCGAGCCGTCAGTGGTCGCAACGATCGGCGAGAATGGTGGTAGCGGTCTTGCCCGTCTTTCAGAAGTTGGCCCGTTTGCCGTGCTAGGAATGGTCGATGGGGTGCACCGGCCCTTTCTGGCGTTCCTGCCGGCGGCTCCGTTTTCGTTACTGATACTGGCTGCCCTTACAGTCAACTTTGCAGGGATGCTGCGCGAATTGCGCGACGGAATTGAGGCCTTTGTGAAACCAAAGACCGCCATGTGGGTGCTAGTTGGGTTCTCGATTAGCGGAGTGCTGCATGCCGGGCATGTCTTTGGTGTCGGAGGGGAATCCTTCTGGGGAGGTTTCCTGCTGGATCAAGGGGGGGCGTTTTTTGAAGGATATGTTTCATTGTTAGGGCAAAGTTATGTGGTGTTATTCGCGGCGCTGGGGCTGGTGACTCTGCGGCGCAATTTGAAAAAGACCGAGATCCTGAAGCTGGCAGTGCGCAGATCTCCAAGGCTCTGGCCAGTGATCGTGGGGTACGCCGTGCTGGTGCCATCGGTGCGGGAATTCCTGCCGCATGAGTCGCTCGTGAGGCTCATTCTCAGTGCCTGCCTGGCGCTCGCCGCAGCAGTTTTTGCGTTTCTCCAGCTGGATTTGCTGGGGGAGAAACGTTTCTCCGGCTGGAGGCAATCAGTCGGTCATGCGCTCGACCTGCAGCGGCGCCATTTTCAGTGGACGATATGGTTTTGCCTCATTTGTATGGTGCATTGGCTGGTATTTCACTTGCTCACGACCTGGCTGATCAGTGGTTTGGCTCCGTTCTCGGTGTGGGCTGCCATGACCGGGGCAGTTTTCGCTTTCCTCGAAGGAGCAATTGCTGTCTGGTTCATTGGAATCTGGGCGGCCCTCTACCAGGAAAAACTGGCACATTGATCCCACCCCCGGAATTTCGATATTTTGACCATGGCCACTACCGCAGCTACACGCAAAATTGCATCGCCAGCCCAGATCACGCGGGCGGCAAAGTCGAACATTGCCTTCTCACTGCTGTGTTTGCCTGCTGAACGGCGGGAGGACATGTTCTCTTTCTACGCCTACTGCAGAGTGGTCGACGATATCGCTGACAACCCGGATGCCACACGGGAAGAGAAGCTGGTGGAACTCAATGGCTGGCGTGATGTCCTGAATGGAGTGAAAGAGCCAGTCACGGAAGTGGAGATCGCCACCATCCACGTGCGTGACAAATACGATATCCCGAATGAGGTCTTTCTGGAGCTGATCGAAGGCATGCTGATGGATCTCGATCTCGTACGCTACGAGACCTGGGATCAATTGAAGCAATACTGCTACCGGGTGGCCAGCGTCGTCGGCATCGCCTGCGTCACCATCTTTGGCTACCGCAACCGCAAGTGCCTCGATTACTCCGTGAACCTTGGCTATTCGCTTCAGATCGTGAATATCATGCGCGATATCCATGAGGACTTCGTCAATGACAACCGGATCTACATTCCCCAGGAAGACATGAGGGCGGCGGGCTACACGGAGGACGACATCGCCAACAAGCGCTACAACGACGCCTTCTACCGGCTGATGAATCAGCAATACGAACGTGCTCTGTATTACTTCGAGGAAACCGAGCGGGGCATTCCTCCAGAGGATCGCACGAACATGCTGAGCGGGCGAACCATGAGCCGGATTTACTTCGGCATCCTGCAGAAAATGAAGAAGGACAACTTCCGCATCTACGATAAGCGCTACGCCCTGACTCAGGCGGAGAAGCTCCTCCTGCTCGGTCGCGCTTTTGCCGCCCGCTGGATCATCGGATAACAGATTTTTTCGCTTTCCATTTCCGAAAGATCTCTGTTACCGGTTCAGCCATGGCTTTTGATCTTTCAGGACACATCGCACTCGTTACGGGTAGCACGACCGGACTCGGGAAAGGCATCGCGCTTAGCCTTGGGCGGGCGGGAGCTAAGGTGGCACTTAACTATTACAACAATTCTGAGCGCGCCGAACGAGCGTTGCAGGAGTTCAAAGACGCAGGGATCGATGCGAGGTTGTATCGCGCAAACGTCGTGGATCCTGACAGCATCGGGACGATGGTTACGCAGATCGAGAATGACTTCGGCGGGTGCATCGACATTCTTGTTCCCAATGCGACGCCCGATCAGCCACACATGCCCATCGAGGAATACGACGCGGAGTTCTATCAGCAGATGTATGATTTCTTTGTCAAAAGCCCGTTCCTGCTGACACAGGCGATTCTTCCGGGAATGAAGGAAAAGGGCTGGGGCAGGATCGTGAACCTTGGCAGCGAAGTCTACCAGCTGAGCGTCGGCAATTTTAGCCCGTACGTCGCGGCCAAAGGTGGCCAGACCGGATGGACACGCAGTATGGCCACCGAGCTCGCGGCGACAGGAATCACCGTGAACATTGTTGCTCCAGGATGGATCCCGACGGAGCGCCATGAAAACGATCCTCAAGAGGAGAAGGACGCCTACTTCGCCAACATCAAGATGGGCAGATGGGGAACGCCAAAGGATGTCGGCGATGCCGTGCTCTACTTCGCCAGCGAGGAAGCCTCATTTGTCACTGGGCAGACGCTTTGCGTAAATGGTGGAAATTCGCCGTGGTAGCGGGGTTTCACCACTTCGCTACTTTACACCGTTCACGGGCCGAGCTGGTGCTTGATTGAAATTGCGTAGCGCCCGGCGGTATTCGACCTGGCTCAAACTTTGGAGTATACTCGCCAATCTAGAATGGCTGAGGATACCCTGAGAACCCGGCAGACGCTGCTTCTTCGCATTCGCGATGATGGGGATGAGCGCGCTTGGGAGGAGTTTTTGGATTTGTACGCGGCATTCGTTTTTAACTACTGTCGCAAGCAGGGATTGCAGCAAGCGGACGTGGAAGATGTGGTTCAGGAGGTGTTCCGCGCGGTGGCCAAGTCGATCCGGGGATTCGATTATGATCCGGTGCAGGGGACTTTTCGTTCATGGCTGTTCCGCGTGGTGCGCAGCAAGCTGGCGAACCATTTCAATAAACAGAAGCGCCTGCCTGCTACGCCTGGCTCGACTCAGTTGGAGGGCCTGGCCAACAACGATTTTGAAGCGAATCCGGCCGAGGCTGAGACAGTGGAGTGGGAGCTGGACTATAGGCGCCGTGTGTTCCAGTGGGCGACTGAGCGTGTGCGGGCGGAATTCAAAGCCAGCACATGGCAGGCATTCTGGATGTCGGCCGTGGAAGAAAAAGCCCCGGCAATGATTGCCGAAGAACTGGGCATCAGTACGGGGGCCGTCTACATTGCCAAGTCCAGAGTAGTTGCCCGGCTCAGGAAGGAAGTGGAAGTCGCCACCGGTGAACTCGACGCACTGTTCTAGGAATCGAATGAACGATCGTAACTCCGACGAACCAATTTCTGCGTGCCTGGGCGATGATGCCTTGCTGGAGGTGATTGTCGAAGCTCGGGACTGCGCCGCATCGAAGCAGATCGAAAGTCATCTGGGGCAGTGCGAGCGTTGCCAGCAGAGGCTGGAAGAACTGTCTGGCGCCAGTGTCGTTTTGTGCGACGTCCTGAAGAGCACCGTCGCTGTGCGGACGGACGGATTCGACCAGTTCATGGAGCGCATTCACGTTCGTGGCGGTTTGTCGCTGGCGGGTGCATTGACAGCAGATGGAGTTTTGCCGACCGGGCAGATTACGCAAGCCGATGACTACTCGAATATTCTGGAGCCGCCCTCACGGTCAGGACTGATCGGCATGCTCGGCGACTACGAGATTGAGGAAAAAGTGGCGGCTGGTGGGATGGGGATCGTTTTCAGGGCGAGGGATCCCGCATTGAATCGCACGGTTGCCATTAAAGTTCTACGGCTGGCGCACGGCGGGATGAACGATGCCCGCGAACGGTTTGTGCGCGAAGCCCAGGCAATTGCGGGTATTGATCACGAGAACATTATTCCGATCTATCAGGTCAATCATGACGCAAAGGCTCCCTTTCTTGTCATGCCGTTCATTCGGGGCAGAACTCTGGACGAAGTGGTGCAGTCGCGTGGGCAACCGCTGTCTGCTGAGGAGATTGTAGGGATTTCCCGGCAGGTTGCCAGTGGTTTGGCAGCTGCTCACGACCGAGGCATCATTCATCGCGACATCAAGCCTGCCAATTTGTTGCTGGAAGATGCAACCGATCGTGTCTGGATAGCGGACTTCGGCCTTGCCAGAGCCATCTGGGATCCGTCGTTGACGCTGTCCGGTTCCATGACCGGCACTCCCTTATTCATGTCCCCGGAGCAGGCTGGAGACTCTCCCGTGGATGCGCGCAGCGATTTGTTCAGTCTGGGCAGCGTCCTCTATTTTCTGGCGACGGCGAAGCTTCCGTTCACAGGAGCGCGCTCACTCTCTATCTTGCGTAAGGTCTGTGAGGAGCTGCCGCCAGAGGCATCCACCGTGAATCCGTCTATCCCGGAGTGGTTGGCAGCGCTCATCGCCCGGCTAATGCAGAAAGATCCTGCTGACCGACCGCAGAGTGCAGAGGAAATTCTTGCGATGTTAGACTATCCTGATGTTTCTGGTGCCGACCTGGCAGCGGATGGTGCACGACCGCAAGGGGTAGTGAAGGAACGCGAAATCAAACCGATGTGGATTGCCGCCTGCGGGGCTCTTTTTTTTTCAGTTGCGGTAGCCATAGGCATTGCTCTCGATGCTACTGGACTTTTGAATCCGGGACAAGATCGGGAAACTGTGAGGCACTCGAACACATCGGCAGGAAAGGTGAATCCTTCGATGAGTGTTAGCATTGTAAAAAAGAACGGTAGCCGGGAGCCCGTGGAGTCGCTTGCGATCGCGGTCCACTCGGTTCACGCAGGCGATGTAATCGAACTGTCACAAGTGGGGGAATTCACACTCGTATCGCCTCCCTTGCATCTGGACCGGGCGGTCACGTTGCGTGCCGGAAAAGGGCAGCCGCCGGTGATCGAATGTGAGGGGCTGCTTTTCGAAACCGCGTGGCCATTGCAGTTGGAAGGGCTGGTGCTGCGCAGCACGGGACTCGATACTCCTGTGATCGATTCCAGTGGGGATGTGCTGACGTTGACGAATTGCAAGATCGAGAACACCGATCAATCCGCAGCATCTTTGCGCCGCAGGCGGCAGCCGGTGAATCCCATTTTATCTACTGCCTTGATTCAATGTGCAGCCGTGCCCTCAGTCGTTATCCGTAACTGCCAGCTGGTCTCTGAAACCACCTTGTTGCGCCTGCAGCCGAGTTCACCTACCGAGTCCGGCGGTGCCACCATTCATATCACCAATAGCGTGCTACAGGCGTCTGCAGGATTCACTCTGGAGCTGGCCCGCGACGTCCGTTTGGAGATGATGCGGTGCCTGGTACGCACCGATCACAACTTGTTCTCGCTCCATCGCAATCCGCGATACAGGAGTAACGGAGCATGCAATCTCCAGCTCACCTTCAATTCGATCATCGGTAAAGGGCCGGTCATCGGATTTGGGAACGCCGACATCGTCGACTCCACCAGGGTGACCTGCGATGCCAATGCCTGGGGAGATCGAACTGTCTGGAGTGCGGGCATACTTCCCGCTCGCCGGGCGAATTCCGGGGGCGCTGAATCAAGCGTGATCACTCGGAATCACGATGCCTTTCTCAATCTGCTGGGTACCAGAGAATCGGATCCGATCGTCATTATGAACAGCCAGATGGCAAAAGAGAGTCTCCGCTCTGTTGCCAGAAAATTCCCTGCCAAGCGCCGTCCAGATGTTCGAATTCTCGGCCCCGGAAGTGCCTATGAAGTCTTTCGCGAATCACCGCTCTATGAGCGTGCTGGAAGATAATTTCTTTGAGTTCTACTCTACTCGATGCGCACCCGGTAGTAGCGGGCGCGGGTATCAGCGGGAATATTTATTTCGGTGTAGCTGGTGGTTTCGCCTTCGCTGGTCACGCCATCGGACACTTCCAGCCAGTTGAAAACATCGGCTTCGCGTGAGACTTCCACCGTGTAGCTGGCGTTGGGCTGCGATGTCCAGACGAGGGTGGCGCTGTTGTTGGCGGTATCAGGAGTGACACTGAGAATCTGGAATACTGGGCCGCCTGCTCCTGCTGTGGGCTCAAAAGCCCCCGCTTTGACTCGGAAAAAATCGAGATCGAATGCGCCGATCTGGTCGGTAGCCGGGTTGCCCATGAAAAGCGAGGGTTCCTGGTCGCCAGAGACATCGGCAGACCCTGTCAGACCAACCTCATAAACGACAGGTTCCGTTGATCCATTGTGCCAGAGGCTGACGCTGTGGGTGCCGGTTTCCGCCTCGGGATCTGGCGCGATCACCGCCCAGAATTCCTGCCAAAGGGTAGGATCGGAGACAGGAAAAAAGTTGTCGCGATCGTCGATGGCCGCAATGCCATCCAGCATGAGTGCTGGCTCATCGAATCCCTCATCCCCATCGGGGGTGCCCAGCGCAAAGCCGAAGTTCCCCAGCACAGATGCGTAGCCGATTTGACCTTTGCCTCCAAACGCGATCGGTGCGCCATCGCCACCTTCCAGCCAGGTATCTGCGTTGCTGAGGTCGGCCCCCGTTGACAGGCGGAGCCTGAAGTGCAGGGTGACAGGCTCATCCTGCTCAAGTGGATCTCCATCGTCTATGAAGATCGATTTGGTGACGGTGATCTTGCGATTGTTACCAGTGCCGCCGGATGTGACCGTGTCCTGCAGGCGCATGAAGTCAGTGTCGCCCTCGGTGAAAATCTGAATACCGCCAGGTTCGCCGTCGTCGTCTGTAATGCCACTTTCATCCCATTCATCGGAGCCGTTGTCGTGGTTCCATTCCAGCTCATTTGGCAGGATGTTGCCTTCATAGGATTCGTCCCATCCTCCCTCGGGTTCGCCATAGGCCACGTCACCACCGCCGCCGTTATTGGGGACACTGTCAGGATCAGTTGGATCTGATCCGAGCCCTATCTCCGTGTTGTCGCGGATCCCGTCGCCATCGCTGTCGTTGGAAAGGGGATTGGTGCCGGTGTCTTCCACGCTGACGAAGGTGCCGGTATTCGTTTCGACATTGTCATTGAGTCCGTCGTCGTCGGTATCCGCCTTGTTGGGATCCGTGCCTCTGTCTTCAGCGCCGACGAAAGTGCCTGTGTCAGTTTCAACATTGTCAGGAAGCGTGTCTCCATCAGTGTCCGCTTTGGTTGGATTGGTGCCGCGTTTGTACTCGTCCAGCGCCGTCAGCGAGTCCCCATCTTTGTCGCTCGCAGCATCAGACGGATCTTCGTTGCTGAGCCCGTAGAGTTCTTCCCAGACGTCAGGGATTTCGTCGTTGTCGAGATCGGGATCGAAGCTGCTGAAGATAGTCTGAAGCGAAGCGGTGTGCAGCGTGGCGACTTCTTCCTCCGTAAGTACATGCTCGCCCCACACGGCGACCTGGCTCATCTTACCTTCCCAGTGACCCTTTGCTCCGTCGCCAAGGCGGAAGTAAACCATGCTCGCAAGGGCTCCCGTGGCATCTACCGGGTCGGTAGGCTCGCTGACTTCGCCATCGACGTAGAGAATATACTCGCCAGCGTCACCATCGTAGGTGAAGACGATGTGCTGCCATTCTTCTGTCTGGATGTCATCGGCAAATTCGCCGTCGAACCCACCGTCTTCGGTCTGAATGCCGATCTTAATGGTGTTGCTGGCCCCGGCGGTCGCTCCCGCAGAATCATACCGCAGGTTCCAGGTGTCGCTATCTCCATTGTCGAGAGGTTCCCAGAATCCGCGATCAGCGCCCGCTGTTGCTGCCTTGATCCAAAAGGACATCGAGTATTGCATGCTTCCGTTGAACACCAGTTCTTCGCCCATGTTCACCTCTGCGCCAACGCCATCAAAAACCACCGAACCTGTGCCCGGAAACGGGCCGTCGATTGGATCAAATTCCGCACCGTTTTCAAGCGCGCCGGATGCAGTTCCCACGATGGGGGCAGCCGTGGTGCCAGCGCCGTCACTCAGTGTCCACGCGTTTGTAGGCGGCGTCAACGTGGGGGCGGGTGCTGGAATTTGTGCACCCTCTGCGATACGAAAGAAGTCGATATCGAATGCTCCTGCGTCGGCAGTAGAGCCGAGGCCCATTGCAATGTAGGTCGCACTCGCGTCACTTTGGTCTTTTGCCGTCATTGCGAACTCGGTGCCGTCGGTCGAACCGTTGAGATACAAAGTAGCCAGATGCGTTCCGCCGCCAGCGCTGTCGGGAACCACGGTCACCCACACGTCTGACCATTCGGCAGGATCGTCCAATTCAACACTGGCGCCGTCGCTTCCAATAAGGTTGCCATCATTGATTCCGAATGCCAGGGCCTGCGCCCCGCCCGTCATTTGCGCCACGGTGATTAATCCTTTGCCGTCACCGTTCCACAGCGGGTAACCACGCCCATTTTCCGGCCAGGGGCCTACGCCGTACTCGTCATCCAGACCTGCACCCGTAGCAATTCGAAGCCGGAAGTAGATCGTGAAGCCATCGTCCATTGGCGTGTCAAATGCCTCTGAGATGTCGCGGGTGAAGAAAATCTTGCGGTTTCCGGGATCGGGGAATTCAGCGCGTGGATCACCGGCGTCCTGCAGTCGGATGTAGGTGGTTGCGCCTTCCGTTATCAACGAGACACCACCGGGGGCACCATCACCAATGCCCTCACCATCCCACGCGTCTGAGCCATTTTCGTGGCTCCAGCTGCCATCCAGTGCTTCCGAGGGATCATTGGCTGCCAAGTCGCCCTCGTAGCTGTAAATCCATCCGTCAGGCGGGGCCACATACGAGTCGGCGGAGGCGGTGAGCAAGATTGGAGAGAGAAGAAGAGGAGCTCCGAGGAGCAGCAGGGAGATTTTCGCAAGTTCTGAAACGGGCGTTTTCATATGCAATGGGAATTAAATTTCAAGGATCCGAGCAATTGTGTCCAGAGAAGTCAAGATTCGAGTGATTGTGTCGTCGTTCTCCCTCGTTATCAGCCGATTAGAAATTGCTTCTTGAGGGGTGCGAATCGCTTGTTAAGGTGTCGCAGTATTCTTTCATCTAAATTAACGATATCCAATGAAACGAACATTCCTGGCTGTAGTTACCGCACTCCTCACTGTTTCTGCCCTGTCTTCGCACGCTTCCATTGTGTGGGTAGGGACAACTAGTTCCGATGTTTTCGACGAATCCAACTGGGATCTCAGTGGATCGTTGGTGACCACGATTGACGAGAATGTCTCGATTGAAGATGATGTGTTCATAGGGGCGGGGCCGTTTTCGAATGCGCCCGTGATTCCCGACCTTGCTGGACAGGTGCGTTTTCAACTGGCGGATGCGAAGATGTTGACGCTGGACGGAGGTTCGCTCGTTGCTGCGGGAAATGATGGAGTCGGAGGCGCTCCGGGAACCGTAAATGGTCCGGCCATCGCAATTCTTGGAGGCGGCAGCTTCAATCCTTTCTTCATCGTCAACGGTGTGTCGTTGACCATCGACGGTGCAAGCAGTGCGACCATGAACGGTGGAGGCAATCCGATCAATCTCTCAACGGTGGATCTTGCGCCAGGAGCCACTTTCACGTTCGGCGGGGAAACGCCGGAAGCATTCACTGCCGAACACCTCAGTAAGTTTTCAGTCAATGGTGCCCCCGCCGTGATCGACGGAAACATCAAGCTTGTCTCGGACGGTGCTATTGGTTCAATTGTAACAGCTGTGGCTGTACCTGAGCCGTCTTCAGCAGTTCTACTAACCCTCGCTGGGCTTGGCGTTTTGATCCGTCGCCGCCGATAGTCTGCAAAGCTCTGGAGATCTGTGGTGCTAAACCTTCCTATGAACATTACTTTCCTTATCCTGCGATCGTTCGCTGTCTTGTTGGCAACGTTTCTCTCTTCCGCATTTGCCGACTACCCGGCCGTTGTCATCGCCGACAATCCGATGCTTTATTATCGATTTGAAGACGCGGATGGTGCTGATGCTCTTCAGGATTCCAGCGGTAACGATCTGCACAGCGAGGACTATCTTGACGTCCTTCTAGAGCAGGAAGGTGCCATCGGGCTGGCTGCTGGATTTGAGGGGCTTGGCAGTGTGCTTACGGGGCTGTTGCTTGATCCATCGGAAGGTGATTTCAGCATTGAACTGCTGGTCAAGCCGACCGCGATCGCAGGAACACAAGTGTTGGTGTCGAATCAAGACGGAGATTTGGGGCCCGGACGAAGCAATCTCATTATCGGGCCGGACGGAAACGTTAACAGCTTCGTCGGAGGGGCAACGACTCCATCTGAAGCGTTCATAGAAGCTGACGCTTGGTACCACGTGGTGATGACGTACGATGCCGAAGGTACAGACACGCTTCGTTTTTTTGTCGATGGCGAACCGACTGGCACAGGAACGCTTTTCGCTGAGAGCGCTAATGGTAACTGGGTGATTGGTGCCCACAAAAGCCAGGCCAGCCAGTTCACAAACGCGCTGCTCGATGAGGTGTCGATCTACAACTACAGACTTGACGATCCGGATGGCGACAATGATCCCGCTGACTCGAGGATTACTGCGCACTATCAGGAATACATTCGGGATACGCATGTGATCGTCACGTTTAGCAGTGACAAAGAGTTCTTGTCCGCAGGTGAGTCTGCCACGTTGTCGTGGTCGGTAGGATCAGTGGATGTCCTCACATTGGACAATGGAATCGGGGATGTGCTCCCGATCACAGTTGATGGAAGTGGCTCGATCGAAGTTCAGCCAACCGCGACCACGACATACACCTTGTCTGGCGAAGGGCCGATCGGTGACGGCACGGCGCAAGTGACCATCGCTGTCAATTCGCCGCCAATCATTGATTCATTCACGACATCTGCTACTGAAGTGATCAGTGGGCAATCGGTGACTCTCACTTGGTCGACGACCAATGCCGATTCCGTCACGATAGAGCCGGGAATCGGAGCGGTCGAAACCAGCGGCAGCAAAGAAATACTCATCGAAGATACCGTGGCCTACACTCTCACCGCAACCAACGCGATGAGCGCCGTCACCAGTGTCGTCAATATTTCCGCCAAGGACGGCGATCCCAATCTGGTGGCCCATTGGAGAATCGGTGAGGCAGTGGGGGAGACTGCGGGTGCCGTGCTGATCTCCGAAGTCGCATCGAGCCAAAACGCGACGTTCGTTGAAATGCCGACCTGGGTGGTATCGGGACTCGCTCCGATTTCGACTCAAGCTGCAGTGGAGTTCGATGGAATTAATTTTGCGGATACGGAGAGTTACTCCGGGGTTACCGGATCACACGATCGCACGATCAGCTTTTGGATGAAAGGCGGGGACATCCAAAATGCCAACGCCACTCTGGTGTCCTGGGGGAGCACTGCGAACACTACCCGTTGGGGTATCCGAATTGGCGGCAGTGGCAATATTCGGACCGAAGTTGCAGGCTCGGGCAGTGAGGGCACCGCCTACCTGCTCGACGATGAATGGCACCACGTCGCAGTTGTATTCGCGGATGACGGCACTCCTAACATTGAGGACATCGTCTTCTATGTGGATGGGGAACTCGATGATCTTAGCGTGATTGGAAATACCGCAGTTAACACCAGTGGTGAAAATACGGTGAGAATCGGTGCCTCTCGAACGCTCGCTAACAGAGGCTTCACCGGTCTCATGGATGATGTCCGGATTTACGATCTCGCACTCGATCAGGACGGAGTGAAAGAGGTAATGCTCGATGCCGGTGGCCAGCGCATTCCATTTGCGATCTCCGTCATCTCCTACGGCAGCGGTGCAGTGAAGCTCACTTGGCCATCTACCGCGGCGCAGACCTTCGGGATCGATTCCTCTGAGAATCTTGAGAACTGGACGGAAGTCGATGACGGAGTCCCTGCCGGAAACGGAGAATTCACCACCTACGACATTGTAGATGTGGAGCCTGGCCAGAGCTATTTCCGGGTGCGGCGCGAGTAGTCCCATCCGTGTTGGAGGTGCTGGAGGCCAAGTATTGATGGTAAGTCTTGACATGGGATGCATGAATCCCAATCATGGCTACGGGAGATACTTATGAGTCCAATAGCAATGATGAATTCCACCAGGTTCCGCAGGATTGTCGCATCCATTTTCGCCCTGGGACTCACCTCGCCTCTGTTGTTTGCCAATGGTGGCGGGTATCACACCGGTTTGAAATTCACTGGTTCGGTGGCACCATTTGAGCCAGAAGGTGTGGAAAAAATTCGTATCGTTCGGGAAGACTTGGACATTGTGCTCAAGCCTGATCATGCCTCGGTCGCCGTGACGTATCTGATGAGGAATGAGGACGATGGCAAGGTGACTGCGAGGTTTGGGTTTCCCGTGGAGGACACACAGAAATCAAAGTTCGAGACGGGGTTCCTTCCTGAAGGTGCTCCAAAGCGACTTAGCGACAACGGGCAAACGACCGGGTCGGAATACTGCACGAATTACGAAGTAATGTTCGGGGCTGAGGCGGTGAAGGCCTCATACGTCGTCGAGCCTGTGGCTCAAGGTCTGGTGAAACCTTTTGACGGAATCGAGCGCTTTGAGGGCATCAATGGATGGATGGTTTCCGAAGTCAAATTCCGTGGCTCAGAAGAGAAACAAGTGCGGATCACTTACGATTCTCCCTACGATGCTGAGGGAACATTTATCTCCAGCAATTCGAAACATTCGGAACGGGCATTCCGTTACAGGCTTTCGACTGGCGGGGTATGGAAAGGCACCATTCAGTCTGGGACGGTGCGAGTGATTCCCAAAGGAATCGATCTTGCTGAACTCAGGATTCAGACTCCCGCAAACCGGTTTAAGAGAATTGAGGACGGTTCGTGGATCTGGCACTTTAAAGACCTCGAGCCGACACTTGCGGATGATATCGATATCAAGACGACGCTTCCAGTAAGTAGATATCGAGACTACGAGGAAGGTGCAGGCAGCGTGGCTTACCTGAAACGGGGCGATAACTGGTCGTACCAACATAGATCGTACATGGTGCACTCAACTTCCTATCTTAAGGAAGAAGGAGGAATGGAGTATCCGGCGCGGAACGTTAAGAACGATGACTACTCCTCCGATGAGAACGAGGGTTTTGCTGCCTGGGTTGAAGGAAGATCGGGTGATGGGATCGGTGAGGGCCTGGACTTCGAATTGAAGCAAGCTGCACCTGTCGCCAAAATTGCAATCAGGCCGGGCTACGGGAAGACGGAGGATTTGTTTAAGGCCAACAACCGACCGAAGATCGTAACAATCACCCTCGATGATGAATACACCTTCGATGCTGAGCTTCAGGATATCGATGAGCAACAGCTTATTCCCCTGCCGGGATATGTGAAACCAGTGAAGAAGGTTTCGCTGCGCATCAAGGAAGTCTATCACGGCAGCCGGTACCAGGATACGGCGATCGCGGACGTCATTTTCGAGACTCGCTTGGCTATAAAGCCGAAGATCCGAGGTTCACGGTAACGTGCATGCCGTGATGAGGTTTCTTGTCGGCGCAGGACTGTCGATACTATGGGCTGCTTCTTCCCTGGCAAATCCATCGGTGTCGCTAAGCATTTACTTCGCCGACAACCACGCGCGCACGTTTGATTTTCTCGCACGGAACTGTTCTCTCGACGAACCCCATGCGTTGCTGCTGATCGATGCGCATTCCGATGCCTCGCGCCTGGGAACCTCCGATGACATTCGCGATGGTCTGCGCCAGGTGATTTCGCTGGCCGAACGGAGACGGCGAATCGATGGCTGGGTGGACACTGGTTCCGTGCAGGCGTTTAATTGGATCGAGCCTCTCATGCCTCGTCCTATTGATCATGTATCTTGGGTGCCTGGAGAGAGCTTCACGAGTGAAGAAATCGATGCCTTCGAAAGTGAAGCCCGCGAGCAGCTGGACGCCAATCTAGACCATCGTCCGAGAGCAGACGGTGCTTTCGCTGCTCGATTCCGTGTGGTTGATCTGGCGCATTTGGGGGAGCTCGATCTGGGTGGAATCCCCGTGATCGCCAGTATCGATTTAGACTACTTCGCAGGACTGGCCGTCGACAAACTCGACGCGTCGTTCCAAGATGTTTGGGAGGCGGTTCTTGCGATCCCAGACCTGCGCTATGTCACGTTCGCGATCTCAAGACCGTGGTTGACGGATGATGCGGAAGCGCACCGACTACTGGAGCTGGCGCTTCGCGCTGTGTTGACGATTGACAACGCAAACGTCCAGTTTGAGCCGTTCGCAACTGAGGGGCCAGATCGTTCCGAAAATGCTAAATCATTGCTCCGCGAGGGAATGCTGCCGCCGAGGTACGATATCGAAACTGCTCCATCGACTCTACGTCATCTGTTGCGGGACCGTCGCTCGCGCCTCGTTGTCGAACATGATACCGGACGCTTCGACGCACTGCTGGATCAATGGCGGGGCGGTCAGCCAGAGTTCCAGGTTGTCCTCGACGGCGGCCAGCCGTCGGCAGATGGAATCGTGCGCGTCAGCACTGATCTTCAAACGCCCCTGCGAGTGGTGGCTCCGCCGGGAATCGCGATCGAGCGCGTCCGCTGGCTGGCTTCCGAACCGGAGCACGCTGTCTACAATGTGCTGCCAGGGTTACTGTCAGGGAAAGAATTCACTGGCGATGCGGCGACTGGCTTCGTGCGCCGCAAGGAACGCTTGATCGCAGAGATCGAGGGCGATGATCAATGGGCGGCACCAGTTTGGAAAGCCCTGGCGGATGACAAAACAGGGTGGGGCGAAATCCGACTCAGGGCAATGGTGGTCTGGCTGGATGCAGCATCAGGCCGCAGGGGAGAGACGCCCGCGCCGCCGCTGATCTTGCGCCTGAGCCCTGCAGGAATCGGAGAATTTCGCACCGCGCTGGCCGAACAGTTCAACCGGCCCTACGTGTTCGGAGCAGGCTTCTTTGCGCGCGGGAATTTGACCGGCCCGGAGGCGGGCGACGGCAATGATTGCGCAAATTTCCTGATCGCTGCGATGCGTCGGACCGGCCGGCCAGTCTCATGGGGAAATCCTGCGCAACTGCGGCCCTGGCTAAAGGAATGGTCTCAGGGAATTCGCCCAGCGGACCTGGCCGCGATTCCCGACGGCGCCTTGGAAGCGGGTTACATCGTCCACTTCGGCAACCACGCCACCGCGTTGTGGCAAGACCGTCCTCCGCTCGGGAAACTGGATGCAAACGACATCCTCGCGCATCACCTCGGAGGCAAACCGGAGCTGATTTCCTTCGGCGATTTGTATAAACGCTACGATCGCCCGGTCGATCTCTACCTTGTCCCGGATCCATCGCGTGATGCGACGCTGACAGTAGCGATTGGCGGTGACATGATCTTCGGCGATAGCCCTCCAGAACTTCCCGATGCCCTTCGCCATGCCCTGCGTTCCGCAGATCTCGCGGTCGCAAATTTGGAGGGATGCCCCGTGACCGTAGCGCAGCAGGAATCATGGAACCAGACTCGCAGCGGCTTCGCATTCACCCCCAGTGCTGATCGCGTGCTGGAGACTGCCGATGCGCTGGGGCTGGACATCGTTTCACTGGCCAATAATCACGCTCTGGACGCAGGCCAGGACGAACTCGCGGCGGGAATGCTTGCCTTGCAGGCGAGCGGTTTGTCGGTCGCTGGAGTCGGGCGGGATGCAGGTTCTGCGATCACTCCCGTAGTGCGCAAATGCGGCGGCCTGAGAGTGGGGTTCATCGCCGTGTCGCTTGTCCCAACCGAAGCTGACCAGGAGGCCCAGAAGGTGATCGTCGCCACGCTGCCCGCGCATTCGGAAGAAATCGCTGAACAGCTGAGTTATGCCCGCGATGAACTCGATACCGTAATTGTTCTCGCTCACTGGGGGGATGAGTACACGGCAGAAGTGAACGACGAACAGCGGCACTGGGCGCGCTGGCTGGTAGATCACGGTGCCAGTGCTGTCGTCGGCTGCCACTCGCATTTTCCTCAGGAGAAGGACACATGGAATGGGCGCCCGATCTGGTATTCTCTGGGCAACCTCTTTGCCCCCAACGATGGCCCGAACGAAGGCTTTCGGCGTCAGCAGGTTCTCCAACTGGCAATCGATGCGCGCGGAAGGATCCTCGGCGGCGCATGTGTGGAGTAACCAAAGCCAGGCCGTGTCACGATTCTAGCGTTGAAATTCGGGTGATTGGAGCCGATGGATGGGGCTATGAAAGGCGCGCTGTTCAGCATTGGCATTGACCTCGGAACTACCAATTCGGCCTTGTCGTTCACTCGGTTGGACGACG
The DNA here is from genome assembly GCA_020439995.1 of Verrucomicrobiia bacterium. GTDB lineage: Bacteria > Verrucomicrobiota > Verrucomicrobiia > Verrucomicrobiales > DEV007 > JAGROY01. The sequence continues at coordinate 29,653 of JAGROY010000080.1, forward strand.
AGTATGCCGTTTCGGAGGTGTTTTCGATACCTCAGTGGGTGTCGCCGACGACTGTGGGTAACAGCTCTACTCTTCCATCGTTCCTGTATTTGCCGTCGACAGCAGAGGCCGGCCACTTCGGTTGTGATGCTGATGCCACGCCGAACTGGGTGGTGGGCAAATTTTCGCGAGCCCAGGCCGCTGACCTCCCTGGTCGCGTCGCGCATTCCGCAAAATCGTGGCTGTGTCACCATGCGGTCGATCGTTCGGCACCCTTCCTGCCATGGGCATCGGATGAGCTTTCGGAGGAAGAGAAGATTTCACCCATTCGTGCATCGGCGTTCATCCTCGGGGCGCTGCGAGGTGCCTGGAATACCGCATTCGCCGAGCTGGGAGCGCAGGGGCAATTTGATGCGCAGCAGGTTACCATCACCGTGCCGGCATCGTTTGACTCAGCCGCGCAGAAGTTGACGCTCGAAGCAGCCGAGCTGGCCGGATTTCCCGCAGGAGTTCAGCTCATCGAAGAACCGCAGGCAGCATTCTATCGATGGCTGGAGCGCTTCCCCACGCGGGATGAACTCAACAAGCGCCTGCCGGAACTTGGACAGCGTGACCATTACGTGCTGATCGTTGATGTCGGAGGAGGCACGTCTGACTTCAGTCTGTTTCGGTTGCAGCTGGATGAACGTGCGACCGTTCCCTCGATCGAACGCGTCGCGGTGAGCGATCACATTTTGCTCGGCGGTGACAATGTTGACCTCGCACTGGCGCACATGCTTGCAGCGCGGATGGGTGATGCAGATGTTGATGCCGACGAGAAGCTCTCAAGCAAGCAGTGGCACTATCTCGTGGCTCGATGTCGCGACTTGAAAGAGAATGCTCTAAAGGTCGACGGCCCGGACGACGAAGAGTTCCCCGTTTCGATCCCTGGACGAGGAGCGAATCTGCTCGCCGGAACCCTTTCGGCAAGACTTCAGCGTCACGAGTTGTCAGCACTTTTGCTGGATGGTTTCTTCCCGAGTTGCCCCGCTGACCAGGTGCCGACCCGCAGCGAGAGTGCGCTGAAAGAATGGGGCCTTCCCTTTGCCAGCGACAGCGCGGTGACCCACTACCTTGCCGATTTCCTGCAGGGACAACCACAGGTGGATGCCGTGATTTTCAATGGCGGAGCACTCTATCCGAAGCCGTTGCGCGATCGTCTGGTTTCGGTCATCGGTGACTGGCAGGCGGGGAAAGTGCCTGCCCTGCTGAACAACCCCGAGCCGGATCTCGCCGTCGCCCGCGGTGCGGCTCGCTACGGCTGGCTGACGCATCGCAAGGAACAACGCATCGAGGCCGGAGCCGCACGCACGCTTTACCTCGAAGTGGCAGGCGAAAAAAAGGGCGATCCGCCATCGCTACTCTGCATCTTGCCGCGCGGCACGCATCCTGAAGAAGCCGTGTCCGTCGAGCGCGAAGGTCTCAAGTTGCGGGTAAATCAGCCCGTGCGTTTCAGGGCCTTTTACTCGACCAAGCGGAATCGCGACAAACCGGGAGCCGTGCTGCCAATGGAGCAGGGCAAGTTTCATCCGTTGCCCGCCCTTCAGACGATTGCCCGGGTGTCAAAGAATCAGGCCAACGCGTCGGGCGGGCAATTGCCGATCCGGCTGTCGGCCAGTCTCAACGCGCTGGGATTGTTGCAGGTGTCGTGTGTGTCTGCGCTGGACGGTGTCGATAAGGAGTGGCCGTTGGAGTTTAATTTGCGCCAGGGGTTGAGTTCGGCACAGGGGAAGAGTGGTGGTGGCTTTGTTAGAGAAGAGCGAGCGGAAGCAGCCGAATCGGATTCGGGAACGATGCCGGAGGGGGATCCTGGTGTCAGTGAGAAGGAAATGCGAGCTGCAACGGAAGTGCTACGGAAGGTGTTCTCGGCAAAAGGGAAGGAAGGGCAGCAGCGCAAGGTGAGTTTTGCGTGGTTGTTGAAAGAGCTGCAGAAAGCGCTGGCTGGAATTCCCAAGCATGAATGGAACTGGGTGCTGATCCGTTCTCTATGGCCGGTTCTGGAAGAATGTCAGGAAGGCCGGCGAAACTCCGCAGACCATGAGGAAACCTGGCTCAGCCTGGCCGGTTACATCCTGCGGCCCGGCTTTGGCGCGGAACTCGATGAGCTACGCATGGAGGAATTGTGGCAGGTGCGGCAGTCCGGCCTCGCCTTCCCGGGGAAGCGATGCCGCCTGCAGGAGTACATTTTATGGCGCCGCGTATCTGGTGGCTTGAGCAGGGAGCGACAGGAGGCGGTGCTACAGGAGTCGATGTCCGTCCTGCGTCAGCAGAAAAATCCGCCAGCCGAGTTGATCCGCATGGCGGGTGCGCTCGAGAGGGTAGGGCAGGGGCTCAAGCGGGAACTCATCGAGATGTTGTTGGCCAAGGCAGTGGAATTTTCGCAGCGCGGAGAATATGCGGATCCTTACTGGGTATCTTTGACGCTCTTGTTGAACCGCGCTCCACTCTACGCGGGGCCCGAGTCCGTAGTGCCGCCGGAACTTGTGGCCGATTCCTTCGCCGCCTGCGAGAAGCTGAACTGGGAGAAAACAGCGGAGCTGCAGACGCTCTTTTTGCGAGCTGCAAGAATCGTCGACAATCCCCACCTCGATCTGGATCCGGCGGTCCGCAAAAAAATCATCTCAAAGTTGAACAAAGCCGACGTCCCGCCCATTCGCCAGATTCCGCTCAAGGAATTCGTCCCGATCGAAAAATCGGACCGCATCAGCCTCTTCGGAGAATCACTTCCCGCAGGTATCGTCATGGAGTAGTCAATCGATGTAGTGGTGACTTTTAGTTTAGTCGCCACCTCAGTCCTGCAGGCGCCCCATCAATTCTCGACTCCAAATCATCTGTGGCCATCTGTGGGAATCCTCTTCATCTGTGTAAAAAGGGAACACAGATATCGGATCTAATCAGTGATTTGGTACGTGCGGTGACGCGGAACAAACCGAACAAACAACTTTAGGCACCGACATTTCCCTTGGGGCGGAGGAGCATCACCAACGGAGATTGTTTCGTTTGGAGTGCACCGGTGTGACGAAGCTTTTTCTGTTCGAGTACTGTTAGTCCGGCAAAAAAGCGCCGTCAAGACCGGCGTACTCCAGGACAACGGCACGCGATCTTCCTCCGTCCGCAATCGTGCGGCATAGGCGATCGGTGAAACTCAAAAAACAATAGGGCACGTAATGTCTCTCAACTCCCTTCTGGAGATGAGCGCATGAGATTTATGGCCAAGGTCGTAACGATGCTTTTTTTGGGGCGAGGAGGTCAGCGATTTGCAGAAGAGGTGCTTGGGTGGGATCGCAAGACGATTCGAAAGGGCGAAAGGGCGTTGGCCACTGGGCAGGATATTGAAGATCGTTTTTGCGATCGAGGACGCAAGCCAGTGGAGGAACATTTGCCTGACCTGTTGCTGGATA
>JAGROY010000429.1 GCA_020439995.1 Verrucomicrobiia bacterium
TTCACATCGCGCTCGATCGTCTCCTTCAGCTCTGGATTCTTTTCAACTGCTCCGGCAAGAGTGATTCCGAGTTCCGCTGGAATCATTTTGGCGATCCGGTCGGTTTCGCCATAGCCCATCCCTAACACTCTGCCTACATCACGAACTACTGACTTTGCTCCCAATGTTCCAAATGTGATAATGTGAGACACCGAACGCTCACCATAGCGTTGGCGCACGTATTCGATGACTTCAGCCCGCCTGGTCTGGCAGAAATCGATATCGACGTCAGGCGGTGAAACACGTTCGGGATTGAGGAATCGCTCAAAAATCAGACCGAATCGAATCGGGCATAAGTCTGTAATTGCCAGCACATAAGCAACAAGAGAACCGGCAGCAGATCCACGCCCGGGCCCGACTGGAATGTCGTGTTCTTTCGCCCAGTTGATAAAATCCTGAGTGATGAGGAAGTAGCTGATGAAGCCCATCTTTTCGATGACGCCCATCTCGTATTCGAGGCGATCGCGCAGCTCCTGGTCATTATCCGTGCGTTCCTTACCGTAGCGCTTTTCCATGCCCTGCCAGCATAGATTTCGGAAGAACTGCTCGCGTGGGCTGCCATCCGGCGCATCGAACTGAGGATACTTCTCAGAGCTTGTGGCATCGAGGTGGATCTTAAAGTCGCACTTCTCGGCGATCTCCAGCGTATTGGCCAGGGCCTCCGGCACATCCGGAAAGAGAGCTGCCATCTCATCTCCCGTTTTGAAGTAAACCTGATCGGTATACTTCATTCGATTTTCGTCATAGACATTCGCCCCCGTGCCGATGCAGATCATCACATCGTGCGCTTCGTGATCGGCCCGGTGGAGGAAGTGCACATCATTGGCGGCGACCATTTTCAATCCATAGTCGGCACCGAACTGCTGCAGCTGCGCATTGCACTTGTGCTGCATCTCCATGCCGTGGTTGTGCATTTCAAGGTAGAGATCGTCCTTGCCGTAAATCGCGATAAACTCCTCCAAGCTCTTTCGTGCCAGATCGATCTGATCCGCCTGGATGAACTGATTGACTTCACCATTGATACAGCCGCTCAGGCAAATGATGCCCTCCCTGAATTTTGCCAACTGTTCTTTGTCGATGCGCGGCTTGTAATACATGCCCTCCAAGTGGGCTTTTGACACCAGTTTGACCAAATTGTGGTAGCCGACGGTGTTCTTGGCCAGCAGAGTCAGGTGCGAGGCATTCTTCCTTCCCGGGATCTTCTGTTTGTCGTCCATCGAACCTGGCGCCAGGTATACCTCACAGCCAATGATCGGCTTGATTCCGACCTTCTGGGCGTTTTTGAAAAAATCGATCGTTCCGAACAGATTGCCGTGATCGGTCATCGCGACGGCGGGCATCTTGAGTTCGGACGCACGCTCCATTAACTTCTTAATGCGCACAGCGCCATCGAGTAATGAATATTCGGTATGGAGGTGAAGGTGGACGAAATCAGTCATATCGAGCAAATGGAGGCAGTTCGGAACTCCGAACTTTCCAGCAAACAGCAGAGCTGCGAAGCGGTCAAGAGCCTACGGCTTCGGTTTCGCCACAGTTCTCCGATTCTCCGACTCCGCAGCTTGCCTCTTGTCGCGAAGGATGTTAGGCGATGTCACATGGATCAGGATAAAGTAGCTCCAGCGCTCGGCAAGATTGCGAGCGGCCTCTACATCGCCACGGCCACCGACTCAGGCGGCAACCCGGTGGGTATGCTGTGTAGCTTTGTCGAGCAGGCCGGCTTCGAGCCGCCGATGATCACCATTGCAATCAGCCCCGATCGCAGGCTTGCGAAGGTGCTGGTCGAAAGCGGCAAGCTGGGACTGAACGTGTTGGGAAAATCGAACGGAGGAGCCTTGATGAAGCCATTCGTCAGCAGCGGCGATGCGGATCCCTTCAGAGGAATTGCGTTGACTGCCAATCACCATGGAATACCGCAATTGTCGGATGCTCTCGCATTCCTCGCCTGCGAACTTCGAGATCAAATGCCTGCCGGCGATCACACCATTTATCTGTGCGAAGTGATCGATGGCAGGATGCCTGTCACTCCAGAAAAAGATGAACCCATGATACGGATTCGCGCCAACGGATTCGGCTACTAACGATGATCACAATGAAGAAAATAGCCTCACTCGCGATTGGAATTTTCGCCGCGCTGAACGTGGCAACACTATCCGCTGAACCCATTCGGTTCGACCCGGTGCAGCAGCAGATCGAGGGCTGGACGGTTCATGTTGATCCGGCGCTTCTCAGCGGAGATCACGCAGAGTCCGGTGGCAAAGCACTGAAGATGCTGGCGAATCACCTGCAGCGCGTGGCATTGCTGATGCCGACCAAAGAACGGCTCGAACAGATGCGGAAACTCGAGATATGGATCGAGCACGAGCATCCCGTGTTGAAGTCGATGCAGTATCATCCGAGCGTCCTCTGGCTACGTGGAAACGGACATGACCCGCGCCTGGTTAAAAAAGTTCACATCCCCGTTGCCCGAGAATTGCTGTCACGGGAGCAATTGCTGAAGCACCCGGCTGTCATCCTTCACGAGCTTGCGCACGCTTACCACGATCAAGTGCTCAGCTTCGATGATCCAAAAATCATCGAAGCCTTCAAACGCTCCGCCGATGCGGGTACCTATGAGAAAGTGCTACTCTACACCGGAGAAACTGTTCGCCACTACGGGCTCAGCAATCACAAGGAATTCTTCGCAGAGGGAACGGAGGCTTACTTTTATCGCAACGATTTCTATCCATTCGTAAGAGCTGAACTCAAGGAGCACGACCCCAAGTTTCACAATTTGCTGAAGGAGATTTGGGAGTAGTGGCGGCGGATCGGATTCCGCCTCTCCTTGGCTTACGCACTTGCCACTGCGCCTTCGAATGCCGAGCAGACTTGCTCTACTTCAGCATCGCTCAGGTACGGATTCATCGGCAAGCTCAGGCCTCGAGAAGACACATCCTCCGAAACGGGAAAGTCGCCCTTTTTGTAGCCGAGCTCGGCAAAAACTGGCTGGAGGTGAAGCGGCACGGAATAGTAGCTAACCGACGGCACGCCTTTCTCTTGCAGCGCACTAGCCAACTCTGCCGGGGCATCGGCGAGAATGGTATATTGCGCATAGACAGACGTGTTCCCCTCGCCCACTGCAGGCAGCTCGAACGGCATCCCGCTGAGCTTTGAAGCATAGGTCGCCGCGACCGATTGCCGCTTTGCGATTTCGTCGTCGAAGATGTCCAATTTCGGCAGGATAATCGCGGCCTGGAGGGTATCCAGACGACCGTTGATCCCCAGGATTGGGTGAAAGTGCTTCTTCGCCTGGCCGTGGACGCGAATCTGGCGCATCGCCTCGGCAAGGTCATCGTCGTCGGTGAAAAGTGCACCGCCATCTCCGTATCCGCCGAGTGGTTTCGAGGGGAAAAACGAGGTGCTGCCGATGGTCGACAGCGAACAGGATTTTTTGCCATGGTGAGTAGCTCCAAAAGACTGCGCGGCATCCTCGATGACCGGAAGATTGCCGTGCTTTGCAGCGATTTTATTGATCGCCGTCATATTTGCAGTCTGGCCAAAAATACCGACGGGCATGAGGGCCTTTGTGCGTTCGGTGATCGCTGCCTCGACCTTTTCCGGATCCATGTTCCAGGTATCGGCTTCGACATCGACAAATACCGGCGTTGCCCCCAGCAGGGCAATCACTTCAGCAGTTGAAATCCAGGTATACGGAACCGTGATCACCTCATCCCCAGGGCCAATTCCCAGTGCCATGAGCGCAATCAGCAACGAATCAGTGCCACTGGCAACGCCAATGCAGTGCTTGACACCCACATATTCACACAGCCGGTCTTCGAGTTCTTTAACCTCCGGGCCCATAATGTAACGCCCGTGATCAAGCACCATCGCGATGCGCTGGTCGATCTCTGATTTGATCCGCGCCTGCTGAGATTTTAAGTCTATGAACTCCATGATTTTTTACAGTGGGTAAATTGGGACAGGTTTCTTAATGGCGAATCTTTATCCTGCCACTTGGTTTCTGCAACTTCCGTTTAATCCATATCCAGCGGACAGCGTGTTCACCCTCCAACCAGATTTTCCACTGTTCTTTCTGACGATTCACGCTACAGAATGGGAATCATGGCCTATTTGAACGAAAATTACCTGAAGCTGAAAGCTGGCTACCTGTTTCCCGAAATCGGTCGACGCGTAAACGCGTTTACCGAAGCGAACGCCGAGGCTGCAGCCCGCATTATTCGCTGTGGAATCGGCGATGTGACTGAGGCGCTGCCGCAGGCGGCGCGTGACGCGATGCACAAAGCGGTCGACGAGTTGGGCGACCGCAATTCCTTCCGTGGTTACGGCCCGGAGCAGGGCTACCCGTTCCTTCGCGATGCTATCGCTAAGAATTTTTATGCCGATCGGAACATCGACGTCAGCGCTGATGAGATTTTTGTCTCTGATGGCTCGAAGTGCGACACCGGGAACATTCTCGATATCTTTGGAGCGGGAAACACACTGGCGATCACCGACCCAGTCTATCCAGTCTACGTGGATACCAACGTGATGGCGGGCAATACGGGCGATGCCAATGAAGCCGGTGCCTATGCGGGGCTCGTGTACCTGAAGTGCACCGCAGAAAACGGCTTCGTTGCCGAGGTGCCGACGGAGAAGGTGGACGTCATCTACCTCTGCTACCCAAACAATCCAACCGGCGCAGTCGCCACGCGCAGCCAACTCGAAGCCTGGGTCGCCTATGCCAAGGCCAACAAATCGCTGCTGCTTTACGATGCTGCCTACGAGGCCTTCATCCAGGACCCGTCCATCCCCCACTCCATCTTCGAGATCGACGGTGCCAGGGACTGCTGCCTCGAGTTCCGTTCGTTCTCGAAAAACGGCGGCTTCA
>JAGROY010000081.1 GCA_020439995.1 Verrucomicrobiia bacterium
AGCAACCCTGTGGGGGAGACCTTTTTCACCGAACCCCTGAAAACACAGGCTCCGCGATCTCAAAACACCTCCAATCGTGAAAGTCGGGCTAAGTTCGTGGACAGAGCCTGCTCGGAAACAACTCCGAGCAGGCTTTTTATTGATAGGTGAGATACCGAATATGCTGGCTTCTTATCCTAAACTTTATCGACCGATCGATCGATGCTCCGTCGGGAAGGGGCAAAGGCTTTGCCGAGCGCCCAGAGGGCAATGAAGCAGGCCAGGGCGACGGCGAGTGAGCCTCCGAATGCGCTGAACGCCTTACCACTGGTGACCACAATCAAAGCGGTGTAGAGCGACTGAACAGGAATCGCTATCGCCAGATACTTCCAATAGGCGAGGCGATGCACACCGGGGAAATAGTTCTGGATGAATAAGGGAACGCCAGGCGTGACATGGAGCAGGAAGGTAACAAAGAGAACACTGTCGCTCTTCATACCAGTGAACCAGCCACCCGAGCGCGCTACCCGTTTCCACAAAAACGATCGCAGAGGATACGCCGCGACCCAATAGGTCCACAGGATATTGACGATCACCCCGCCAACTGTCACCCAGAGCGCCGAGGCCAGGTCGGCTCCATTTCCGGTTGCTGCGATTGCACCACCGCCCACAATCATGAGTGGACAGTTGGGCACGCCCAGGCCGGGCAGAATCGCGATCGCAAGGAAGAGCACCCACGGATGCGCGACCACCACCGACAGAAGCCCCTCAAGGTGCGGATGCGAAAACAGCTGAAACTGCCATTCTGCGATGAACAGAACGATCAAGATCAAGGCAGCGAGTGAGTATTTCTTCAATGCGGCCATCATACGATTCATTCGCGAGAACACAATGACAGCCCTATAAACGACGTCACGGGCGGAACACGAAGATGTCCCGCCCGTATTTTATCGAATTCCAGGCCCGGGCTCCTAACTTCCCGGGGAAAGCCGGACCTTCATCCGGTAGTAGGTTGACGGCTCGGCCATGGAAGCTTTGAGCGTCACCACTTGACCGGTACCAATGATGTCTGTGAAGTCAGGCACCACTACCCAGGTATCAGACGCGAGGTCGCTCGTTGCACAACTCTCCAAGGCGTAGTGGCGTTGCAGGCCGGAATAGCCGGGGCCAGTCGCGGGTCGTGCAGTGAAGGAAATCGATACCTCACCATCACCAAAAGTGATCGACGGCGCAACGGGCATCTGCGGAATCAGTGGTGATGTGCCAAAGACATACTCCTCCTCGTTAGTGAGAGAGTCACCGTCAGGATTCGCTGTAGCTCCGGAGATCAGCGTATCTGCAAGTTGGGCGGCACTAAAATTGCCAGCCTGCCAGGCAACAAAGGGATCCGTCTGGGGCACAGTTACTGTAACGACTACGGTATCCGAATCCACGGAACCCGAAGAGTTGGAGACCCGCACCCAGTAGTTGGTGGTGACATCCAGTGCCGGGGTGGTGAACGATGCTCCCGTCGCATTTACAATTGGATTCGAATCGTCCCCTGTATCTCCCTGATACCATTGGAAAGTGGGTGATGCTCCTGCAGCTGCGACTGTTAGAGTTGCTGTTCCACCGCTGTCAATGGTGGCCGATCCTGGCTGTGTCGCAATCTCCGGCGGGGCAATGACAGTGACCACTGCTGCAGATGAATTTACCGAACCGGCAGCCGTTGATACCTTCACCCAGTAGCTGGTGGTAGCTGTCAGCGCCGGGGTCATTAACGACGCTCCGGTGGCACCGGAAACTGGGTTTGACTCATCCCCTGCGTCTCCCTGATACCATTGGTAAGCAGGTGATGTGCCCGTGGCTGCGACTGTGAGACTGATCGTTCCACCGCTGTTAATGGTCACCGATCCCGGCTGAATGGATATCTCCGGCGGGTCGATAACCGTGATCACAGCCGCTGCCGAGTTGACCGAACCGGCAGCGGTTGTTGCCTTCACCCAGTAGCTGGTAGTAGCCGTCAGCGCCGGGGTCGTAAATGACGCTCCGGTGGCACCGGCGACAGGATTCGACGTATCCCCGGAGTTACCGACGTACCATTGAAACGCAGGCGAAGTTCCGGTGGTGCCGACATTGAGGGTGACGGTTCCATTCGCATTCACCTGGCTTGAAGTTGGCTGAGAGGTGACCGTTGGCGGCGGCTCACCGCCAGCAACGGTGATCGTGAACGTCTTCGATTTTGAACCACCACGGAAGTTTCTGTTCTCCCATGCTTTGACCGTGATTGGGAAGGTGCCGCTTTGAGTGGGCACACCCGTAATCGAGTCGGTATTACTGTTGGTCGCATTCTGATGCTTGAGGCCTGCGGGCAGAGTTCCCAGTACCTGCCAGCTTCCCGCAGTGGAAGGAGCTCCGGTAACCTGAACGATGAAGCTCAAAACTTCGCCAACCGTTGCCGGTACCGTCGAAGATCCTCGGGAGGGAGCAATCTGAGTGAGCGTTGTGGCCCCCGTAACAGTGTCAAAGGCTCCCAGCCCCGCCACTGTTGCAACACTCCATTTAACGACTGCGCTAAGCCCGGTAGTTCCAATCACGCGGGCCTCGTGTACCACGATTTGACTAACAGGTGTCTTTTGAAGGACAAGGATGACAGGAGCGCACTTCGAGCACAGGCGCTTTGCTCTTACTTGAAGAGAAGAATGCGGTTTCATTGTTCTAAAGGGTCAAATAAAAAGGAGTATTGAGTATGATCAGTTGCAGCCACAGCCGCCACCGCCCACTCCGCCACCGCCGTAACTGGCTTCGCGGGAAAAGTAGGCGTGTTCGGTCATCGAAACCTGTAGTGAGTCCAGCTCTTCGGCCATGGCCGGGCGCGCCAGGTTCCCGCGTTCATACGGCTGCACTCTAACGAGGCGTTGTGAGCAACTACTCAGCGACAACGTAGCGAGAAGGAATGAGAAAAGCAGAAAAGTGGATCGTTTCATATATAATCTGGCTAACAGTGAACTATTTTGCGGCAAGGAGGGCTTCGATCTCAGCAACATACTCGGCTGCGGTTTTCGAACCTTTGAATCCTTTGTGGATGTGACGAACGACGCCTTTGCGATCGATGATGTAACTGGTAGGCATGGTAGGCGGGCTGAAGGCTGCTGCTGCCTTGTGCGCCGCGTCATGGACAAGTGAAAACGCCGCTTTGTTCTTGGTTGCGAACTTATTGAAGTCGTCGGCGTTCTCGTCAACGCTGACGCCGATCACAACGAGCCCCTTTGATCCATACTTGTTCTGCAGATCGTTCAGCACCGGAAAGGACTTCTTGCACGGACCACACCATGATGCCCAGAAATCCACCAACACTACTTTCCCTGACGTATTGGGAACTTTTGCGCCAGGAATGAGTTTCGAAATCTTGGGCATCGGCTGTCCCACAGCTACGGTATCAGCAGCTGAGATTGAGCAGAGACAGGCAAGGGCAAGACAGACGGACAGGAGGTATTTCATTGTTTTAGTTGGATGTTAGGATTTGAATTGAAATCAGATTTGGAATGATTAAGCGCTCTGAACAAGCCATTTGCCGAAGTCACGACTGCCGTCGATGCCTTCGTCAGTCTGAATGCAGACTTCCGCACCGAATGCACTGGACGCCAGATCCAGCCCCTTTTGAGGGCCGAGGACAAACACGGCGGTGCTGTAGATTCCGGCCTCAAGGCAATTGCGGGCAACAACCGTCACTGCCTGCATGCCATTGTTAACCGGCCAGCCGGTGCGAGGGTCAAGGATGTGCCCGTAGCGGACACCACCATGAGTGAACTGGCGGGTGTAGTTTCCGGAGGAGCAAACGGCACGGTCACTGATGGCGAGCCCGCCCCAGCAGCTGCCGGGCGCGTTCCCATCTTCGATGCCAATATGCCAGAACGGGTGAACACCGTTCCCTCCCATCGCCAGCACGTCCTGGCCAAGGTCGATGAGGATGTCTTCGATGCCCGCCTCCCGGGCAATCTTGCCGATCGCATCCACGGCCAATTCTTTGCCGAAGCCTCCAAAGTCGAACCCCATGCCGGACTCTGGCAGGAAGACCTCGCCAGCCCGGCGCTGCACCTTTTCCCAGCCAGTCAGAGAGAGAGCCCTCTCCACTTCTGCCTGCTCGGGAAGTTTCTCGTGAACAACCTTCCAGTTCCAGACCTGCAGGAGGGGAAGCATTGTTGCATCCAGAATGCCTTGAGTCCGGTCAAAGAGCTCATCGGCGATGTCCAGCAACTGCTCGGTTTCAGCGTCAACCTCTACCCACTCGTGCCCCGCAGCGGCATTGATGCGTGAGACGATGGAATCCGGCAGGAAGCGTGAATATTTCGCTTCAAAATTTCCAAGCCACCCGAGTGCATCGGCAGCGAACCGCAAGGCCTTACGTTCGTCCTCCTGACGAAACTTGATCTTGCAGGTGGTACCGAGCGCTCTGAAATCGAGCTGCCGCACGCCATGGGCATCGGGGGGCAGGACTGCTTCTGTCTGCTGGGCATTCATAAGGACGAGCTTCCTGTAAGACTGCTAAAACGTGATACTGGCACCGACCGTAAAGATATTGGCTGTCGGGTAGGCGTCTGATGGTGAAGTATCAGCATTGCCGACACCTTTCATCACATAGCGCTCGTACACTGCCGTGGCAGTCAAGTGATCCGTCAGCTCGCAGCGCAACCGCATCCCCACACTCTGCGCTTCCAGCGATGACAGCCGGTAGTCCGACGAATAATGCGGCCCTGATCCGTCTGGATCATTTGCGGGAATGTCTATGTTCACATTATTCAGATCGTTCATGAAGAAGTCCGCGGCGTTCTGGTGGTAGTAACGGTAGAACGGCACCAGTTGGAACCGCTCACCGAGCTGTTGCCGCCATTCGACCTGAGCGGTTTGAGAGAAGATCCCGTAGTCGTCGTGGGAGAGTCGAACATCGGCTTTAACGGTTGCCTTCTCGGCTTCGAAGTAATGTTTTCCTCCCAATTGCAGCACCTGACGAAAACGAAAATCAGGCCGGTTCTCACGGTAGATATTCACCACCGGCACCTGCTCCCCTGGAATCACCAGGAGCTCACCTCCACCAAGATCAATTTGAACATCCGGCAGCGTCAGATTTTCATCGCGCTGGACGATCTTGTACTGGTCGTTCAGGTATCCATCACTGAATCCAAGGGTGAGGTTTGCAGAAAACACGGTGTTCTTGTCGATCACCTGCGTCACTCCAGTGAAGAAATCGTAGCTGTCCTTGCGCTTGTCTCCCAGCTGCACGGTCTTGATCGTGTCATCAAGGTAGCTCACGCCGAAGGCAAATGTGGTGTTCTTTTGATTGAACTCGATCTCATCACTGACAGCGACCCCCTTCGAAACGTAGTCGTCCTCCTCGCTATACGACACTTCCATCTCGATCCGGTGGTCACCTGCTTTTTGAGAAAGAGCGCCAAGAATCCCTGTGCGGAGGTCTTCAAGATTTGCAATGGCGGGCTGATCACCTCCCGGTTTTGCACCTGTGGGAGATGAACCAGTGATCGCGTCACTCAGCCACTGAAAGCGAAATTGAGTTGAATCCGTGATGTCCAGCTTCCCCCGGACATAATGAGACTCGATCCTGATCCGGTCATTTTCTTCTTGATACAACTGATAGGAATAGTCGTACTGCTGCGGAATGGCGTCCCCTTTGGCGTGGAGCCCGGGGGTTAAAAGACTGACGAATAAGCAAGGTTTATTTAGTTTCACGAATTAATTATAGTGAATTGTTCTAGTTCGAATGGGCAGACGTGCCGCGCGCCCACTTGATGAACAACGTCTGGCTGTGTGTAAAGCTTGCACGTTTCAGATGAACCATTCTTGAACAGCCTGAAGTCTTTGCGGATTAATTCGTGCCACCCGTCCCCCCTGCGGAACTGCAGACTGGGAATCTTGCGAATAATAGTCAGTGCGGCAAGCGCTTGCCGACGGTAGCGTCATCCTGTCAATCCCCTATGCCAAACAATGAAGCTCCGCTACTCCCTCTACAAGCGCCTGCACCTCAGATTTTTGATCCCGCTCGTTTTGTCGCTGGCTGCAGGCTGGCTCTGGCGGGAGAATGTCGGACTACGTGCACAGTTGGCCGTGCTCCGGGCTCGCGATGTCTCCGAACGAACCGGCCAGCGATCCTCCCTAACATTGCCCCCAGCTGATATTCCCCACCAGTCTCAGGGAATGAAGATTCCTGAACCGATACCAGAATCGATCGATACTGAGACCTCTGGCGAAGAAGCCCAGGTGCTGGAAACAGTAAAAAATGAGATTGTCGTCAGCTTTGGCCCGATCGAACAACTCGGTGCCCAAGCCTCACAGTTCTTCGCATCTCACGAAGCGGCGCGACTCCGCAGACAAGCCAGTGCACTGGGTCAGGAGTTGCCACCGCAAACACCCGAGGAACTTCTCGCCGATCAACGGCAGGCAGTGGAGTTCCTGGGAGCGCTGCCGGAGATTGTCGACTTTCAAAACCAGCCTGATGAATACGGACGTTTCTTCCGGGGCTTGTTCGAAACGGGAGGAGCCCTGTCTACAGAAGATGCTGACAAAGTGGAGCGCCTCATGAAGTCCCGGGCGGAAGAACTGATCCGGCAGGGATTGAACGAAGGCAACAAACCCGCTGATGGTGCAATCGCATGGGAATGGAAGCGGGATTCTTTCCATGAGGAAACGGCCGCCCAACTCAACGCCATTCTGCCTGACGAAGCCAAACAGCGTTTCCCGATTAGCTCCTCACTGATGGAATTCCTGGAAATGGATTTCGACAAATCCGATCTGACGCTGCCTGCCCTGCAAAAATAAGCACCGGCTCACCTGTCGGTTTTCAGGTATGCGTGTGCTCCGGGCTACGTTGCCCTGTAACCAATCTTTGACAATGGCGGCATTGGTGGCTATTCGACTGTGGTTACTCGAACATCATAGCCTCCATGATCGTTTACCTCATTTTTTCTGTGTTCTTCGCGATAGCCTTTTCCTCTGCCGCGAAGCAAAGGGGAAACTTCAGGAATGCTATCTGGATACTTCCTCTGGCCGCAGGCAGTGGCGTATTTGCTGGCACCGCTGTCGCTCAGGCAGTGGTCTTTTTAATGCTTCCTGATGAGGAAAGCCTTCTCAGAAGCGTTCTCTCTGCCGTGATCCAGATTGCGGGGCTAGGACTGTTCTTCAGTATCATTGCCAGGCGATGGAAGCGGTTGAAAACTTAGCCGGATGCCAATCTCCGCTAAACAGCAGACTGTTATGGGTTAGCATTGAGCCATCCAGGGATTCAATGCCAGCCCACAAGTTCGGATATTCCAATCGATCCTCCGCTGGCTGGAGGAATCCAGGCAAAAGTGGAAGCGGTCAAAGCAGTACTCGGCATGGAAATCGTCGCTGGAATTCACGATTCCGACCTGTGGAGCATACCTCACAGGGTGAAGGTGGAGTGAGCGATACAAAGTAGCTTGGGCTTCAGCCCAACACCGGAGAATCGAGCTAAAGCTCGAGCTCCTTTCTATGGCTCCTCCATCTTTGATTCCTATCCGCCAGGGACTGAACGAAGGTAACAAACCCGCTGATGGAGCGATCGCATGGAGATGAAAGCGGGATTCGTTCCATGAGGAAACCGCCACACAACTCAACTCCACTCTGCCTGACGAAGCCAAACAGCGATTCCCCGATCAGCTCCTCGCTGATGGAATTCCTGGAAATGGATTTCGACAAATCCAATCTGACGCTGCCTGCCCTGCAAAAATAAGCACCGGCTCACCTGCCGACATTGCCGACATTCACAGCTGCGTTCCGCGCCTTGCGTGACCTCGAAATGCGAGGTATAGAACCTGCCCCGTTCTCTGGTGATGATGCATTCGGCCACCCCAAGCTCGAAACCCGTACCGGTTGCCGTATTCCTGATCCTGCAAGCCTTCATCGGCACGGCAGCGATCATTCTACTCGTCTGGGAACTCGGCTGGCCCATGAGCCAGGCCGGGGCTCGCGCTTCGGAGTGGTTCACGTGGTCGCTCGTGCTACTCGCCCTGCTTGCGGAAGCCGGAATTGCATGGAAAGACAAACGTCAAGCGCCGCTCCTGCGGTTTTCCATTCTTGGAGCTGTCTTACTGCTGGCGGCCGCGAGGTTCGGCCTGGAGCGACCGCTCCGCGACTGGCTGGGTGATTTCGTCGCGCCCAGAACGGCAGCGCTCATCGCTCTGGTCGTGATTCAACTCACACTGGTGATTCCATTCAGCCTACGGGTGCTGCGACTCACGCGCTCTCGTTTCCTCCAGCAGGCACGGCCCGGCACCCTTTTCGTCATCAGCTTCTTTATCGCTATCGTCGGCGGGACGCTGCTGTTGAAGACGCCGAATGCGACCGTCGCTGGCCTGTCCTGGCTGGATGCGTTCTTCACGAGCACCAGCGCCATCTGCGTCACCGGTCTGGCAGTGGTGAATACGGAGACCGCCTTCACGCAGGAAGGGCAGTTTATCCTCCTTGCTTTGATCCAGATTGGAGGCCTCGGCATCATGACCCTTACTTACTTCATCGCCGTCATCGTCGGGCAAGGGATCACTCTAAGAGATCAGGCCCGCCTCGGTGAGCTGTTCAGCGAGGATAACCTCGGCACGATGGGCCACTTCATCGGCAAAGTCGTGGTGCTCACCCTTACGATCGAGGCTGTGGGAGCCACGCTGCTCTACTACAGCTGGGCCGACAATCCGCCTCGGGAAGGCCGCTTACTTTGGGACAGCGTCTTTCACTCCATATCAGCTTTCTGCAATGCGGGTTTCTCGACTTTTGCCGATGGATTGGCAGATCCCGGCACGGCCACGAACCATCCCGGGCTATCTGTCATCATGGTGCTGATCATTGCAGGAGGCCTGGGCTTTGCCGTGCTGCATGCCCTGCCTGGCCTACTTCTGCGCGGGTTTACGAGCTTGCTAAGTCGATTGCTACCTCGATCCCGCCGTATCGCCCGCTGGCATCAGCAGCTCCCATTCCGCCTGCACACCCGACTCACTCTCATCACCAGCGCCTCGCTGCTGATCGTCGGTGTGATTACCATTTTCATCACCGAGCACTGGTCCCTCACCGAAGCTCACCTCTGGGAGGCCGTCTTTAATTCCGTCACAGCACGAACTGCTGGGTTCAATATCTCCGACTTCGGCGCATACGACTTTGACACAGTGGTGCTGCTCTGCGCTCTCATGTTCATAGGCGGCAGCCCTGGCGGCACGGCCGGCGGCGTGAAAACGACGACTGTCGCGATCGCAATCGGAGAACTCATACGCCTCATCCGCGGACATCAGAGTCTGCACATCGGGAACCGCCGCATCGCGCGGGAAGTGGTCGAACGCTCCACCGGCACCATCGTGTTATCCGTACTCTGGGTTGCCCTCACCATCCTGCTCGTCAGCTGGAACAATCCCAAGTTGAACCCCGTCGATATCATCTTCGAATGCTTCAGCGCTTTTGGCACCGCCGGCTTGTCCCGGGGGATCACTGCGGAACTGGCCCCCCTGTCCAAAGGCATCATTATCCTCAGCATGTTCGCAGGCCGCGTTGGCCTGCTCATGCTGGTACTCACCCTTGTCGGGCGCACAGTGCCCCGCCGCTACGACCTGCCTGACGCCCGCCTGCCACTGAACTGATCCCCTCCAGACACATCATCTGATCACCCCATTCAAACTATGAAATTCGCCATCATCGGACTCGGCTACTTCGGTTCCTCACTCGCCCGCGAACTCGCCGACTCCGGTCACGAAGTGCTCGCCATCGACACGGACGAAATGCACATACGCGAAATCCGCGACGCTGTTGCCATGGCAGCTCAGGCCGATGGTACTGATTTCGATGCACTCACTCAACTGGGCGTTGCAGGCATGGACACAGCAGTCGTTGCCATCGGAGAAGGCTTTGAGGCCAGCCTGATGATCACCGCCCATTGCCAGAAACTCGGCGTCCCCCGCATCTACACCCGGGTAATCAACGAGGTTCACGAGCACATTCTGGGCCTCATGCAGATCACCGGAAAGATCCGGGCAGAAAGCCTCGCCGCTGGTTATTTTTCACGCCAGCTCACCAACGATGCCGTGCGCCGCTACTTCGGCATCGATGTGGACCACGGCATCGTCGAACTTGAAATGCCCGGCTCCTTCGACGGCCAAACCCTTGCCGACGCAAATCTGCGACAGCGTTTCCGCCTGAACGTTGTCACCGTGCGCCGTCCCGACAATGCGGACACCAGCTTTACCAGTGGAGACTCGGCATACTCCGTGCTGGGCACTCCCGAACCCGGCCTCAAGTTGCAAAAACACGACCATCTCATCGTCTTCGGTAAGCTCAAAGACATCGACCGCTTTTGTGAAGAGAAGTAGCGTGAGGAATTCATTTCGGCACCACTGAGGCCCGCTCTATTCCTATCTGTGCTTGCTGAACAGCCAGTCCCACACGGCGGGATTTGCATAGGTAGCAGTCCAGGAATCATGTCCTGCGTTCGGATAGACGGTGAAACGAACCGGGCTGCCGATGGCTTTGAGCCTGGTCACCAGGCGTTGTGATTCGGCGATCGGCACTGCTTTGTCCTGTGCGCCGTGAAACGCCCAGACGGGGACCGTTCGTAGCAAAGACAGGCGGGATTCGTCGAAGGTCACAGGGATCCAGTCCGGTGCTCCCCTGGTTTTGTATCGATTGGGATCACCACCACCACAAATGGGAACTCCAGCTGCGAACAGGTTCGGATAACTCGTCATAAGATGCCAAGTGCCGTAGCCCCCCATACTCAACCCGGTAACGTAAATGCGTGAGCGGTCGACATTCTGGGAGGCCAGCACTTCGTCCAGGAGTTGCTTCAAAGTGACGCTGTCCCACCACCACTCCTTCGGGCACTGCGGCGAAACCACAATGCTCTGCCGCAGCCTTTGATCGATATCAAGACGTGCAGGCGGACCTTGAGTGGCCACTTGCCAGACATCTGATCCGCGTTCCCCTGCCCCGTGAAGAAACAGCACCAGCGGCCAGCCATTCTCCGGTGCTGAGCCCCGCGGGACGTGCAAAAGATAGCTCAGCCTCATTGCACGATAAGTCCCAGCAGCCGTCTGCATCTGCCGTGCATCCTGCCAGCGCCGAGCATCGGAAATCGATGAGCAGCTCGGCAGGAAAACTACCAACATCAAGATCAAGGAGGCAGCAACGCGCGTCATAGCTTGGGAAGCTAATCACTCTTTTCTCCGTCTGCAATCACGGATACGACAGACCCGGCACCACGTAATCCGCACGGTTTCCGGCACACTTGAGAAAGGCCGCCCTGTCCTTTCGGAACAGGACTGCATTGTCCTCGTTGGACAGTGCAGCGGATTCCATTACTGACCAGAAGCGGTAAGCAGAGCCCGCCCCGGCGTCGAGCAGAAAGTAGGACTTGAATCCCGATTCGGCGGCTGAGCTATCGCCGGACCAGACCTGAATCTGATCGGCACTGGCAGGGTTCGCATTGCCATAGAATCCGTCTGCAAGCAACATGTGCCGGGTAGCCGGCGAGTGATCCTTAGGATAGGGCGCACCAAACATATTCAGACCTTTCCTCAGTGGTTGAACAAACTGATTGACGCGGATCTGGCCTGACACTGTCACCTTGTTAGACGATGAAGTTTTCCTGATGAAGCACCCGACTCCAGGCGGCAAAATTCGCTGTCCGGCATCTTCCAGCAATGCATTGCCGCTGCTGGTCCAGAAGGCCGGACTGCCGTTGCCAAGGTCGAGCAGGAACACGGTATCGTAACCGTTGCCAACAAAGAACTGAAGCTGATCGACCAATGCCGGGTCGCGACCGCCTTTGAACAATGAGGGCGGATAAACATCTACCACGGTGAGATGGCGTCGAACTACAAACTGTGAACCCGCGAGCCCAGCAGGCAATGTCGGTCGGGTATTGTGAGCCTCTGGCGCAAAATCCAGTACCAGCGACCTACCTGCGGATCCGGTTGCCGCCAGGTCAAAACGGTGACCTTCCGCCAGTCCAGATGTGAACTCGATGTAGTAACGCGCATTGCTGTCAAGCAAGCCACTGATACTCCCCGCCTCAGTCGTCAATGACTGTGCTGCCTGACTGGCCACTTTCCCCGAATACACCGCCTTCCGGTTAAATCCATTCCCGTGTGTTCGATAACCCGGCTGGATCGCAGTCGATTTCCACCCCACCGGCAGGCTGTAGCTGGCTGCGACCGGATTTTCCAAAACAACTTTCAATCGCAAGTAACCTTCGTTAGCGCTCAGGCCGGACTCATTCTGCAATCCCGAGTAGGCAACAGTTTCAACACCCGCACCGACTGAGGTGATCGAAGGACTCACACTGACATTGCTCCATTGTGAAAGATCCGGGCTGCGCTGTAAGATCCAGCTGACACCGTTGAGATTCGCGGGACGGGTGAATATTGCAGCAACAGCATTGTCGGAAACGTTCAACTGCAGGCCCTCATCCGCACTGGCACCGCGATTTGGATCGGAGCCCATCGCAAACTCCATGAGATCGTCAAAGATATCACCATCCCCGTTGGCTGAAGGCGCTGCACCCGCACCCGGCGTGTATTGCTGCCATTGCGCCCACTGCGTGGCATCGGGCGACACGCTCCACGAGAACGAAGCCGTCACCGTGGTGAATGCATCGGATGCACTCACCGAACACGAATGCGCGCCAATCGACGAGACGGACAAGGTGCCGGTGATTCTGCCAGTCGAGGGATTGATCGCCAGTCCGCCAGGCAGTCCGGATGCGGTGTAGGTCAAAGTGTCTCCGGTTGGGTCGGTAGCTGCAATCTGCAAGGAAACGGCATTCCCAGCGACGCCGAACTGGGCATCAGGCGCCTGAATTGCCGGGACTGCTGTGCTCCCCTCAATGATCGCAAGGTAGCGGTCGCCGCTGACATTATTAAGAGTATCGACGGTCCCGGATGGCCAGACGACAGTCAAACTGGAAGCCCCCGGCTGCGCACCCAATCCAAAATGTGCGGTGCGAGAATAAGTGACCCCGTAGCTTTCCCCTGCTCTCACCTCTCGAACCTGAGTACCCCACGCCCCAGTCAGCTCAACCCGCGCGCCTATCCCCTGCCGATTGGAGGAGGTTCCCTGCAATTGCACTGCGAGGTAATGATTGTCATTTCCGGCATTGAGGAACAACCGATCCGCGATCGCGGTGGGTGTGTTGTAAATCCTTGCATACCCGGCGTAAACATCGACGAAGCCATCATGGTTCAAATCGCCCACCGCACAGGATTCGATCTTGTCAGCAGTGAATAAATTCGCACTCAAGGTAAACGTCCCGTCCCCGTCGTTGAGGTAAAGCCTGTGCTCAGAGCCGACCATCAGGAGATCGATCCAGCCATCGTTGTCGAAATCCCTGAAAGCCACCTGGATGACCGAAAAATTCTCATTGATCCCGCTGGCCCCGGTCACATTGGTGAAAGTGCCATTGCCATTGTTCCGCATCATGTAGCTGGCAGCGCCGTGGTTGCCGACGAAACAATCGAGATCTCCATCATTGTCGATGTCAGCGAAATCGGCCGCCCACGATTGCTCACCGAACGCCATACCAGCGGCAGCCGCAACATCGGTAAAAGTGCCGTCACCATTGTTCCGCATCAGCTTGTTGATGCGTCGCTTGTCAGCGGGATCCGCTACGCCTCCACGGCACTTCGATATGTAGAGATCGACGTCCCCATCACCATCGTAGTCGGACCAGGTCGTCCCGTAGTTGCCCGAGCTGTCTGAGGGCGGTGCAGAGGTGTCCAGCATTGACGGATCGAAAGTGAACCATCCGGCACCATCACCACGATACTTGTGACTTTCGGCATCATCGTGACAGGCGAAAATGTCCAGCCACCCGTCGTTGTCGATGTCCGCGAAGTTCACGGCTTGGAGAAAAATCCCAGGCCCGGGGAGGTTCGTCGGCGTCCAGGCGGTGCCCGTCGAGTTTGCCCGGAAGAACTTCAACCCATCGTAGTAGCCACCGACGACAAAATCACTCATCCCATCACCGTCCGCATCGGCTAATGCCAGTCCCCACTGCTTCGCGCCGAAGGCAAATCCCATCGTGTAGTGTCCAAAGGTGCCGTCGGAGTGCTGGAACTCAATCAACGTTTCCTGCGCACCACTGAGCCGCACCAGATCGTCCATGCCATCACCATTCATGTCGGCGATTCCCATTGCAACGCCACTGTGGACATTCGTGTTCGGGAGTATGGATGTGGCATCCGTAAACTGGAGTCCGGTAGCAGTGGGCTGTGCGGCGACCGTTACTGTTACTATCGCTACTTGAGAAATTCCACCCGCACTGTCATCCAGCTGGTAAGTAAACGTGGTATCGCCAGAAAAACCGCTTGCAGGAGTGTAAGTGACGATGCCGCCAGACTGATTCACCAAGCCGCTCGACGGCTGGGTCAGGTTTACGATCGTGAGAGGGTCGCCGTCAGGATCGCTGTCATTCGCTAGAAGGTCGATGTCCACTTCCGCCTGAAATGCCGTCAACGCACTGTCATCGAGGGCAACTGGAGCATGGTTGCCCGTTCCTGAATCGGCGGGCAGGGAATCGATCCACTGCTCGAGCAACGCTACTGCTTCGGTGTGAATGACATTTTTCCCGATCGGTGGCATCAGCTCTGGGCCCAGCACCGACGTGCGAAGGTGCATAATGGACTGCCCAATGCTCTGCGGGCGAATGACTTGCGCACCATCAATCCCCTGACTGTAGAGCACCGCCCCGTTTACGATTCCCTGCTGACTCAGCGGAACTGTGAAACGCGCATCAAAAAAGGCGTTCGTCACACCCGGTCGATGGCAGTGCGAACAATTGGAAGCCAAATAAGACCGCACCCGATCTTCCACTGGAGCCGAGGTATCGTCCAAACTTACCGAGCGCAGATACCCACTGATCTGCGATTCATCCAATGCTGGCGAGAAGAGCCCGATATGATTCAGAGCCCGGAGCTGATTGTCCGTCACTCCAGTTTTTGGATAAGTGAGATCGCCGTTGAGTTGCCAGGTGCGCGGCCCCAGCACGTATCCGGCCTCAGCATTGTGACACCCCATACAGTTTACTCTGGATGGATAACCCCATGTCTGCATCACTACAGACCTGTTGGACTGAGTCATTGGGATATCCTCCGCCTCTCCGGAGATCAGCAGATCCGCATCAAGGTTATTGGATCTCCACCTGTAGGTCACCCCGTAGTATCCGTCCGTAGCGTGCACGATGAAGCGCGTTTCCACCCGTCGAATGATATTCGGATTGTTAACATTCGTACGTAGTTCGAAATGCTTAACTAATACTGTGCCAACGGGATAGTCCCAGGGCTCGGTTGCCGAAAAGCCAATGCGCTCGCCCGCACTGTTGTGACTGCCGTCATTCGGGACAGCGATCCATCGGCGCTTCAACGCCCCGTCCGTCCAAAGCGGCGAGTTAACGTCATAAGGAATGAGTCCCGTGATTGGCGTAAGGGTCGATAGATTCGCAAAGGTTCCCGTCGCCGACAAGGTGGCGGGCGGCTG
Source organism: Verrucomicrobiia bacterium (assembly GCA_020439995.1). Taxonomy (GTDB): domain Bacteria; phylum Verrucomicrobiota; class Verrucomicrobiia; order Verrucomicrobiales; family DEV007; genus JAGROY01. Next base: position 15,499 of record JAGROY010000081.1, read on the forward strand.
CGGGGTTCCGCTCACTCCAGGCGTCGATGCCGGAAACACACCGTTTAGATACGCCCCAATCGGTTCAGCTGCAGCAATCCCATAGCCCGCGCCCGTCTGCCCGAATGCTTCCGAACCCGCCAGCCATAGCAAAGACTGCGCAAGTAAGATAGGCACAAAGGATCGAGCCCCCTGAAATCCGCTGTGGCGAATCAGGTGATAGAGTCTGTGTTTCATGTGTTTCCAGTATCAGAAACGCTCCTCTATCTCAGGCATGACTTAGCGACCGCTACCGGTCAGAAAATCAAGTCAGGGCAACAGAGAAACGTTCAATCGAAAGAAGCGTGATTCATTGGCAGTAAGTGGAAGCATATCGCGAACCGTCATGCGATCCGGGGCATCACTTACCACTTCGACAAAATCATCTCCCGACGTCCATTGATTGAGGTCTGACGATAATTCAATCTGGTAATGTACCATCGCATCCGGATTTTTGTCAAATGTTAGAGTAATAGACTGACTATCTCCGTAGCTTGCAATATACACAGACTCACGTGAGAAACTGGATGCGACTAATGGATGAGTGCCTGTTGCATATTCAAGAAGGTTGGAGACTCCATCATTGTCTGAATCAGCTTCCCATATCTGCGAGTCACTGGCTTCACTGAGTCCATAACTTGCAAGCCATGCGGTAGCGCTTGCGGATCCGACTGCCTGTCCGGCCACGGCAGCGGTTTGCAAATGAATTCCAGGCTGCGCATTTACATTCCCCAGCACAGCCACCGTTGCAGTGCCGGTGCTCCATTGCCGCGGCGGCGCGATCGTCGTTCCTGCGGACGGCAGCATCCACTCAGGATTGGTCAGCAATACCCACTCGGCACCCGCAGTCGCCAACTCGCGATTGAAGCCCCAGATGTAGGCAGCACTGCCAAAGGCTGCCGCCGAATCCACAGATGTAGACGCAGCGAAAAATCCCAGCTGCGAATTATAGTCAGCAGCACCTACGGTGATCCAGTTTGACCGCCAGGAGGCGACATTCGCCGCGGTCGGCACGAAACCATTGGCAAACCCGCCAAGCTCAAATCGAAAGTCGTCGCCGAGCGGGGAGTTAGTGCTGGTGAGGTTGGTTGCCATCCGTTCACTGCTCCAAACCACCTGTCCACCGTTCGCACTCATGAGTGCGGTGAATGCAGTGAGCAGCGCGCCGAGAATGATTCTTGAAGTTGCCATTGTTTTCAGATTAGCGATTTATTTATGGTAAAAATAATCCGCAAATCTGATTACACAAATCAATTATGGTAATTTTTATTATAGTGGAAATGCATAATCGCGACAATCACTCAAAGATCGAACACAAGGCGTTCATTTGGAGCCATTTTCGAAATCACAAGACGCACCACTCTACTCATTCGCGAAAGCGCGATTCCTCCTCCTGTGAAGATGCGATCATGAAAGATTGACCAATCTGTGCCCCCCAAATCAAAGCCACCCCGAGAGTCTTTGGCACACTGGGGTGCATCCCCTCTTCCAGCTGACACCACTGATCACGGATCGGTCAGCACTTTTAACAGTAACCCGATGAGCCCCACTGCGATGCACGCGTACGAAACTGCATTCGCTACCCTGCTTGCCTTCAAGAGTTGATGATTGGACTTGTCGTGTAGACACAGGTGGAGAACGCCCCACTCAGAGAACACCGTTACGTAGTAGTAGAGCGGGAGAATCCAGAGCGCCCCAAATATCCCTCCGATCGTCGTTGTCGGCAGGGCGGCACAAAACAGGCCAATTACCAGGCACTGGGGCATCCACGCAGACGCTGTATGAGAAAGCACCTCCGTCACACCTAGAACGACGCCCCAGCCGATGGGAATGCCCAAGAGAGTAGACACCAGATTTGCCAGCGTCGTAAATCCAAGGGCTCGCCACCGGGAAATATCCAGGAGGCGAGCCAGAATCAGTGTTTCGAGGGGAATGATCAGCAGGAGCGCAACCACCATCCCATGCAGGTGGAACAGAACCGACGGTACAGCTGCATTCGCCAGCATTTTCAGCAGGATATCCGCAACGGCCTCCACCGAAACACCTTAAAGCTACCCAGTAGAGCCCAGTCGGCTACTATTTCCCTGACTTGATCTTCCGCACCTTCATGTTGCGAAAGGAAACCTTCCCGTGGTCGCCCTGAAACACCAGGTGGCCTTTATTGATCTGGGCGAATTTGTCCATTTTTGAAAACTTGCTGGCTGCGACCCGCTTTTTGAAGTCATCGCTGCCGAGTACGTATTCGAAATACTTCACGCCGTTGATTTCGTGCACGCACTTCTCTGGAGTCACGAGGAGACGCAGGTGGTTCCATTCGCCCGCAGGTTTGGTGGCATCCAGCGTTTTTCCGGTTTTGGGATCAATCTCTGGCTTGTAAAGCCCGTAAAGCCAACCGCAACGCTCGGGATCCGTAGCCTTCGCGTTGTCTT
>JAGROY010000009.1 GCA_020439995.1 Verrucomicrobiia bacterium
AAACCGCCCCCGGGTAGAAACTGGAGTCTCAGAACTGCAAATCGCAAGAATCGCCGACCTTGGCTGTTCAAATCAAAATGGCCTCAAGCAGACCGCAGCCAGGCAGCCAGACACTGATGGTGGTGGCCAGCCGCGCTCAAAATTGCCTCAGCAGCGATCCCTCGTGCCAGATATTCACACGCAAGTACTGCATTTAAGGCGACTCCAGCGCCCATGCAATTGCCCAGCAACAGCCCTGAAGCGACTCGCTGCCCCAGCCAGTCTTCCCATACATCCGACTCCGCGCCGTCAGTCTTCGCATGACCGGCTGTGCTCAATGCCAGCACAGCTTGCCTCGAAATGCCATCGGGCAATCCCGCACGAGCCTGTTGCGCCGCCAACCGCTTCTCACGCTGATTGAGCCAAAGCGCCGGCTCCGTGATTCCTTCCACAATGATTGAATCCTGACCTGGCTCACCTTTATCCCATTCAAGATATATTGCTCCAGCTCCCTCGCCCGCGATGCCATTCGAATTGAACAACTGCATTGCCTCCCAGCTGACCCAATCCAATTCCTCCGATCCCACAACCAGGCAGCCATCGACAATGTCATCCTGTAGCCAATCAGCCGCGATATGCAGGGCAGCGAGAAACTCGGCACTGTCTCCTACCAATGTGTAATTGGCTGCCTGACTCCCGAAAATTGCCGACAAGTGGCTGGACGTCGCATTGAACACCGTCTCCGGAAAAAGAATAGGGCTGGCTGTCGCGGGTTCCTTCAGGACTTCTTCGTAGAAGCGATTCGAATACTGCACCGCTCCACACATGGTGGCGAACACAACTCCGAGGCGCCACTGGCCCGTCTTGACCAGAGCTGCACGCTCGACGCCCATCGCCTCAATGCAGGCAGCTGCGGCAAATTTCACCTGTGGACTTGCCCGCCGCAGACGTGGATGACGCAGATGTTGGCCAGCCTCTGGCGGAGGCACCGGACGAACCCTTACCGGTCGCCCCGCACCTGCTCTCTCGCGAACCTCTGGATCAGCAACGATACCAGATTGTGCAGCGGATAGAAGTGGCTCCGCTCCCCATCCCGCTGGCGACACAGCTCCCCATCCTGCAATGGTAAGGCGTGGGTTCTCGATGCTTCGCTTCACTCGGATTCTTTTTTTGCTTTATCGTTCTGCAACAAACTTTCATCGTGAAGTTCACGAATGTGCTCGGTGATTAATCCCGTCCATCCAGTTTGATGGCTGGCACCAAGACCTTTGCCGTTGTCGCCATCGAAATACTCGTGGAACAATACCATATCTCGCCACCCTTCATCACTGGCAAAGCGTTCATCTCCGCCATTGCACGGTCGGTGCCCATCTTCATCTGGCATGAATAAAGACAGAAGTCGCCGCCGGATTTCTGTCGCAGCCTCGGCCAGCGTTACATCAGGTCCTCCTTTGCTGGGGCACTGCGTGGTAAAGCGGCCACCGTAGAAATGGTGATAGCTCTCAAGCGCCTTGATCAGGAGGTGATTCAAGGGAAACCACACCGGTCCACGCCAGTTGGAGTTGCCGCCAAACATGTGCGCCTTCGACTCACCGGGCACGTACTCCAGTACGTAGTCATGCTCTTTTGTCGTGAGCACAAAAGGCGTGTCCTTGTGAAACTTAGACAATGACCGGATGCCGTAAGGCGACAGAAACTCGTCTTCATCCAGAAGGTAGCGCAGCACCCGTTTGAGTCGTTGACGGGGAATCGTCGAAATCAGCCAGCGAGTCGGCATTTCGACGAGGTCTGGCGCAATATGGCGGGACAGTCCCCGCTGGTTTTTCAGGAACCAGTTGAATCGCTTGGCAAAGCCGGGCAATGCATCGAGCGTCTCCTGATCGATAATAAACACCGCTGCCAACGGAATGAGACCGACGAGTGAGCGTGTTTTAATCGGCGTCACCGATCTGCCCTGCAGGATCTGATCGTAGTAGAACCCGTCTTTATCATCCCAGAGGCCTGTGCCGCCATGCGTATTGATCGCGTCGACGATCTGCACAAAGTGCTCAAGGAACTTTGACGCCATGTCCTCGTAGGCGGTTCGATTGTTTGGCCCGCTCTTTTTCGCCAGCTCGAGTGCCATGCGCAGCATGTTCGAGCAAAAAAATGCCATCCAACCAGTGCCGTCGGCCTGCTGCAGCTCGCCTCCCGTCGGCAGCTCCCAGCTCGATCGGTCGAAGATGCTGATGTTGTCGAGCCCGAGGAAACCACCGGAGAAAATGTTCTTGCCGTTCGTGTCCTTCCTGTTCACCCACCAGGTAAAATTGAGCAGCAATTTCTGGAATGCGCTGGCAAGAAAGGCGACGTCACTGTTTCCCCGCTTTGCTTGTATCCGGTAGACACGCCACGCCGCCCACGCATGCACTGGCGGGTTTACATCGCCAAACGCAAACTCGTAGGCGGGGAGCTGTCCGTTGGGGTGCATGTACCACTCGCGGAGAAACAAAAGAATTTGGCGGCGGGCGAACTTCGGATCGAAACGAGCAAAAGGCACTACTTGGAAAGCAAGATCCCAGGCAGCGAACCAGGGGTACTCCCATTTGTCTGGCATCGAAATCACGTCGCGACTGTAGACGTGGCTCCACTCTGAGTTCCTGCCGCTGGTACGGCTTTCCGGATTCGGGCCCAGGGCTCGATCACCCTTGATCCAGTCGTCGACGACGTAGTGATAAAACTGTTTCGACCAGAGCAGACCTGCGTACGCTTGCAGCGCCACATTTCGCTCCTGCACAGAAAGAGTTTTTGGCAACAGTTCATCGTAGAACGCATCGCACTCCTGCTCCCGTTCAGCAAAAGTAGCATCAAATCTTTTGAAGCCACGATCATCCGGGTCTTCCCTCGCATCGTAAAGCCGCAATCGGATAGTTACAGTTTCCCCGGATGCGATGTCGCGTTTGTAAACGATGCCCGCTTTTGTTCCGTAGTTCGCGGGATTCACCGCGTCGGTCTTGCCGTCAATGATGTATGAGTGCAGTGCATCTTTGGCATATTGCTTACTGCCCTCCTCGGGAACACGCCCAAAGATGCGTTCTTCGTTGGTCTCGTTCTCGGTAAACAGAATCGCGTCCACCTGATTCTCTGGATCGATCTCCAGACAGATAGCCCCCAGCGTTTCATGCCACAAAGCGAGACGTGAGTCTGACTTCCGCTCGATCTTCGGCTTCTGTGACACTCCGTCATGAATCTCCCCCCACGACCACGTATTGCGAAACCAGATCTGCGGGATCACATGCAGTGGCGCAGAATCAGGCCCCCTGTTCGTCGCAGTGATCTTGATGAGCAGGCTGTTCGGCGAATCTTTCGCATACTCGGCAGTGACGTCGAAATAGCGCCGCTCATCAAATACACCAGTGTCACACAGTTCGTATTCTGGTTCCTCGGGACTGCGCCCACTGGAAACAGCTGCGAGATCTGAGTATGGAAACTCTGCCTGCGGATATTTGTACAGCGCCTTCATGTACGAGTGCGTTGGCGAAGATCTCAGGTAGAAGTACTCTTCCTTTACATCCTCGCCATGGTTGCCCTCATGATTCGTCAATCCGAACAAGCGCTCCTTCAAGATGCCGTCTTTGCCATTCCATAGCGCCAGGGCAAAACATAATCTGCACTGTCGGTCAGAAATTCCCAGAAGCCCGTCTTCGCCCCAGCGATAAGCACGGCTTCTTGCATGATCGTGAGGGAAGTAGTTCCAGCAGTCACCGTGTGCAGAGTAATCCTCTCTCACCGTTCCCCACTGCCGCTCAGAAACGTATGGCCCCCACCGCTTCCAGTTCAGTTTGTGAGCTGCATCATCTTCCAAACGTTGGAATTCGTCCATATTGTCAAAAAGTCAGGTAGCGTAGTCGGAATTGCGATATAAATAAAAGTGTGAGCAGGATTCCTGCCGGGGCGCTGCATCCCGCGCACGATGGCATGTTTCCTGCGTCCTGCCTGCAATATTTAGTAAACGTCTTAACCAACAATCCAAATGGCAACGAAGAAATCGACTGAAACAAAAAAGGCTACCAAAAAAGCGACGGCAGAGAAGAAGCCCAAGGCCTCTCTGGGAGCGAAGAAAACGGTAGCCAAGAAAGCGGTCAAAGCGAAAGCGAAGAAAGCCTCCTCCAAAGTAAAACTGACGCCAGAACAGCTGTTCGTGAAGACACAGGAGTTGGCATACTTCCTTGCTGAAAAAGATGGCTTCAGCCGTAACCCTACGCACTACTGGCTCGACGCTGAAACCGAAGTTGCACGGCAGAATTAGCCATCGCTCCGTGGCTGTGGGTTCAAGGGTGACAGGCACTATCCTTGTGGGCATTGTGAATTGCCAACGGTCGGAATGCACTCCACATTCCCAGGTATATTCATGGACTTCTCAAACCCTTATTTCTCGATCATCCTTTTCGCTGTCCTCGGGCTATTCATCCTCGACACTGTAGCGAAGTTACTCAACCTCAAAGCATTGCGCCCCGAACTCCCCAGAGATTTCGCGGACGTTTATGAGGAAGACGAGTACCACCGGTCCCAAGAATACACGAAAGAGACATCGCGATTCGACCTTATTCAATCCACCTTCAGCCTCGTCGTTTTTCTGGCATTCTGGCTCTTCGGTGGATTTGGGTGGTTGGATGAACTCGTGCGCTCATGGACGGAAAATGCATTGCTGCAGGGGATCTCCTACATCTGCGTCCTTTTCCTTGGCAGCCTCGTTGTATCGCTCCCGTGGGAGTACTTTGACACTTTCGTGATCGAGGAAAAATACGGATTCAACAAGTCAACGAAAGGCACGTTCTTCGGAGATCAGGTGAAGTCACTCGCTCTTGGCGCCGCGCTTGGACTTCCCCTGCTCGCGCTCGTCTTTTACCTTTTTGAAACGTTCGAGCTGGCCTGGCTGTGGGGATGGATTGCAGTGTCCGGTTTCTCGCTGGTGATGGCATACCTGGCGCCCAGGTTCATCATGCCGCTTTTCAACAAGTTCACTCCACTGGAAGATGGCGAGCTCAAATCTGCGATCAACGAGATGGCCCAGAACTGCGACTTCCCCGTCTGCGAATTATCGGTGATGGACGGCTCCAAACGCAGCTCCAAATCAAACGCCTTTTTCACTGGTTTCGGAAAAAACAAACGGATCGCCCTCTTTGACACCCTGATTGAGAAACACAGCGTAGCCGAACTGGTAGCCGTGCTCGCACATGAGATCGGCCACTTCAAGAAGAAGCACATCGTGCAGTCCATGATCATCGGAATCCTGCAGACTGGTGTGCTGTTCTTTCTTATCGACCTGTTTTTGAAAAATGAGCAGTTGTTCGCCGCTTTTGGAGTCAAGCAGACATCGGTCTACCTGAGCTTCATTTTGTTCTCACTTCTCTTCAAGCCAGTCAGCAAATTACTGTCTGTGCTCATGGCAATATTCAGCCGTAAGAATGAATTTGAGGCCGATGCCTACGCGGCAGAGGTCACGGGGGATGCAGGCAGCCTGATCACAGCCTTAAAGAAGTTGTCGAAGGACAACCTTGCAAATCTCACACCGCATCCATTCTACGTCTTCATGTATTACTCGCACCCGCCCCTGCTGGACCGGGTTGGAGCATTGAGGAAACTCGCATAGCACCCGCGAGCCGAAAAATCTGCCGCCAATTGAATAGTCAGCCGGCGCGGGCGTCCAACAAAATGATGGCATGCTCCGAACGTTTCCAGTCACTCTCTCGATTCTGCACTATGGCTGTGCTTTTTCTCGCCATTGCGGCCACGGCTGTTCCGGCAATCGCTGCAGAGCAAACGACCGAACTTTATCACACCGACTTCTCGAACTTCCCCGCTGGCGATGGAAAACTGGTTGGTCAGGATGGCTGGGAGAGCACCCATCCTGATGAGATCGTTCATGGCACAGTGGACGATCGTTTTCAGCAGGGAAATCGCAGCGCGTCACTCGGCTTTTTGGTACCGGACACGTCCGACAAAATCATCTCGGTCTACCGCCCTATCAATTACGATCCCGTCGCCAGCAAGACTCCCGTGATCGAGTTCTCAGCCAGTGTTGCCATTTTCGATTCATTCGACACCGTTTTTTACGACAGCTTTTACATCTCAGTATTCAACTCTAATGCAGACCTGCTTGCCTCGATCGTTTTCGACAATACTGAGGAGAATTTTGGAATCTGGCGGGCGGATGGTGACGGATTCTATGACACCAGTGTGACCTTTGAACACAGCAAGCTATACCAATTGCGACTCCGCATCGACTTTGCAAACAACAGATGGACCGCAGCGCTGGACGACACTGAATTGTTCACTGATGCGCCGTTCAGCAATTCGGCAGCAAACCTTGAACTGGGTGACTTCTCTGCCGAATGGGAAATCTCCGATGTCAGCAATCCTGGCGATAACTGGATGCTGTTCGATAACTGGACGGTGAACGCAATCGGCGAGGAAGAACCATTCTCCGCCCCCATGAGAGTGAAAATCAAACGGCTCCCGAACGGCGATGTCTCCCTGCTCTGGAATGCCCAACCGTCCACCCGCTACCAAGTGGAAACCAGCTCCGACTGCGAAACCTGGGACACCAGCCTCCAGGGATCTCAGGTCACCACCGGCGTGGAAGAACACGTAGGCTCGCTGACCGACCGGTCGGCACCATCAGCCGGAGTGCGCTACTACCGCGTCCGACGACAGTTGCCGTAACAGCGCACGGCACTCACCCTCACGGTGGGCACCTCCTCCTTCATGCTCTCCAGCTGTTTCAGGCAACAGAGGCTTATCGATCCCATTCACTCGCGGGAACTTATCGGTTCGCTTTCCCTGGTGACGGCAGCTGAACCTCCCACTCAGTTGGAGCGTTGAGTTTGCGAGCGTAAGCCTCGTCGGTGCCAATGTTCTTGAATACCACGATGTCGACTGGAGCATTTGACGAATCACTGAGAATGACCGTCTCGCCGTCCTTGGACAACTTGAAGTTCGCATGGAGGCCCTCATCCTTACCGTCTTCATCCGCCCAGATGATCAGGTATCCTTGGGCTGGAATGGTGGTTCCTTCGGGGAATGGCCACTTGCGCAGGTTTTCCTCGTTATCGGTGAGGCAGTATCCATCCAGAACAACATCGGAATCACTGGTGTTGTGCAACTCGATCCAGTCTTCGTACTTGCCCTGCGGGTCCTTCTTGATGTTCTTGTTCGCGGGAACGACCTCGTTAATGACAATAGGAGAATTTCCCGTCTTTTTCACCGCGATTTGAAACTTTAACGCGGCCGGCTGACCTGCATCCGGAAGAAAAGCGGCAGCCGCATCCCCTTCAGTCAGAGCTTCAATGTAGTAGGCGACCGGAGTGCCCGCCAGTTGACCGGGAATCTCTGCCGACAAGGTTCCGCTGCCCTGCATTGGCACCGTGACGAATGGTGCACCGGGTTCTGCCGAGTAGTGCAAAAGCACTGTCTGCGCCGCCGTCCCACTAACATCGACAGAAATCTTGACTGGAACATCCGCAGCTGGTGATTCGGGCGGAACACTGTTCGTTAGAGTAGGCACTGGACGGATGAGATCGGCGTGATTTCTCAGCGCCTCGTTCCGCTTCGAAACGAATGTCTTCAACGACACCGCAGAACGCCTGCTACCAGGGCCACTGGTTGACTCACCATCGATGCTGCTTTGAAAAGCTTCATTGGAATACAGCTTCTTGGTATCAGCCATGACCTCATCTGCAATTTGATCATGGAGCTTTTGCACAAGCGGCCCCATTTTCGCCCAGTCCAGCCACTCGTTGGTAAGTGTCCGGACGTGCGCCAGGTAGCGGGCTTTGATTCGAGGTGAGGCCATAAGGGCGCGGAACAATGGCGTGCGCTCGTCATCAGAACCATCCAGCGGCCCGACAGCGAAGGCCGATGAGATATCGACAGGATCTGGAGCCTGCGGTCTTTCCCGTCGCACTCCGCGGCCTGGGCGACCTTCGCCAGGACGCCCCCCCGTACCACCGCCATTCAATCCCGGGCCGCCTGCGCCTTCCCTGCGAAAGGATTCATTGCTGTCGTGCGGCAGCATATGAAAACGACCGTACTCGTCTTCGAGCATCGCGAAGTCACTGCCACGGCTCAGATAGCCGTCACCATCGAGGAATACCCTGTCGATAGCGAGGAACCAAAGGGCCGAGTCAATGTCCAGCACTGGCGCCAATGCCGCCTCAATCTTATCCGGCTCCATTCCTGGCGCATCGTTGAGCAACTTGCACAGATTGATCAGTCGCTTGAGAGCGTCTTTATCTTTCTTGTCACTCTTCTGCTGGTAAGCGGAATAGGCCGACTCGTCGTCGCCATTGTATACAAGGCCAGCGGACGCGCCGTGGGCTGCGGGAACTTTCCACCGAACGCCCTTTTTGGTGTCGAACCAGTCCTGTAAAAAGTCTGTGTTGAACTGCTGAGAATTCACGTAGATGCCCCAGTTTTCCCCATTGATCACCACCTTCACGAAGTTGACCTTGGGCGCGGGAATGTATTTCCCCGCGATGGTGCTGAACAATGCCTCACGAATGAATGAGGGATCGGCATGGCCACTGAGCAAGTTTAACGTATTGTATCCTCGCAGGTTTTGATCGTTGTCGATAGCATCAATACGCACGTCGAGCGACCGCTTGCTCCCAGCCCCCACCGTGAAGAACGATGAGTTGCCACGAAAGGCAACGCCCACCTGCTTCTTGAGAGTCTTGCCGTCGACTGTCAGTTTTGCGGGGACAAGGACATCCGTGTGGTAAAAGTCTGCCATCTCTGCCTCCCAGTCTTCATCTTCGAACTCAAAGAAGAGGGTGCGCACCACAGAGGGATCATAAAAATCGACACCTTTGAAAGATTCGACATCACTTGGCCTAACGGTGGCACCTTTTGAAGGCTTCTCGATATTGCCACCTGGACCGCGTCCTCCTGGAGGCCTGCCGCCGCCAGGCCCTCGCCCGCCTGGTCCCCGCTTGGCGCTGTCACTGGTTTTCTTTTTGTATTCGCGAGCCTGAGCCCGCTCTTCCTTGTTGAGAAAGCCATCCTCATCGGCATCGAACTGCTCGACGAGCTCCATCTCTTCGATCGCTCCTCCCGGCCCGCCGAACGGTGGCCCGCCAAATGGAACGCCACCCGCATCGCCGAAGCGGTCATTGATTTCCGCTTCAGCCGTAGCTCGCTCGGCAGCATTTAGTTTGCCATCGCCGTCTGCGTCGAACCGTTCGAGGACAGGCGGCGGCGGATTGTCGAGAAAATCCGGTGGTGGTGGCCCCTGAGAAAACGCCGGGGACAGCAGGGTGATCCACCCGCAAGTGCATGCGGCCACAACGATCGGAAAGTGCACGGTTCTCATAGAATAATGATGGCCATTACTGCGCAATCTCCTGTTCATAGCAAGCGTTTCTATTCCTGCGGACATCATATTGTTACCCGGGCAACCTACACGGCTCGAGGAGTGCCCCGAGCCCTGTAGCCAGGCGGTATCAGGGGGCGAACCGTTTTAAATTTACGATTCGGTAGGAATAGTAGTCGTCCAGGCTTGCCTGGAATTTGCTTGCTGAATCGGCAAAATCAGGAATGTCTGGATCTGTGGGATCAATGTGGCGCTCAATGATAGCTGACCCGCGAAATTCTCCAGCGACCCGATCCCTGCCGTCGACCCATGCATCGGGCGCTGTGCCCTTTACCTTTGAAAGAGACTGCGCAATGACGTGGACTGTGAACGTGTTGGATCTTACAGTGAGGCGCGGATAGAGGTTCGTGTAGGGACGCTCCTTAACATTGTCACCAGTCAACTGATGCACATCCCAGAACTTCTCCATGTCGCTGACTCCTGACCATTCCTGCCCTTCGGGCACCAGATACATCTCGCAGATTTCTGATGCCGATCTGAACACCTCGCCACGGTCAAATTTTTCCTCCCACTGCTTCAACGTTTCATCGATCGCAATGAAGTGCCGCCACTTTTGATTTCCCGCTCCGTCTTTGTAACTTGCGCTGGCACTGTTTGGAATGGCGAGGAATTTCTCCGCTTTCATGAGTGCGTGGAGTCCGGTCGCGCGCTTGATGTAGCGGAAAGGCAGGATCTGGTAGTTCATGTTCAGCTTACCGCCACTGGCGAAGGGCTCGCTAATGACATACGGCTGCACCACGGGCATCCAGAACGCATCCATCCACATGTGGTCGGGTACCCCCGTGGCACCGTAGTGATTGGCATGAGGGCGAAACAGCAGCGTCTGCCACGGCACGTTTGCCTGCACTCCAGTAGACAATGACCCCAGCATACCCGGACCGGGGATCAACCGATTGGGAGTGAACACAGAACGCGCTTCGTGCCGTGGCTCACGGATCAGGTCAAAGTAGGGTGCCTTGGAAGTCGAACCCATTCCTCTGGTATCGCCATCGTCGGCCTTGTTGATGAATGGGCCATCCGACGCATTGCCGACTCCTGTGTCGAAGTCTCCAGTGATCGCTGGGAGTATCGTTCCGCGTCCACCGCGCGAATCTGCTGCCCAGTCCTCACTTGCAGTACTGATAGGAAAATCTGGCGCGCGGTGTGCAGGGTAATTCACACCGGGAAGGAAATCGCCCTCGGACACTGCGCCCGCGAGTGGTTGCACACCGGTGGCCCGGCCGACAAAATCCATCAGCGCGTGCGCCATTCGATTCTTGCCGTAGAGGGGATGCGGCAAGAACACTTGAGGCTCGATCACCCGCTTGCTGCAAATCAAACGATAGTCGCCGTGATTGGGCAGCAGAGATTGCACCACGTCCGACTTTGGGGAGAACAAGCGATCCGCTCCATTCTGGATCGCCTCACGCATCCGCACCTTCAGAGAATTCTCGCCCGAGCGCGAACCTCCCGGCGACCACCAGTCGGGCACCGCGAAGCTGGCTGGCGGAAACGCGAGTTGGTAGGACTGCACCAGATTGTTCACATCAAAACTCGTCGCCTCGGTATCATACAGAATGACGCGCAAGGGATCCGACTGAGTGGTGCCGGAAAATTCCAGATCATCCGCTTCACCATCGATGACGACAGGCTCAAACGACAGCATGTCGTTGAAAACTCTGACACCTGCCGCCCCTCCCCAAGCGATCCAGTCTTTCGGACGTGACTTGGACGATTGTATAAAATCTGCCGCATCATTGCGTCTTGCACCGGTCGCCCACTTAAGCGGCACACCATTGAGACTGAGGGAAACGGGCGGGCGATCATTCGTGTTTCGGGAACCACCGCCAAAACTCGCTGCCATCTTTGGCTGCAATGACGTCCAGCCCTGCGCTGGTGCGAATGCCTCCAGTATCAATCCCATCTGGATCAGTCTTTGCCCCGGCTGCAGGCCGTAGCGGTCGATGTCGGCCTGCGATCCACGAGACTCGGTTTCCGAGATCCGCTCGGCCCGCAGTATTGCAATGAGCGAAACCTCACTCAACCCAAACATCCGTCCGAACCCTTTTGGCAATGGCATTCTGGCGTTCGACCAGCGCTCGGGGTGATCCCGCGTGCCTCCGCACAGGCAGATGGGAGCGATCTGACCGTGCCCGACGGTGCGATCATTCTCGCCGCCAGCAGTGTACGACCAGCTATTGAAACCGTCGTATAAGTTGGTGCCCCGGATGTAGTCGAAGGTCTCGGCTAAAATGTTGTCACGGTCATCGAATCTACCCGCACCGTACTTTCTGGTGAAGCTGTCTCCGAACCCCGGCAGTGGCTCGTCGGTGAGCTTCTTGCAGTAGTTGTAAAGATCCGCGTTCCGGTGATCGGCACGATCATAGAATTCATTGTGTCGGCTATAGGCATCGCCACGCTGGAAAAAGTAGGCACCGCCGCCGATCGTTCCGCAGAACGCAAAAGCTTTATCGAATCCCGTGCGTCGATTCTCCGCCTCCGCCACCGGCCACATCACAATTCGCGGCTTGGACAGATAGGTCGTCTCCGGTGCTTTGCTCCGCGCCGATAGAAAAAAGCGGGCGCGCTCAAGTTTCTCCTGAGTGATTTCTGGATGCACGAGGCGCTTGCCTGCCCGCAGATCACTGGTGAAAAGGATCTCATCAGGAGTCGCATGAAGGTGGTAGGGCGCCACCGGTTCATTAGATCCAAGTGTTTTGATTCCCGGTGCCAGACTCCACAACGCCTCCATCTTCTTAAGATCTGTCGCAGTGTCAGGGTCCAGCCTGCCATTTTCGCCTGCGCCCTCGTTGGGAAACAACACAGCACTTAAACTGGTCATTGCCGGATGCGCTGGATAGCGTTGAAAATCGCCAGTCTCGGGCTGGATAATCGCATACTCACGATCTTCGTCGGTGTCGACACGTGGCGTATCCCAGTAGACACCCTCCGATGCTGTGTTGACGTTGACTTTGCAGCTGTCGTCGTCCGTCCAGAAAGCGATCCGACTCACGATGGGGTTCTCCTCCGTAGCCAGAACCGGCCCCACAAAACGGTTCGAGTTGTCCAGATAGCCGAGCGATCCATCCTGCAGAACGTATAGCCACTGCACTGGCATCGGCAGCCGCTTCAGGTAGTCCGGACCGCGTTTCACAATTCCGCTTAACGCAGAGTCGTCGTAGTCGAAACCTTCTACCGATCCCGGCTCTCCCTCGCCCCGATAAGCACGCGGATCCACGACGGGAAAATGCACTGCCGCCCGTGCCACATTCTCCGGATCCGCCGGATCAGGGCTCAGTATGGGTCGATTGATATCAACAAACTGATTTGGACGCTGGCTCCAATCATTGGGAATGTCGGCGGCGAGTTGGTCCACCCTTCCTGCAATCATCGATCTCGAAGAGTAGAGTTTGTAAATCGCTCCGCCCTGACTCGAACGGCTTCGACTGCTGATCACGCGAATCGCCCCCGGTTGACTGACCCAGGTGGTATCCGCCCGGGTCGTAGCTTCTCGGATCTGCGCTACTGCCAGATTAATCGCGATATCCTTCGCCGTACCAGCCCGCAACTGCTCAGCATTTGTTTTTGCCCCGCGCAAATCGTTGGTCGCCAAGGCAAAAAACGAAAGAACGAGTACCGTCATCAGCATCAAGACCGACAGAATGGTAATAATCGCCACCCCACGGTCATGTCGCAATTTCCGCCGCTTCAGCCCCCAATACTTTGAATCATTTTTCAACTAATTTATGCATTAACAGTGATCCCATCGGGTATATTATGTAATTACAATTTGAATACAATCATTATTTTTATTATCCTCCCAAAGCAGCGCAGAATTGAAGCACCGCCTCCTCGCGGAGCGCCAAAAACACGCGGAACTCACCTTCAGAAGGCGAAAAGCTCTTGCCAGAGAGCCCTAGAACAGGTCTGGTGACACTCTCATGGGAGAACCATCATCCATCACACACGGCAAAAACGGACGCGTCACAGATATCGAGCCCGTTCGCAACCTGCTCAAGCACCTGGGACTGCGGTCTCAGGCGGAAGCTATGACCTCAGCGAAAGCCACGGGGGCAGTTTCCAAACGAGGAATTGCCGCTCTCCTCATTTCGGAAGGCAAGCATCAACTCGCCGCAGTCGCCGATTGGGATGACATGGAGACGGCCACCGTCGTTCATGCCCAGCCATCGCTGGCCCGTCTGGATGAAATTGCGGAGGCAAGCCGACGCCGCGAATCAAGTCGCGACTAAAATCGCACTTGCGAAGCGGCCGCAACGATCCGCGCCTTAGTTAGATCTAGGAGAGAAACGACGCCACGGCCACCCGATGGCCAGTCACTTTTTGGCATTGCCCTCCCCTGCGCTCAGAGCTAGGGGGAACCTCGCACTTGTTTGAACATGCAAGATGATGAGGAGATATCCCTCGCCCGATTGATACATCTGGCTGAAGCCGGACAATCCGAGCGACTGGTGGAAATGTGTGCAGAACATCTGGCGGTGTTCCCCGCATCGAGTTTGGCGCATGAGTTCCGTGCGCGCGGACTACTAGAACTGCACCGGGACAAAGAGGCTGCTGTTCACGTCGATATCCTTTTACAAGAGTCCCCCAACGAACTGCGCTACCACCAGCTTGCGGGCCTCCTACAGCTACGCTTTCGCAACCTGAAAGCAGCAAACAAGCACATCTCCGTCGCCATGGCACAGGCTCCTGACGATTCCTACAACTACTATCTACAGGCACTTGCTGATTGTAGGCGGGGAAAACTTAAGCTGGCAAAAAAGGCGCTCGAACGCGGTCGGCAACTCGATCCGGAAGATCAGGATATCATCAACCTGCAGGTTCGCCTGGGCGGCGTGATGGAAAAAAGCATTAAGGATGCGTGGCTGCGAGTCAGAGAACTGGAAGCGGCTCTCTCCCGAACTCCGGAAAGCATCAACCTTCTGACGTCCCTTGGGGACATCTATTTGAACCAGCTGTTCGATCCGCAAAAGGCGGAAGACGTCTACCGCAGCGCTCTCGCCATTGATCCGAGCGACCGTGCGTCGCAGAGACTCTTGTTTAGAGCCGTCGTTCACCGATCATTCGTCTATCGGGTATTGAGCATTCCGGGCCGGGCCTTTGAGATGATCCGCGAGTTTGTGAGTGAGACTTCATGCCTTGGTGCATTGGTACTGGTCGTTGCAATCAAACTCATACTCGCGTTCGCAGCCTGGCTGATCTGCGCAACCCTCGTGTTCTATCCGCCCGCAAAGTTCTACGAATGGCTGCTGGTCTCCGAAGTTCGCAGTGCAGCTACCAACGTCGCCGGCCTGCGCTTGAGAGCGCTGCGAGACCGATATCCAATCTGGTTGCGGTGGACGTTGTTCCTACTCACCGTAGTCAGCGGATGGTATGCGGTCTTTTGGCGATTGGGCGTGAACATCCAATCTGGGTTCGAAGTGCTGACCTGGTTCGTTGGTGTGCATGTGGCAATCACAGGAATGCTGACCGGTTTCCGAAGAATACGTTCCCAAATCGGCAAATTCCGTGCTGAGCGCGCTGAACCACGGAAGAAATAGGTTCGAAATCAACCGGGTAATCATTTCACCATTCATCGCAAGCGCACGCTTCATCAGCCAGACACCCGATAGCCCGTCTCTTTTTGGCACCGCCCTCGCCGGCGGTCAGAGCTAGTGGGAACCTCAATCCTAATCGGCTGAAAGCCTTAGACTTAGATCTTAGATTTTGGAGCGCCAAAGTTTGATGTCGTCTTTCCGACAAAAATATCGCTTGGGAGGAAAAAGCGCAGTCAATCTTGACCTCTCCAAACGGAGGGAGAACGCGATGAGGCACTGGCGCTATAAGCCCTCAAAAGTGACGTCCACCATGAGATCTGCGGCGATCAACTCCAGCGCACCGCGCAGTGCTGAGATCGCTTCGGAATCTGGAACCGAAACGGTGGCTTCTGCCTCAAACAAGGTCTCGCCAGTCATTGGTGCGCACTTGCACCCGGTCACCAACTCTTCGACATTCGCACCATTCGAGGCAAGAACACGGGAAACGCTCGCAACGATCCCAGGCCGGTCTTGACCAACGAGGTGGAAGGTAACCAACTGGCGCAACTCACCTAAGTCAGGATTCTCACCCGCTTCACTCTGCACAGTGATTTGCAACCCGTGCGCAGCGAGGGCTGCAAGGTCCTGCCGAAGGCTTTCGAGCGATGAAGTCGGCACCTCGATCGTGAGAATACCAGCGAACTCACCCGCGAGGTGAGCCATGCGGCTTTCCAACCAGTTCCCCCGATGCCTCGAAACAGGTTCCGCTAAAATTTCAACCAAGCCAGGTCGATCGGGTCCGATCACCGTCATGACCAGCGTGGAAAGGCCGGATATCATTCCTTTGAAGCACCTTTCTCAACTGGGAATCCCGCGGAAGCCCAAGCGCGATAGCCGTCCTGAATGTGGAGGACATTCTTGAACCCCAATTCCTTGAATAACGCTTTCGCCTTACCACTACGACCGCCGGACTGACAATGCATCACGTAGACCTTGTCTCGATCCAGTTTCTCCAAGTTCGCCTTAAAATCGTCCCCAAGAAAGTTGAGGTTCATTGCCCCTTTGATGTGACCATCAGCAAATTCTTTGCCGGTTCGAATATCGAGAACCACGGCTTTGTCCCGGGCACGTGCGTCTGAACTCAGGTAGTCATTCGCCTCAACAGCGGAGATGTCCTTGATCGCTGAGGCGGAAACTTCAGCCTCTTTTGGTGGCACTGGCTCGTCAGCCCCCCCAGCAACTGGACTACAGGCTAACACTGCTACTAAAATATAATTTCTCATTTGAGAACGCTAAGGCACTCGAGCGGCTGGAGCAAGCCCCTATCTTTCCGGGAACATCAGATGATCAGATCCGATCGAAAAAGGAAACGTTCCCCGCAAATCGTGGGAAGACGACTGCCGGGACGGACAGTCACACACTCGGTGAGAGCACTCAATAACCCACATCCCAGCCGAAAAGCTTCCGGCTGGATAATGGCGCCAGCGAGGCTGAGAAATCTGTTGTGGCCTCTGAGATTACGAAGTGCCCGCAGCCATCCCTCTCAGCCGCATCCACACCCGCCACCACCTCCGCCGCAACATCCTCCATGAGATGCAAGCATCTCCTCTTCGGTCGGGATCGCGCCGTTCTGCAATGTCTTGGTCACGTAGCCATTCACCATATTCGCAATACTTTGCAAGTGATCCTGAGCTTCATTGAATTGGGTAATCCCCTCGTGAGCATCCGATTTTTTACGCAGTTCCTCAAATCGTGCGACGTCCTCAGGCGAAGGAGTTTCGCCGCTGTGCTCAAGCTTGTGCAGAGAACGACCCAGATTCATGACCTCGCGATAAAGGGCTACACCTTCCTGGTCTGCAAGGAATGCCTCAGCCTGGGCACGGGCGGCATTGGTTTCTTTGTCTGCGACAATCGCTGCGCACAGCGCGTGGAGTGATTCTTCGATCGAAACGGCTTCGGCGGTAGTATTCATAGCTTCAACAAGATTAGCGTAAAATATATGGAAAGATTGTAAAAAATGTATCAACTGGCCTTTTTCTTTTCGTCGGCGCTGATGGGTGCCTGCTCGATGTTGGTGATGAGCGGCTGAACATTAGGAACGGAATCGCCCTTGGCTTGATTGAAACAGATTGGGGACCTGGACATCAAAGTGCCCAGGCAAAGGTCTGCGAATGGTAGCACGACGTTGAAATTCTTGTGCATGTAACGGTGGTGCAGGAGGTGATGTCCATTCAGGCGACGAAAAAACCATGGTTTCTCGATCTGACGCTGCTTGGGAAGATGCATGCACCAGTGGAGGTACTCATAGGTGCTATAGTAAGCGACGCCTGCCAGCAGGCCACCGGTCACCATCGCCCAGTTGCCGAAGATGAGCCCAGTGACCCAGAAGGGTGCCGAGCACGAAACGACTAGTACTGGCCCGTTCCACCACGCCATTGGGATGGTGTGCTTATCCTCATCGTGGATCAGATGGTAGGTTTCGTCAGCCTTAAACGTCTGGTGATGAACCACTGCATGGGCCTGGAAAGCATAGCGAAACTTACCGACAGGACGGTGCATGACGTATTTGTGCAAAGCCCACTCAAAAAAAGATGCGTAAACGATGCCGACCACGAAGGTCGCACTGAGCCAGAGGAGGAAGGAAATTGTCATAGAGTAATTGGATTTTTCATTGCGAAAGCCCTAGCCGGATTTCACCCAAAATCAGGCAATTTGGCCCTCAATTGCAGCTGACTACAAGAGTGCACAGAGCAAAAAACTGTTTCATCCCATACTCAGCAAAATATTCGCCTTCATTAAATTTAACGCCGCACTTGAACCTTTCGGCAACAGATGTGCAATGCTTTTCTTCGGCTGTTTGCCGCCCGCTCAGAAACTCAAAATGGGATGATTTTGAGGAACTGCTCGAAATTGTAGAGAGTTCGCTGAACAGTGTCCGATTTCACCAGATCGAGACCGTGTCAAAAGAAGCTCTACAAACCGACGATTCACGCTCAGCACAGACTGAGGACGCTCATACCCGTCACCGTCCAGAGCTACTGGCCCCGGCGGGTAACTGGGAATGTGCTCAGGCAGCCGTCCGGGCCGGAGCGGACGCGATCTACTTTGGCCTGCCGAAATTCAATGCACGGATGCGCGCTGACAATTTTTCGGAAGAAGATCTCCCAGCTCTGGTCGACTACGTTCACCGATTCGGCGTCAAGGCTTACGCCACAATGAACACCCTCATATTCACGGATGAACTCGAGGCGGCAGTCGAGCAACTGCGGGCGGTGGAAGAAAGTGGAATTGACGCAGTGATCGTCCAGGATCTGGGCCTGGCCAAAGTGCTACGCACGATCTGTCCTTCTCTGCGGTTGCACGCATCTACCCAGATGACGATTACTTCTCCTGAGGGCCTGGCACTCGTCCACAAGATCCTGGGACTCGACCGTGCAGTGCTGGCCCGAGAGCTGTCGCTGAAAGAGCTGCGCTTATTTCACCCACTTGACGGAGATACCGTCCCAATCGAAGTATTTGTTCACGGCGCGCTCTGCGTAGCCTATTCCGGCCAGTGCCTGACGAGTGAAGCACTTGGCCAACGCAGCGCCAACCGCGGCGAGTGCGCCCAGGCATGCCGCATGCCCTACGATCTGGTGGTGGATGGTGAAACTGTCGACCTCGGTGATCGCCGCTACCTGCTTTCACCGCAGGATCTCGCAGGCCATTCTGAGATCGCAGAACTGATTCGTGTGGGTGTGACCAGTTTTAAGATCGAAGGGCGACTTAAATCTCCAGAGTATGTAGCGGGAGTGACGGCTGTATACCGCAAGGCGATTGATGCCGCGCTGGGGAAAACGGAGGACACGATCACGGAGAAGGATCGGTACGCACTGGAAATGACATTTTCGCGGGGACTCACTCCAGGTTGGCTCCACGGCGTGAATCACCAGGAATTAGTCGGAGCCAGGTTTGGCAAGAAACGTGGAGCTTTCGTGGGCTACGTGGAAGATACCGGGCCGGACTGGGTGGAGTTGATCGATACGGAAGGCCTGCATCCTGGCGATGGCGTCGTCTTTGATACCGGTGGAGATACGAATCGCGAACAGGGAGGCCGCATCTTTTCCATCGATGGACAGAGGGTGTATTTCAAGCGAGGCCATATCAACTTCGGCTCCGTCTATCAGGGCAGCCGGGTATGGAAAACGGACGATCCGCAATTGAATCAGGAACTTCGCAAGATCTGGCAAGGCAGGGATCCTGCGGCAAAGAAGCAGGCACTTCATCTGCGAGTCACAGGAAGTGCTGGAGAGCCCCTCGTAGTGCTTCATGATGAGAGCGGGACAAAAGTCGCGTCGACCGTGCCGCTTGAGATCGCCCAGAAGCATCCACTTGACGAGGCGGTGCTGCGTAAGCAACTGGGGCGACTGGGTGACTCCGCCTACCAGTTGGGCACCCTCGAGATCGCCATCGCAGATTCCGTGATCCTACCAGTCAGCGAGTTGAACCGGATGCGGAGGGCATTGGTAACATTGTTAGACTCATTGACACCCGCTCCGGGACGACGCTCGACTGTCGAGACCAGTGACTGGCGAAAGCTGCTGCCTGTGCTTGAAGCGAAAGACGCTGCCCCCCCTTCCCTGTCAGTGCTCTGTCGAAATCTGGAACAAATGGAATGTGCTGCGGAGGCCATGGCGCAGGCGATCTATCTGGATTTTGAAGATGTGCGCCGCTACAGGGATGCCGTCGACCAGCATCGCCAAAGCGGCAGCACTGTCCCCGTTTTTCTCGCAACGCCACGCATCCAGAAATCCGGCGAAGAAGGATTTTTTAAACTCATCGAACGCGCAGAGCCCGATGGCGTACTCATTCGTAACCTGGGCGGGATTCACTACTTCAACGGTCACAAATCGCTGCGACTGGTCGGTGATTTTTCGCTAAACGTAGCCAACCCGATCACTGCATCGATTCTGATGGCGCTAGGCCTCGAAGGTGTCACGGTTTCCTATGATCTGAACATTTCTCAGGTCATCAGTCTTTTGAAGGCAACGCCATCCACGTGGATGGAGCTGACGCTGCACCAGCACATCCCAATGTTTCACATGGAGCACTGCGTTTTCTGCGCATTCATGTCGACCGGCACTGACTACACCAACTGCGGCCGGCCGTGCGAAAAACACAAAGTACAGCTACGGGATCGTGTGGGAATGCATCACCCCCTGGCAGCAGATGTTGGCTGTCGAAACACACTCTTCCAAGGCAAATCCCAAACAGGAGTCGCTTACTTCAAAGCACTTCGAGATGCGGGATTGTCACGGTTCCGGGTCGAATTGCTAGACGAATCCCCAGAGGAAACCCGTCGGATTCTCGGTTTATACAGCGATCTACTGCAGAATCGGACATCTGCCGAGGAGGTGCGCCGCAACGTGAAAGCTGAGTCGAAACTCGGAGTCACCGAAGGGCCGCTCTCCGTTTAGGTTGTTATCGCCGCTGATTTTCGGTAGCACATTGGGCATGCTCCGAAAAGATTCCTTCACTTCCAACCTCGTCCTGTTTCTGGCCTGCATCTTCCCGCTGGGCAGCCTCGTCGCGTCACCGGACAGCGTGGTGGTATTCAACGAACTTCAGTACCACCCTGTCGATGCGGCAGACGCCGATGGTGTGGAATGGATTGAATTGTACAATCAAATGGGAATCATGTCAGACGTCTCCGGTTGGCGAATCGCCGGTGGCGTCTCCTTCACCATTCCCAAAGGAACGATCATTCCAGCCGGCGGACACCTCGTGATCGCAAGCGGGACGATGGCAAATGCGCTGGCTCCATTTGAGGGATCACTCAACAACACCGGAGAACTGCTGCAACTCTACAATCAGTCAGACCGCCTGATGGATGAAATGACCTTTGGCGACAGCGAGCCGTGGCCTGTCGCACCGGACGGATCGGGAGCAACATTGGCCAAGGTCGATCCTGACTCCGCCAGCGGCCCTGCACAGAACTGGTCATGGAGCGCCCAGACAGGCGGCACGCCAGGCACCACCAATTTCCCCACCGATGACGATATCGAATTGACGATCACCGATCTCCTCGCACAGGACGCCATCTGGCGCTACTCAGAGGCCTCCATTGACTTCGGCGATCAATGGGCGAGCACGTCTCATGCTGTTGGCGGGGACTGGAAGGAAGGCCCCGGCGTCTTTGCCTTCGAACCCACACTGCAAGATCCGATCGGAACACCGCTCACTTTCCCAGGGCTCAACGATCCTTACACAACCACCTATTACTTCGAGACGGATCTGGCATTCAATGCTGACACGGCATCACGAGTGGATCACCTGCTGCTATCGCATCTCGTCGACGATGGAATTGTTGTCTATTTGAACGGCAAAGAAGTGTTGCGCTACAACATGCCCACTGACGCCGTGACTTTCGACACCCTCGCGATCGATAATACAGAAGCGACATGGATCGAAGACGTTCGAATCCCCGCGACTGATCTCGTTGCTGGCTCCAACCGCTTGTCGGTCGAATTGCACCAGGCCCGCCCCGGCAGCAGCGACGTAGTGTTCGGAGCGCGACTAAAGGCGGCTCTGAAACCTCCGGCAGTCGCCACCAGTGATATCCAGATTCGTATCAATGAGACCAATGCCGCGGGCTCAGATTTCTGGGTGGAATTAAAAAACGACAGTTCAGCCACGTCTGATGCCGGGATGTTAATATTGTCCGTATCAGGTGATCCTGACAGAGAGGCCATCATCCCTCCAGGCACGATGCTTGCTCCCGGAGGCTACCTGTTGCTGTCCTCCGATTTCTTTCCCTGGCCAGTCGATTCCAGTGACCGGTTGTTTCTTTTTGACCCTTCCCGGCAAATCGTGGCGGATGCACGCACAGTTTCGAACCGCATCCGTGGACGCGACGAATCTCCGGGCAGTAAGTGGGCGAATTCCTGGCTCAACCCAACTTCACCTACTCCAGGTGAACAAAACAATATCGCACTGTCGCACTCCGTGGTGATCAACGAGATTTTCTACAATGGCCCCGCTCGGGTAGCGAATCCCGGTGTCCCGCCAACGTTGGCACCGTCCTCAGTCTTCGGCTTTGATCAAGTATGGCGCTACGACTCATCGGGCACAGATCCCGGATCAGACTGGGCAAGTGTGGCGCATCCCGCCTGGCCATCTGGGGCTGGGCTGCTTGGCTACGACACCCGCGTTTTTGATGATCCAATCATGACTGAGTTTACTCCGCCCAATTCGATCGATCCTTACGTCATCACACATTACTTCGAAACGGAATGGTCGCTGAGCGCCACCGATTTGGCCGAGATCGAATCCTTGCACCTTTGGCACTACATCGACGACGGTGCGGTGTTTTTCGTGAATGGAGTCGAAGTGGGGCGGTTTGCCATGCCAGACGGCGCCGTCGATACGACTACGCTTGCCTCCTCCAGTGGCGAGGCAACTCTCACTGGGCCAATCGATGTTCCCGCCAATCTGCTCATTGAAGGACTCAACCGGGTGTCAGTCGAAGTCCATCAGTCGAGTACTGGCAGCAGCGACATTGTCTTCGGCCTCGAAGCGATCGCTCAGCGGTTCGTCGATGCGGGCGTCCCCCCGATAACTTATGAGGAATCCAACGAGCAGTGGATTGAAATCTACAACCGCTCGGACACTGTGGCCGACCTCTCCGGGTGGAAGCTTTCCGATGGCATCTCGTTCGACTTTCCCGCTGGCACTCAATTGGCTCCAGGTGCATTTGGAGTGATTGCAAACGATGCCACTGAGTTCTCCAGTCAACATCCTGGAGTGCAGATCATCGGAGAGTTCTCCGGCAAGATTTCCGGTTCTGGAGCCCGAATCGAACTGACGGATCTCAACGACAATCCAGTGGATGTCGTGCGGTTTTACGATGGCGGCCGGTGGCCGATTGCCGCTGACGGCGGTGGCTCCAGCCTTGAGCGCAAAGATCCAGATGCAGACAGCAACGTCCCGGAGTCGTGGGCGGCAAGCGACACCAGCAAGGCGTCGGAGTGGCACACATACAGCTACAGAGGAACAGCAGCTCCAAGCGCCGTAGGATCAGACAATCAGTGGCGCGAATTTGTGATGGGCCTCCTCTTCGCTGGCGAGATCCTCATTGACGACATCAGTGTCATTGAGGAGCCGGACTCGACTCGCGCGCAATTGATTACCAACATGGATTTCAACAGCGGTGACAGCGACTGGCGTTTCCTCGGCAATCACCGCCATAGCGAAATCGTGGAGGACCCTGATGCGCCGGGAAACAAGGTGCTGCGCCTGGTCGCCACCGGCCCCACCGGTCACATGCATGATCATTTAGAAACCACGCTGGCTTCACGTGTCACCAACGGCAGGGAGTATCAGATATCGTTCCGCGCCAAGTGGATCTCAGGATGCAGTCAAATCAACACCCGGCTCTACTTCAACCGGCTGCCGATGACCAATGTCATCGACCGCCCGTTGACCGGAGGCACTCCGGGTACTCTCAATTCGATGGCAAAAGCGAACATTGGCCCTTCATTTCTACACGTGACCCATGAGCCCGCAGTCCCCAAACCTGGACAATTGACTGCGATTCACGCCACCGTTTCCGATCCCGACGGAGTCAGCAGCCTCATTGTCAACTACTCAGTCAACGGGGCCGCCTACCAGCAAGCCTCAATGATACCGGCTGGCGACCAGGGAGACTATCAGATCTCCCTCCCCGGTCAGAGTGAATCAGCCATTGTCCACTTTTACATCACTGCCGAAGACACTGCAGGAGGACTATCCCAATTCCCCGCAGCCGGCATCGACGGCGGAGCAGCCTACAAAGTGGACGACGGCAACGCGGCTCCAACTGATCTTCAGAACTTCCGGATCGTCATTCAGAACGAAGTCAGAGACTGGCTGCATACCGATATAAATGTGATGAGCAATGATCGCGTTCCTGCCACCGTGATTGTGGATGAAAAACGTATCTACTACGACGTCGGCCTGCGTTTAAAGGGTAGTGAACGGGCGCGTAACCAAAATGCCCGGGTAGGCTTCAATGTTCGGTTCAATGCCGATGAAAAATTCCGCGGCATCCATGAGACCGTTTCCATCGACCGGTCGGAAGGCGTCGGCACAGGACAGTTTGAAATGTTGTTCGATGTCATGATCGCCAACTCCGGCGGCAACATCAGCCGCTACTACGATCTCATTCAAATCATATCGCCACAGGATCGCCACGTCGGCGGTGCCGTCCTCCAACTTTCCCGCTACGAAGACATCTTCATTGATTCCCAGTTCGGCGATGGCTCCGATGGCACGCGCTACGAATACGAACTCATCTACTATCCCACTTCTGCAAACGCGGACGGCTACAAACGCCCGGAACCTGATGGCGTGGTCGGCACCAACGTCCGGGACCTCGGCGACGACAAAGAAAGCTACCGCTGGAACTTCATGATCAAAGACGACCGTGAGGAAGACACTTTTGATCCGATCATCGCCTACTGTAAGCAATTCAGCAAACGGGGGGCAGATTTCGAGGAGGGATTGGAACAAGTCGTCGATATCGACAACTGGCTGCGCGGCATGGCCTACGCGGTACTATCAGGAGCGGGCGACAACGCTGGTGCGGGTTCGCAGCACAACGGCATGTACTACGCACGCCCGGATGGGAGGGTCATGTTCCTGCCGCATGATATGGACTTCGCGTTCGATGCCAACCGTACGATCACGGCGAATCCAGAGGCGGCAAAGATCGTCGGCATTCCAAAATACGCCCGGATCTACTACGGCCATCTTCAGGACATTGCCGAGACCACTTACAATCGCACCTACATGCAGCAGTGGACAGACCACTTTGACGAATTGCTCCCCCGCCAGCCATGGAGTTCGCATCTCGCCTATATCAACAGCAGATCCAACAATGTACTCAGCCAGATCCGCAGCAGGGCGCGAGAGACCGACTTCGCAACGACATCGGAATCGGGACAATCGACAGACAGCAATACGGTTACGCTTAGGGGAACCGGCTGGGTCGATATCAGACAAATTCGACTTGCCGGGGGCGATGGCGAACTCAATATCACCTGGACGGATGAAACCAATTGGGAAGCTCAATTGCCCGTTGCTCCAGGCGAAAACATCTACAACATCGAGGCTGTCGACTTTATCGGAAATATCATCGGCACTGTGAACTGGTCAGTGACAGGTACCGGGGCACTCGCTCCAGCCACCGCTGCGAACCTCCGTATTTCGGAAATCAACTACCATCCCGCAGACCCAACGCCGGCCGAAATCCAGCTTGGTGTCAGCGATCCCGACACGTTCGAGTTCATTGAGCTGTGGAATTTTTCATCGACCACAATCGATCTGACCGGCACACGTTTTTCGAACGGAATCACCTATGCATTCGAAACCGGCACGCAACTCGCCGCTGGTCAGCGCCTGGTATTGGTAGGCGATGCAGCAGCGTTCAGAATCCGCTATCCAGGAATCGGAATCGCCGGAACGTTCCCGGACAACCGGCTTTCAAACAGCGGCGAACGACTGACGCTGCTGGATGCGCTCGGACGGGAGATCGTCAGCTTACAGTACAATGACAAAGCCCCGTGGCCGGTCGACGCAGACGGCACGGGTTACAGTCTTGTCTACGGATCAGGTGACGCGGATGAGCCGTTGAATTGGCTTCCCAGCGCACGCCCCGGCGGAACGCCTGGCACTACGGACGCAATTCCCTTCGCTGAATGGGCCACAGCCAATGGTGTTTCCTCTGCCAGCTCAGACATCGACAAGGATGGAAATCCAGCTGTAATCGAGTACCTGGCAGCCACACTTCCTGACTCACCCAATAGACTACTCTTACCGCTGCCAGATTTCTTACTTACCTATCCCGTATCCCTGACCGCCGAAGGTATTCCATTGGAGCTTCAAACATCGAGTGATCTGAACGAATGGTTCAAAGTGTCAGACCAGGCTGAGTTTCTTGGAGTATCCCACAACGGTGATGCTTTCTCTGCAACCGTCACCTGGCGAATCCTGACATCCGGTCAATACTTCCGTTTGTCGGCGGCTACTGATTGATGAGCGATTGAAACCCTCTAAACATCAGAAGAGCAACTAGCTTTCAGGAACAGGAAATAGCGTCTAGCTAGAGCTTAGCCGAAAAGG
>JAGROY010000430.1 GCA_020439995.1 Verrucomicrobiia bacterium
TCAGGATGGACGGTGCCGCGTTTGCGCTGGGCGTGCTCCCGCAGGCGGCGTGTGGCGTAGTGCTTCAGGAGCGTTCCCTGGCTTCGGCAGGGGCGTTGGGATCGAGCAGAAGGTCGCGGTCTTCGGCGACGAAGAGGAAAATGAGGCGGTAGACGATGCGCAGCACCTGCCGGTAGTAGTCCTGGGTGGTGAGTTCGCGGGAGCTGAGTCGGGCGCGGAGATCGGCATTCCCGGGCCAGGCGAGGAAGCCAGCGCCCAGTTCATTGATCGCCTGCTCGACACCGGAGCGCAATCCTTCGAGCATGCGGACGCCGCGCTGCTTGGCTTCGCCGACCCATTTTTCCAGCCAGCAGGTTTCGGGCGGGGTGCCCTCGACGCGGGACTGGTGGCAGAGCAGCCAGAGGAGCTGGAAGTCGGCATACTCGCCGTTCTCGAACATCTGGAAGAGATCGAACTCGATGAATGCCTGCCGGGTGAGCGAGACGTTGTCGCGCAGGATGCGCAGCCGGTAGCCGTTAGTGAGGAAAGCCCAGAGGTTGTCGTCGGAGCGGTTGAGGAATTCCTGCACCATGGCGTGCGGGCTCATCTTGGCCGCACCGGGGATGCCGGGATTACGCCGGTCGATCTCGACGTTGACGCCGAGCAGGTGGATGGGAGTTGCCCCGTAGTGGTGGGAGACGGGATACTCGCGCCCGTCGATTTCGCGAAGGGTGGCCTTTTCCAGCTGGCCGTAGCCGAGTTCGCGGAACAGGGGCAGGAGGAAGGCGTCGCGGGTCTTGCCCGTGCCGGGTTCGGCTTTGGTCAGTCCGTCTGCGAGATTGTGGAAGTCTTCCCAGCGCCCGCGCAGGTAGTTCCAGGCGCGGTTGATGGCCTCGCTGGGTTTCTCGGAGCCGGGCAGGTGGTAGTCGGAGGGTTTGAGGCCGGGGATCTTGTCCTTGCCCAAGCCGTCCAGGAGCGCGGCGAGGAACTCTGCGGGTAGCAGGCCGCCTTGCGTGGTGATGGTGGGGTGGGTGGAGGGCATTTTTTGGGAAGAGGGGGAGACTTTGAGACTGGGAGATTTTGAGATGGGAGACTGGGAGAGCGGGAGGTTATGGTGATGCAAGTTTTTGTCTCTTCGTCTGATAGTCTCCTCGTCTCCTCGTCTGATAGTCTTCTTCAGAGAGACCACTGCTCTGGGTGGTTCTGCATGTGGACTAGCATGGCGATGATTTCGTCGTATTCCTGGTAGAGGGCTCGGGTCTGGTCGGCGGTGAGGTAGTGGGATTCTACGGCGAATTGGAGCCAGGTCTGGGTTTCGGCGGCTTCGCCTTCTGCGTCGTTGAGTTTGTTGATGAAGGACGCGGGATAGCGGCGCTTGCGCCAGCCTTCGGTGATGTTGGCGGCGACGGATCGGGAGGCGCGACGGATCTGGTCGGTGAGGGAGTATTTCTCTTCGGGAGGGAAGGATCGGCTGAGCTGGAAGACCTCCATGGCTGCGGCGAATGCACGACGGTAGACATCCAGATCGGTGTGTCGCACGATCTTCTTTCGCCGCTGCTCTAGGGGTTGTTCGATCTGGTCTTGATTCATTGTCCAGTTCTGATTCTCAAAGTCTCTCGTCTCCAAGTCTGAAAGTCTCCCCTCACGGTTTCTGGTAGATGTAGATTCCAAGAATATCGACGGGGAGGACGGTTTCCACTTCGTAGCGGCCTTTCGAGCGAGAGGCGTCGCGGACGCGGCGGTGGGCGGCGAGGAGTTGGTCGGCGCGGGCGGTGGCGTTCTTGTTGAGAGTGGTGCGAATGTCTTCGATGCGGGCAATGAGGCGCTCCAGGTCGTGGGTGGCGAGGTCGGGTGGGATGTTGCCCTCGGGCTTTGCCTGGAGGATGGCTTCGACCTGGTCGTCGGTGAGCCACTGGGGCTCGGAGGCGAGACCGGTGAAACCGACTGTCTGACATTCTTCTACGAGCTGGCGGTCTTCGGCATCGCCGATGCGGCGGACGATGTGGTAGCGGAAGCGGAGGAGCAGGAGGACGGTTCGGGCAGAGACGGCGGAGGTGACGACAACCCCAGCGCGGCGGGCGATGCTGCCCTCTGCGGCAGGATCGGAGGCGGTGTCGATGACGTAGCTGGCGAGATTACCTACGACCGGGTGGCTGCGGCTGAGCCAGAGCGCATTTTCTGGGGCCGGTGGTTCCCACACGGCGTTGAAGGTGGAATCGGCAATGGGAAGGGCGTCGCGGACGGCGGGCGCGCATTCGTCGAGAACGAAGCGGGTCTGGCCGTCCTTGGTATCGCGGACGACGGCGTCGAGTTTTTCCAGGGAGATGGTCACAAAACGGCGCACGTCCTTGTAGTCGCCGATGGCGGCGCGCATCGCCTGCCACTCAGGCAGCACGGCTTCCGGTTTGATCGATTCCTGACGGAAGATATTGCGGGAGCGGTCTTCGGCTTCGGCGGCTTTGTCCCAGAGTTTGTCGACATCGTCTTTCATGCCGGAGTAGAAACTGAGTGTCATCTGCTCGAAGTCGCCCTTCTCCCGAAGCAGCAGACCTTCCATAACGGCCTCGATGACCTGATCTGATTCGACCGGGATGGGGATGGAGATGCCGAGGTCACTGCGAATGCGGCTGTGCTTCCGGATGAGGATTTCGAGGACGATGCCGTCGATGCGGTTGTCGCGACCGTAGTAGGTGAGCACGCGAACGTCCTTACTCGGCTGGCCGAAGCGATCTACCCGGCCTTCCCGCTGTTCATGACGTGTGGGATTCCAGGCAAGATCGTAGTGGACGACAGCGTTGAAGTGTTGCTGGAGGTTAACGCCTTCGCTGAGGCAATCGGTGCAAACTAGCACCTTCTTGCCTTCCCGCGCTCCGAGTTCGGCGATGCGGTTCTCCCGCTCGCTGGGGGCGAGACGACCGGTGATGACTTCCACTTCGATCTTACCGGGAAGGCGCTCACGGAGTTCGGCACCGAGGTATTCTGCAGTGTCGATGAAGCGGCAGAAGAGAATGGGATTAAAGTTATCGGCGAGAAGCTTTTTGAGTGGTTTGAGCAGGCCGATGAGTTTGGGATCGCCGTCTCCGCGCAGCGTGTCGGCATGGTCAGCAAGGTCGAGGAGTTGCTTGCGGTTTGAGGTTTCGGAGTCGGTCGACCAGTCAGCGCCGGGGTTAACGTCCTCTCCTTCCACGGAATCCTCCGCCATCATGTCGAGCACCGCCTGGCGTCCGAGTTCATCGGCATCGGCGGCAGTGGTGGCTGAGGCGCTCTTGGCGCGATTGCGCATGGTGGCGGCAGCGGCGGCGGGGCTGGACGCGAGCGTGCGGAGAAGGGCGAGCGCCGACCACCAGCGGACGCGCTGGCGGAATTTGGTATCGTCCTTCCGATCCGCAACCAGTTCCCGGGTGTAGTTGAGGACTTCGTTGAACAGAGCACCGTAATCCTTCGACAGCGCGTAGTCGGCCTCGTCAGGGTAGCGGGTGGGAAACATGGTATCCGTGTCCATGAAGTCGCGGACGTTCTCACGGCGGCGCTGGACGAGGTGACGGGCGAGACGTTCGCGCTGGGAGCGATTGTGCTCACCGCTGAGATCTGGTGGGAGGTCGCCAAACTCAGGATTGATCAGGGACAGCAGGGAGCGGAAGGCGTGTTCCTTTCCGCTGTGAGGGGTAGCGGTGACGAGAACCAGATGACGATCCTGATCTTCGCCAAGCTTAGCCACGAGCTGGTGGCGCTGCTGCTGCGAAGCCCCGCCCGAATCGGAGCAGGTGTGGGCTTCGTCGACGATGACGAACTTTGGGCAGGCCCGGACGAAGTCGTCACGGCGTGCGCGGGCCTTGATGTAGTCGAGCGAGACGATGACGACGGGATAGCGATCGAAGATGGTTTCACCAGGGCCGAGGTCGCGTTCGAGCTTTTTAGCCGTGCCGGAGAGGACGAGTTCTGCGTCGAGGTGGAATTTTTCGCGCATCTCTTCCTGCCACTGCTCGGCGAGGTGGGGCGGGCAGAGCACGGCGATGTTTTGGATTTCTCCGCGATCAAAAAGTTCGCGGGCGATGAGCAGGGCCTCGACAGTCTTGCCGATACCGACGTCGTCGGCGATGAGCAGGCGGATGGGGTCGAGCCGGAGTGCCATGAGCAAGGGCACGAGCTGGTAAGGGCGGGGTTCGACGGCGATGCGCCCAAAGGATCGGAACGGGCCGGCGGAGGCGCGGACGCTGAGGCGCACGGCATCGCGCAGCAGCTGGCACGAGAGGTAGTCTCCGGGCTTGTCGGGACTGGGTAGGTCGAAGGAAGCAGTTTCGACTTGCTCCAGTGGCAGGTAGACGCCAGCGATCTCGTCATCGGTACCGCCGAGGGGTTTGAGCATGAGCAGGTCTTCCTGCGAGTCGGGCATGACTACCCACTCTCGGCCACGGCAGGATACGATGTTTCCGGGGGAGTAGCTCATACGTTGGTTCCAAAGAGGAATTGGTAGCGGTTGAAGGTCTTTTCCCAGTCGTCCGCATGGTGGAAACGGATCACACGGATGCTGTTGGCCTCCAGGAGTTCCTCCTGATCGTGGTCGCGCTGGGCACGATCCGGAAAATCGTGGTGGTGGCCATCGACATAGATGGCGGTGGAGTGTTCCCTGTAGAAGAAGTCGGGACGGGTGTTGAATTCCTTTAGATGGTGCTGCGCGTGGGTGGGCAGACGGAGGTTGCGCTTGTCGAGTTCCGCGAGCCACTGCTTTTCGAGACCGGAGTCGCAGCGGGCGATGAGGTCGGCGAGGTGCTCGCCACGGGGCTTAGGGCCTTCCGACTGGCGCGTGATCGCCTTGGACAAGGTCATGAGCACGTCCTTGATCGCCTTGCGATCGATCAGCGAGTGTTCACGCTGGTTGGAGTAGTTCAGCAGGCAGCGGTAGCAGGCGGCCTCACAGTCTTCCTTCATGCCAGGGCTGCGCTTCAGGTCGGTGCCTGTGTCAGGATCGAAGTGGCAGACTTCGAGTGCTTTGCGGGCGACCTCGGCGAAGGCGGATGGTGCCTTGAGCAGTTGGCGCAGGACACCGGCTCCGCCTTCCGCAGACTCAAAGAACAGAATGCGGGTGCGTAGGTCAAATCGCGGCAGGCCCTCTGCCGCCAGTTCGGACTCTTCCAGCTGGTAGCACAACTGCACGCCCTGCTTCAGGGCCGCTTGGAGCGATGCCATCTGGTGCTGTTCGAGTTTCATCGCGGGCTCGATGAGCAGGGCATTGCGGCGATCCTCGACGTAGGGAATCACGCGCTCGATGTTGCTCCCGGCGACTTCGTCATCCTCTGCGGTGTCACGTTCGCGGCTGGTTTCCCATTTGCCGGTTTCCAGATCGATGAGGAACCCTTCGGGGTCATCGGGTTTGCGGCGCTTCCAACCGAGGTTGATGCGCCAAAGTGTTGCGGCACTGCCGTAGTGCAGAGTGAAGAGGGCGCTGCCGCTCTCGTCTTCAATGGTGGCCTGACGGTAGGACGGCTGTCCATCGCGCTCCGGGAAGCGCACGCCGGTGATGATTTGAAACCCCTGGCGGAAACGTTCCTCTTCATCGGAGCTGATGCGCTCCCGGCGGCGGGTGCTGACGTTCTCCATGCGGAAGAGGTTTCCTTTCTCTTTGGCGAGAGGGGTGCCGCAGGAATCGCAGTTCGACAGTGTCTCAACGGAGCCACCGGAGTGAAGGTAGCCGCAGCTGGGGCAGAGCTTGATCTTGCGCGTATTCGAGAGGTCGCCGTCCTCGGTGAGTGGGAGCAACGCACGGGTGATCTGGTATTTTCTGCCTGCGTGGTAGATGATCGCCTGAGGGCCAAATTCAGAGATGGCGAGGAACCGGGGACGGGAAACGAATTCGTTCTCGTTTTTCTTGCGGCGACGTCCCGGAATGTATGCGGACAACGGCAGTCGCGGGAAGCTGTAGCCTGGCAGGAATCCCTCGCTGGCAAAGTAGCGGTAGGAGTAGAAGTCCGACTGGATGACGCCGCGGTCGTCGGTGAGTAGGTCGAGTTGTTGCTTGGCTTCGCGTTGCAGGGCCTCGGCCCGCTTCTTGTCACGATGTGGGCGTGAGGCATCGACGATGATGCGGGCGCTTTCCTGATACTGGTTCAGCGCGGCGCGATAGAGCGTGCGCCAGCGGTCGCATGCAGACTGAAACTGGCGTTCGACGGAATTTACGGTGCGCTCGATCCAGTCTTCCGACCACCAGTCGGCTTCTGCGAGGCTGGTATGGATTTGCGCGAGGATGCGTTCGGCGCGTTGCTCTGCCTTGGCTCGAATTTTGGGATCGAGCAGGTTGGCGTGGATCGACTCCTGTAGTTCGAGAGTAGGCGCATCGCCGACGACTTTGAGCACATGGGTCGTCAAGTTCTGGCCGAGTTCCAGCTGGGCCTCGAACAGCCAGATGGCGTAGACGTGAGCGCGGATGAGGTCTTCGTTCGCCAGCTCGATGCGCGGCGGGGAGACGCTGCCGGATACCATGTCCTGCGGACGATTGAAGAAATACTGATCGTGGGAGTTGCCGATGGTGCAATAGGCGACCACGAGCGCTGGACTGCCACTGCGCCCGGCACGACCACTGCGTTGCGCGTAGTTCGCCGGGGTGGGTGGGACGTTGCGCATGTTCACCACGTTGAGTTCGGTGATGTCGATGCCCAGCTCCATGGTAGGGGAGCAATAGAGGATGGGCAGGCCTTTGGGGCCAGTGGAGTCGGCGGGGAGGGAGCCGCGCCTGAATCGATGCTCGCGTTCTTCGCGTTCGGCGCTGGGAATCTGTGCAGTGTGCTCGAGGGCCTCGGTGCCGAGTGCGCGCATGGCCATGCGGCGGTAGAACTCGGCGAAAAATGGATTGGTGCGTCCGCCTTCTTCGGACATGCCGGGCATGCGGATTCGGTCGTGGAAGGGACTGGTGCCGTCGCCCGCTTTCCAACGCATGGCCGCCGCCTGCAGCTGGTAGCCGCCGGGAAGGTCTTTGGCTTTGTCTGGTTCGATCACCTCTTCGACCAGGCCGTAAATTTTCATCGCCTCAAGGAGATCGGAAATGATGTCTTTTGCATCGTCCGTCGTGAGGTCGTCATGATCGGGGAAGGTGGCGGAGCGCCGCAGATACATTCCAAAACCTCCACGGGGAGAAACATAGAGGTTTTCTTGGAAGTCGGCGCTGCCGCGTGGCCGAGGGAAAAGGATAGCGGCGTGTTCCAGACGCTCGTCATCCTCCAGTGCCCATGGTGCGCGAAGTCGCTGGCTGCTCCTGGTTTTGATCTGTTCCTGTTTCTCTTCGTCAAGAAACTCGACCTTGATGGCAAGGCCTCGCCGCATGAAGTCGAGCAGGGTGCGACAGATTTCGGCTCGCGTGCCGGGCTCTGCTGAGACGAGGGCGCTGTGCTTGCCGTTCCATACTTCATCGTCGGCGCACAACGTATCGAGGTCTTCGTAGTCGATCTTGAGCAACCCGCACTGCTCGAGATTGGGCATTAGGACGCGCCAGCCGCGTTTGAGGTCACGGAAGATGCGATAGGTGAGAACTTCTCGGAGCGCGGATCGAGTCCCGCGTTCGGCCAGTCCTTTCACCCCTGGATCGGATGCGTAGTCGGAGAATGGAAGTCCAAGCGCGGTGAAGATGCTCTGCGCGAGTTCTTCGTGCGCGAGGCCCATGGCTCCGGCGTCGGACACGGCGCGGAACAATGCGGCCCGGAGAAGGCCGACTTCGATGAAATCGTTGTAGTGGCCGGCCTGGAGCGAGGCGTCCTGTCGATTGTCAGTGAAGCTGAGCAGTTTCCTTGCTTGCTCGGGGACTACTTGGTCTTCGAGTCCGAGCAGAGTGAACAGGCTGAGGATGGTGGTCGCCATCGAGCGGCCCTCGGTGCCGAGCATCGTGAGCTTAGCGATGTCACTGCGTTGGCGGAAATCGTAAGAAACTTTGCACCTTGGGCAAAAGCGGAAAGGAGCACCGAGAAAGGTGACCGGGGTGCCTTCGCTGTCTTCGCAGGATTCACCGAGCGGATTGACGGCTAAGGGCACCGGTAGCGACTTCCGACGCCCCGTGCGGATTTTACGCAGGCCACCGCCGGTGGCTTCTTCCAACCAGTCGTCCGGAACGTAGTTGAACTGAGATTCCTGGTTGCCCTCCGGCCACTGAAGATCCTCGTTCACGACGAGAAACCCAGCATCCAGATCGTCATCGTCGAACTTCTGCTCGCCAAGGTCGCGTGGTGCAAACTTGGTGACACCCAGCGCATTCTTCTCTCTGGAAACACAGTAGTATTCCTGACCACACTCGCGGCAGAACACCAGGGGAAGCAGGACTCTGTCGCGATCCCCAGGAACATATTGCTGGCCGTTGAGGGTGATGTGGCGGTCGGAGGGACTTTCCAGAGAGGCGAAGACGGTGCCGCCTTTGCTGATGAACTGGTGCAGCCTGAACGCGAAGAGGGGTCGATTGGTCTGTGCGTGCTGGCACTGGTATCCCGCCATCAGGGTGCGTCGGATCGCTTCCTCGCACACTTTGCGGTCGATGCTGGCGGCTTCAGCAAGGATCTGTGCTGCGCCATTGTCTCCACCGATCGGGCGAGCCGGGGCGCGCACGAGTTCTCCGGATTCCTCGTCGGTGGTCAGGCCGAAGTTACCTTCGACCCATCGAGCGAGGGGATGCTGCACAAATTGTTCCGGATCTGCGCTATCGGGCAATGTGAGCGGATCGAGCTGCGAGCGTAGATGCCCCTGTTCGGGCGGAGTTACGTCGGTTGCCGGGCGTAACTTCTCACCAATGACGTTGCTGGCCTTTACTTCGGTGCCGAAAAGCATGCTCGCGACCTCACTGATCGTTTCCTTCTGGCTGCTTGGGGAACCGTCACCGCCCATGGTTGCTGAAGTGCCGACGCAGAGGATTTTGTCCGACGCAAGATGATCGCGGAGTCGTCGAATGAGCATCGATACATCGGCTCCCTGCCGCCCCCTGTAGGTATGCAATTCATCGAGCACCAGGAAGCGCAGGTTGTGAGCAGCGGCGATGAGCTTCCTCTCCCTAGGGCGAGTCAGAATGAGCTCGAGCATCACGTAGTTGGTGAGCAGGA
>JAGROY010000082.1:0-14790 GCA_020439995.1 Verrucomicrobiia bacterium
GCACCGCGACATCAAGCCCGGAAATGTCCTTTTCGATGAGAGCGGCAGCCCGTTTCTCACCGACTTCGGATTGGCAAAACTGCTCGATGCGGATTCGCAGCTCACTCGGTCGACTTCCTTTCTCGGCACCCCGCACTACGCCGCCCCAGAGGTCGCTTCAAGCAATGCCGGTGCGGCAACCATCGCCAGCGATGTATGGAGCCTGGGCGCGATGCTGTATGAACTACTCACTGGCCACCCACCCTTCCAGGCGGAAGGCATCCCCTCACTTCTCCATAGAATCGTCCACAATGACCCGGCACCCATCGAGTGCGACAGAGACGGCGGAACACCCGTGCCTCGAGACCTGCGCGTCATCTGCCTCAAGTGCCTGGAGAAAGATCCCGGACGCCGCTACACATCCGCTGCCGAACTAGCGAGCGATTTGAACGCATGGCTTGAGAATCGCCCCATCGCGGCCCGCACGGTTGGGATCCCCGAGCGCATGTGGTTGCGTGCCCGGCGTAATCCAGCGATGTCCGCCATGGCTGTGACGCTGGTGGTTGCGCTAGGTCTACTCGGAATTTCAACCTGGCGCGAAAATCGGATCAACCGTCGCTCGCTGGCAGAGACGCTGCTCAACCAGGCAAGACTCGAGCTACAGACGGGGCAATTTGACCGGCGCGATGCAGCATTGGCCGCAGTCGAACGATCCATTGAGATCGAACCATCCACTGCAGCACGGGACGAACTGATATCGATCCTGGCATGGCCACAACTCCGCTTGCAGTGGAAACTTAAAGCACCGGCAGATTCTGCGGCAGTGGATTTTGCCCTTGAACGCTACGCTCGTCTGGAGCCAGAAGGGATCGGTATCTACGACCTTCCCACCGACACCCCCCTTCTGCAGCTGCCGCACGAACCACAGACGAAACAATTGATTGGCCCGTTCACGCCAGATGGCCGCTTTTTAATCGTGCGTAATTCTGGAAAATCCATGGACTTCTGGCGCATGGATACAGGTGAGCTGGCGCTCAGCCTTCCCGGCATCTGGTTCTCCCTGACATTCAGCCAAGATGGAAAATGGATGACCGCAGCGCTGTCTTCTGGAAATCTCCACACCATTGCGCTTGATACCCCCGCACCAGTCGCCTGCGATCTGGGTGCGCATACCTACCGGCTCATCCCAAAGGCCATTTCGCCTGACAACATCACTATCGCCGCCAAACGGGAGGTTGAAGCAAATGAACTGCTGCTGGTAGACGCTCGCACCGGTATTCCACTTCGCGACGTCCCCGTTCCCCGTGCAGGCAAAACCCAACGGGCAGCATTTACTGCGGACGGTACCGATTTCTTTGCCGCCTTCATCGGCGGCAATATCCACCAGTTCTCACTGCAGGAGGATCAATCTTCACGCGTGCTTACAGGACATTCGGATGAAGTAACGTGGCTGGCACTGGTGGCGAATGACCGCATGCTCGTCAGTCAATCCGATGACGAAACCACGCGATTCTGGGACAGCGCAACTGGCGAACCACTCGCCACCCTCCCCTGGTCAGGAGCCTACAGCGGCGCGACAATTGAAAAAAACAACCGCTTCGTGTTGCGGCAGCGCGATCAGCTCGCTATTGCCGAACTGGCCCCCTCCGAGGTGTGCACCACTGTGGCCCTACCCGACCCCAATCCTGACTTCGTCCCCGCATCTGGACGCTGGGAAATCGTAATTTCTCCAGACGATCGTTGGTTGGCAGTATCGGCTCAGCAAAACCTTCATTTGATCAATGTCGAATCCCGATCCATTACCGCATCCTTCCCAGTCGTCGCCGTGCATGATTTGGTTTTTGGTGAAAGTGCGGACGTGCTCTACGCTGGGCGCAATCTCTCAGTATTTCGCTACGCGATTGCCCCTGATGGTTCTGCTCACGAACAACTTTTCCGTTTTCCCAAGCGCAAAGGCATCCATCTGGCCTGGGCTGGTGATGCTGGCCTCGCCGTTGCATGGTCGGGAACGAACGAACTCCGCTTCGAAGGCGGGCTGCGGGCAATGGATCCGATCGAGCGGGAGGCTCCCATTCGTGCAATCTCATCCGCTCGTGAGGAAGGAATCCTGGCC
This sequence comes from Verrucomicrobiia bacterium, assembly GCA_020439995.1. Lineage (GTDB taxonomy): Bacteria > Verrucomicrobiota > Verrucomicrobiia > Verrucomicrobiales > DEV007 > JAGROY01. The sequence goes on from JAGROY010000082.1 coordinate 2,093, forward strand.
ATCGCCACAGGCAACAACATTGAAATCTGTCGCCCGGCAGCGCCCGATGAAACCGTTCCTAACATCATCGCCAGTGGCCCGGCAAGCTCACTTGTCCTTGATCTCGAAAACGGGCAAATCATCGCTGGGCAGGCGGAGGCCTTTACCGCATGGGATCTCGCCACAGGCTTGCAACGCTGGTCCGTTCCGCACCAGCTTCACTCCAAAGACTATCGACCGCTCGCGTTTGTCTCAGCAGCAGGCAAAGTCATCATGAGCCTGGACGATTTCTCCATCAGTATCGTCAATGCAGCTGATGGAGCAGTTCTAGCGCAACTCGAACATCCACGCCCCCACCGGATCTGGGCAATCGCGACAACGAGCGATGCCCGGCACATTGCAGTGCTCACATCAGGGCATCTGGTCAAAATCTGGAACCTCCCGGCTCTCGACCGCGAACTCGCGGAACGCGGATTCAGTGCTTTGCTTGAGTGACCCGCAGAAAATCAATACCAACCATATGGCCTGCGTGCGCCTGCGAGTTCTTCCCGGTAATTTCAAGCATTACCCGGTGACTACCCGCAGCAAGTTGGTGCACGCCGAGAGGTATTTCCACCGTTGGCAGCACCTCCGTCCCGTAGAGATCGATCTCCACTGGCACTGCCTCAGATTCAGATAACCCATCCAGTGAAACTCTAACAATACCATAGTCTGGAGCTTGGGTAAAAGCCCCCACCAGCGCGTAGACACCCCTTTCAGCAATCTCGAATGTCAGCGTCATGACGTCTCCCGGTTGCGTTCCTCGCCACCAGAGCTGCCGATTTCCACTCCATTGTGCCTCGGAAAACTGCCGCATGTCCTGCCCACTGGCTGTTCCCGCCGTCACCTCCAGATGAAACTCTTCCGCTTCACGTAAGCCCTCGGGCAGCATCGCAGGAGCAGGCACAGACTCCGGGAAACTTTGTCGGACAGACGAAAGCGGAAGATCACTTGCGATCCAGGCCATCAAATGGCGGACATCATCTTCACGCATCCGACTCAGCAATCGCGCGGGTTTCATAGGAGTAGGCAACAGTAGTGACCGCTTGATCCCGCCTCGGGGAATCTCTCGATAACCGCCGAGCGCTCGAAGACGCACCAGCTCATCGCGGCCACTTGCAACGGGGATCCCCACAACGGTTTCCTGATCGTCTGTAACGACAACTAATGGACGCTCTGCGCCCCTGGGACGCTCACTCGATTCCTGAAGACCCCGCAAAACCTGTGATACAGCCATCTTTCGCAACTCTTCGACCGTCCTACCAGGTGATCCGCCATCACCGTCAGCATGACAGGCAAGACACCACGTTGAAAAAACCACTGCACCAGACGCCGCTTCGCCCGGACGATCAGCCAAAAGCGTCTGCCACTCTGTGAGCGAGCGCTCGTCCGCAGCCCACGCCGCGCCGACGAGAAACCACAGGATTTGGCAGTGTTTCAATAGAGCCCGGATCACGCGAAAAGTGTTTGGGAATTTCAGACAAAATGCAAGAACGACGGCGCCCCCACTTGCGATCGATCGATTCAGATTGCCCAACCGCGGCCGACTGTGCACCCTGAAGCCATGAAATCCCTGTCACCACGCCTCCTTTGCCAACTCCTCATCGCCAGTGCCTCCCTGACTTCGTCGGCAATCGCCGATGGGCCACTTCAAGTTGTCGAGAACGAGACCACCATCGTTCTTACCCATGAAGGCTCGCCATTCCTTACATATCACAAGGCTGAAGTGTCACCGCCAGAGGGTGTGGATCCGATTTTCAAACGCAGTGGCTTCATCCATCCACTGAAAGCTCCAGGGGGCGCGACCGTCACGGGAATCCACCCTGCGGATCACTATCACCATCTGGGACTCTGGCATGCATGGGTCAAATGTGAGCACAATGGTGAGCCAGTCGATTTTTGGAATTTGAAAACCGGCACCGGGCGCATCGCTTACGTGAAAACCGTCTCGACAGAATCGGACGAACACTCCGCAGGATTCATCGTCGAGCAGGCACATATTGCCTACAAAGGTGAAGACAAGAAGCCAATGACGATCCTGAGCGAGCAATTGCACGTCACCGCCCGAATCGTCGACGGAGCTTTTGAAATCGACTACGACACGGCGCAGAAAAACATCACCGAACACTCGCTTGAGTTGCCTGCATACCGCTACGGCGGCCCTATTGCCTATCGTGCGCCGCATCACTGGAAGAACGGCAACAGCGACTACCTCAGCTCCGAGGGTAAAACGCGTATCGATGGCCACACCACCCGCTCACGTTGGGTGGCCATGTTCGGGCCTGCGGAAGAGGGCAAAGACGATGGGCCGGTCGCCAGCTTAACAATTCTTTCCAACGACAAAAATCACGATGCCCCGCAAAGAATGCGCGTGTGGCCGCCCGAGTCGAGCAACGGTGCCATCTTCTTCAACTACGTTCCGATCCAGGAAACTGGCTGGGAAATCAAACCCGGAGAAACCTCCACCATGCGCTATCGCCTGGTCGTTCAGGACGCAAAGCCTGACGCAGCTGCGATCAACGCACGGTGGGATTCTTACGTCGGCAAGGAGTGATCGCGAAGTAACAGACTACAGCTCGTCGTATTTCACGTTCGATCCTTTGGCTTTGTCTACCGGATACTTGGCGGCATTTTTTGCCATCTTGCGCTCCATGGCATCGATGAGATCGATTCCCAGATTATCGGCGAATTCAAATAAGTAGACCGCGATGTCTGCTACCTCGTCTTCGATTGCTTCACGTTTCTCGACGATGCGCTGCTTGCATTCTTCAGGTGATTTCCAAAGGAATTGCTCAACGAGCTCGCTGGCCTCGATCGACAGGGCGGTAGCGAGATCTTTGGGATTGTGAAATTGCATCCAGTCCCGCTCGTCACGGAACTCGCGAATCTTTGCGGTGATTTCTTCGATTCGGTCCGGCATCCGACTTTATTCTGACTTAGCCATCGCGAGGTGCTTCCTCACTGTAGCGCCATCCTGCGTGGGTGGCTTGCATGCGGTGCCGGAGCAAACGTAAGCGGTCGGTTTGTCATCCATCGATTTGAGGGTTTTGGCGAACGCTTCGACGGGCCCGGCATTGCCAAGAATGACCTTATCGGGCCGGTAGGTGCTCTGAGCAGCGCGAACGAGCGCATGAGCTTCTGGAGAACTGGGGTCTCCAGTAATCACCACGCGCATGGGCTCGCCAAACAGCATGGGCAACGACTGCAACATCATCGGCAGGGCCTGACCGGCCTCATTGATACGTTCAGCGAACAAGTTCACCGTTTTCAAAGCCTCCGCTTTGAACTCTGAATTGTCGGTGATTGCCGACAGCTTCAATAAGGCTCCGACCGCTACCGAATTACCAGATGGCTCTGCACCATCGTAGTCGTTTTTCACGCGGAACAGCAGATCATCCGTTCCGGCACTCTGGTAGAATCCGCCCTCCTCAGAATCATAGAACCGGGCGATCATCTGTTCGTTTACGGCAAGCGCGAACTCAAGATGTTCCGGCTCAAGAGTGGCCTCGTAGAGATCGATCACGCCAGCGAGAACGTTGGCATACGTTGCGAGAATCTGGGTCGTGTCGCGCTCGCCGTCGCGCCAGCGATGATAGAGCGTTTTCGTTTTGGGATCCCAGAGTTTCTCTTTCAGGAAAGCAAGGTTCTTTCTTGCGGCGGCGAGATAGGATGGATCATCAAGGACGATCGCTGCACGAGAAACGGCACCGAGCATCATTCCGTTCCATGATCCCAGCACCTTGTCATCGAGATGAGGCCGCACGCGCTTCGCCTGGCGATCGAACATTTTCTTCCGCGCCGATGCCAGCAAGCCTGCCTCCGACCCGCTCAGTTTGCGATCGAGATCAATGACACTGAGGACATTGAGATTCGGCAATGGATCCGGGTCACTGTGGTCGACGAAGTTTCCGCTGTCGGTGACTCCATAGTAAGTGACCACCAGTGCGAACTCATCCTCAGTCAATAATTCCTGCAGTTCCTTTTTCGTCCAGCAATAGAATTTACCTTCCTTGCCTTCGCTATCAGCATCCTCTGCGGAGTAAAAACCTCCACCCTCGTTCGTCATATCACGCAAGACGTAGCGGAGAACGTCCCGCGCAACGTTGGCATACTGAATGTCACCGCTGATGAGATAGGCATCGAGATACAAATCGATCAGCTGCGCGTTATCATAGAGCATTTTCTCAAAGTGGGGCACCAGCCATTTGTCATCGACCGAGTAACGGGCGAAGCCGCCGCCGATCTGGTCATACATACCGCCCGCCGCCATCTTCCGGCAGGTAAACAAAACCTGATCGATCGCAGCCTGATCACCATTGCGCGCTGCATTTTGAAGAACCAGCGACACCATCTGCGGCTGGGGAAATTTCGGCGCTCCGCTGAAGCCGCCATTCACTGCGTCGTACTGGCTGGAAATTTGCTTCGCCGTTACCTCCATCGCGGTGATAGCGACGGGGGCAACGCCCGCCGCAATTGCGCTTTTCTGCGTGAACTTCTTCAGCTCGCCAGCGATCTGGTCGGCATTCTCAAGGATTTCCTTTTGCTTCGTTTCCCATAGCTCCGCGATGTGCTCGAGCACTTGCTTGAATCCTGGTCTTCCACCCTGTGATTCCGGCGGCCAGTAAGTTCCGCCAAAGAACGGCTTGCGATCGGCAGTCATGAACACATTCAACGGCCATCCGCCTCCCATTTGCAGCGCCTGCATGGCAGTCATGTAGATATTATCCACATCGGGACGTTCCTCGCGGTCGAGCTTAATGCTGACAAAGTGCTCGTTGAGATATTTGCCGATTTCCTCATTTTCGAACGACTCGCGCTCCATCACATGGCACCAGTGGCAGGTGGAGTAGCCTATACTTAGAAAGATTGGCTTATTCTCCTTCCTGGCCTTCTCAAACGCCTCGTCTCCCCAGGGATACCAGTCGACAGGATTATGCTGGTGCTGGATCAGGTAAGGAGACTTCTCCTTGGCCAGCCGGTTGGTGTACTTGTGGGCCTTGGCATCACCGGCTTTCGTTTCGTCAGCGTCCATTGTGGAAAGCAGCCCGGACACAAACGTCAGGGAGAGAAAGAGAGAGAATTTCATGGAATTAGAGTGAAAGGGATAGCTAAATCAGGGTTTCAGCCAGCCGAACCCTTTCGGCTTGGCTCTCGCCTAACGGATGACGCGCGCTTTCAGGTTCTTCACCCAAATCGGAGCATCACTATTGTCGAGAAGAACGAGCCTCCCCTTTTGAGTTCCGAAATTTTTATGATCAGCGTGATTCGATTTCTTCACCGCGCGCTTCCAGTCTCCTGAGTCAGTCGATGTTCTCACAGCCGCTTTACCATTGAGCTCATGAGTGATGCGGGAGCGGTAGAGGGTTATTTTGGCAGAGTTGTATTCGCCTACCTTCTTAGGCGGCACATCACCAGCTGCGGCAACAACCCCCAATATCGCCCCTGATCTGCGGGTCTTGTCTTCGACCTGCTTCTTGTTGTCGTGGTCTAGAAACGCATAGACCGGACCGGTAAGTTCGCCATTTTCGCCTTCAGGAGCATATCGGTATCCCAGTCCGCCGCGGGCTCCCTCAGCAAGCTTCCACTCGAATGTCAGCACGAGATTCTCCCACTCTCCATCGAAGTAGAGGTCTCCGCCTTTTCCCGGCTCTTTCAAGTGGATGGCATCGCCATCGACCACCCATCCGGCACCAGGCGCACCGCCCTTGGCATCCGTAAATCCATTCAAGGTCTTCCCATCGAACAACGCGAACTCCTCACCATCGGCAGTGCTCAGCTCTTTGATCCGCAAATTGCGGAAACGATAAGCCTTACCCTTCTCCCCGTGGTGCTGGATTCCGATATACCCCTGAGAGTCCATCGCATCGTGATAATCGGTGGTCAATGTACCATTCACCCAAATCCGAATGTGATCGCCCTCTGCGTGAATCCGGTAGCGGTTCCATTCGCCAGCTTTAAAGGGTGTGGGCGTTGCCGTGAACGATTTTTCGGACGCTTCGTCCCCCTTCTTGGGCACCAGCCAGCCGCGCCGAGCTTCATCATAGAGTCCGCCTGACCACGCCCGGGCTGAAGGATCCACTTCCGCCTGGTATCCCCACGCATTGTTCCGTTCAGCAGCGCAGCGAAACATGAAACCAGAATTGGATTCGGCATCCGGCAGTAGCACTTCTCCTTCAAAAATGAAGTCGGCGAATTGCTTGCTCGTCAGCAGAAAGAATTTCTTGTTCGACTTGAGATGAATCTCCTCATCTTTCACTTTCACCTCGCCCCAGTCGTATGGGCACTCCCAGCCTCCCAAGTCCTTTTTGTTGAAAAGATCGACAAAGCCATCTTCCTTCTTTTCCTCAGCAGCGTCTTTGCCGCTCTCCTGCCCTGATGAAAACATCGGACACAGCGGGTACAGTGCCACCAAGAGGGGCAGCAGTCGAAATTTGTAGAAAGTGGGCGTTCTCATCACGGGGCGACGTTCGACATTTAAGAGCTCATGGTCAACGCCAAAGGCGTCTCCCCGCCACTTCCTCACGCTGGAATCGCCCGCAGACTGCCGTTCTGACACATCTCAAGGCATTTCAGGGGCAAAAATGTAAGCGGCCCGGTAACCGAAGTCACCAGGCCGCCCAACTACTACCCACAGTCTAAAAAACCTAAAAATCCCGGCTCGCAGCCTTGGCAATGGTGAATACCTCACCCGAGCGCAGATTTTCGATCAGCACGCTGGTCATCCGCACTTCATTCACCCGGAAAGAGTCTTTGCCATCGGCACCAGTGAACTCATCCCCTGCCCGCACATCATAGAGCGAATAGGCATCACCAAAACTCATTACCGCAAATGGCTCGGACGACCGGGCAGGGACGTCTTTGACAATCAGATGACGCTCCCCCGAGAGCCGGTCTTCCACCATGATGCGCGACATGTCGACCAGCTGGCCATTGCCTTGCTTACTGGGCACGAGCTTGGGTTCGATCCGGAGCACCTCAAGATTGGTGCCCGGGATGCGATCTCCCAGCTTCACGCTTTTAGCTGGTGAATCTCCGTAAAGGACGCGCACTTCAGCGGTTCCTTTCGCAGGGACGCTGGTCAGCATGACCGGAAGCTGACTCTCGCGATATTCGTGCATGTGAAAAACTCCCTCCACCCCTTCGTTCCCCATCTCGGACAACTGGTGCGCACTGGGAATAGTAGGGACTACGGCTCCCGCCAGGCGATGCGTAGCAATCTCCTGCTTGTATGGTGCCACATAGGCAGCAGCCGCACTACCTGCAGGCCCGCCAGCGATGGCTCCCGCCAATGCGTCCTCGTCGATCGACGGCTGCTGCGTCTGGCCGTCCCCCCGAGGGGTAAAGGACGTGCGCAGAAGCATTTCTGATTCTGCGGAACTGCCACCAGAAGTGCTGTTCGCAAATGTTGGAGCATCAGGCAAACCGGAACCGCTGGCGTTTACCGCGAGGCTTGCTGCAGCCCTTTCATATTGAGCCAAAATTCCAGGTGCGAGGTCTTCGATCGTTGAAGGGCGCAACTCGTCGGCTGAAGGGGGCTCGCTCAACAGGGCCGCCACTTCCGGGAAGCCAGCGTTGCTCGCTTGCTCGGAGGCAGTTCGATCATTTTCGTCCAGCGCAAAGCGATTCGCTCCGGCTCCAAGCAAAAGCCTGACGGCGTCCAAATGCCCGTTCGCCGCTGCGAACATCAGTGGAGTCTGCTCACCTTCCCTGCTGCGAGCATACACGCTTGCACCGTTATTCAGAAGACGATGCATCACCTCAAGGTGACCTTGAAGGGATGCCAATTGCAAAGCGTCGTCAAGCATGGCCCGGGATAGTGGGGCAAGGATATCAGCCACCTCGCTGTGTCCCTCGAAAGCAGCAACGGTAAGAGGCGACCAGTTGTCCTCATTCTTTTGATCGGCCTTCGCGCCCGCATCCAGCAGTCGCTTAACGGTAGCCACATCACCGCTGCGTGCGGCCGAAATCAAAGGCGTCTCCCAGCCTGGGCCGACATAGTTCACGTCGGCACCCTGAGCAATGAGATAGTCAACCATCGCCGCATGCCCGCCCTTCGCAGCCAGCAAAAGCGCGGTGTTCCCCTCCGAGTCGTCAGAATCCACTCGCATCCCTGCTTCTAAGAATTTCCTGACCGGCTCCATTTTCCCCAGAGAAGCCGCCTCGATGTAGTCATCGACGGTGAACTGGTAGGACGTCGACTCCAACGTCGCCTTTGCTTCTTCCTGCTTGTCCGAGCATGCCGGAACGAAACTGACGATCCCAATCGCCAAAACCCCACCTTTTGCGAGATTTTTTATGGAATTTGTGGTTAAAATCTTTTGGTGCAACACTTCTCGATCTTGTTCAGGTTCGACAAGCTCTATACTAATTATCTAAATTATCAGAGTCAATTGATTTTACAGGTTGGTTAACAAAATTTTAAAAAAATCTGAGATACGTCTGTTCGCTACTGTCCCGAAGGCTTCTGGCGAAATACAAAGGGCAAAGCACATTCATGAATTTGGGCCAGGGCTATGGCGTGTGCCTGGATACTACGGCTTAGACAACGATGATGAGACCGACCGGCTGCGCTACAGGCCAATTCTTGGCGGTCACTTCGGTGCTCGAGGAAGTATCCCAATACGAAAACTTATCGAGACGTTCATTTGGCATCGCGAAATTGTCTATTTCTGACCGCTCTTAACCGGCTTCCCATAAACAAACCAGAGATTCCTGACGTAGATGAACCAGCCAGTCGATTGACCGATCACTCCGACAATATCGACGCGCCAGATGAAATAGACGATCAGCATCGTCGCGCCTCCCAGACTCATCCACCAGAACGAGGTCGGAACGACGGAACGCTTTTCTTTCTCACTGGCGAGCCATTGAACAATCATCCGACCGGTAAAGAGCACCTGTCCCAGCAATCCCACGGCCACCCAGAAAATTCCGGTGGCACTGGTAATGTTCAAAGTTGAAAACAGCCACGTGCGCCTGCCCTCGGGACGTCGCTGCTGGAGTTCTTCGGCAAAGGCTTGAGGCGTGAGCTGCCGATCTTCAAACTGAAACCTGAGCCCGTTCGCAGTATCGACGACCTGCAAGTCAGCCAGGCGGTCGCTCATTTTGAAAAGTGCGACCTTCTGCCCGGGCGGCGGCACTGCACCGAACACCCAGAGAACGAGCCAGGCACCCACCACCGCGATCACGGTAGCCACCACGGAAATGAGGAGTTTGCGTTGCCCTTGCTGCATTTATTCGGTCACGATCACTTTCGTTTTGGAGACCCTTGGCCGGGAAAGGGAATCTGTTCCAGCATTTTGTGATATCTTGAGATCTCAATCCCACTCCAGCATCCTCCCCATGTACACACCCGGACAGCTCGGAGAGCCGTCCCTGCCCTTTTTGTCTCCAATCCTCCAGAGGAACGAAACATCAAGGGGATGCTCATTCAGCTTTAGCTGGGGCCACCATCTTCCATTCCTCCTCCGTAAGGGTGGGCATGATCGGACTATCGGTGTTTGTCTCTGAAAATCCTTGCTTCCGACCGTGCAAGTGTGGGCATGATCGGGAAATCCACAGAACTCACGACCTCATGAAATCCCTTTTACTCACTGCAACCACAGCAATCTTCGCAGCCCAGCTATTCGCCTCCCCATCGACGGCAGAAGAGCCCGAGCTGAAATCGATCTTCAATGGCAAAGACCTCAGCGGATGGAAGGTACCTGCGGACAACATCTGGTGGAAAGCTGCTGACGGCATCCTGAGCGTGCAGAGCGGCCCTAAAATGAAGGGCTCCATTCTACAGACCGAGCAGGATTACTCTGACTTTGTAGTCGAAGTGGAATTCAAATTCGGCAAAGGCACCGTGGATTCGGGAATCTTTATCCGCAATGATAAGGAGCAGATTCAGATCGGAATTTCCGGCTCACTGAAACGCGACATGACTGCGTCTCCCTACATTCCCGGAAAAGGCTACCCGGTCGAGGCGGAGGGCGTGAAGGAACTGCTCAAATTGGATGACTGGAACACCCTTCGCGTTGAGGTGCGCGGCGGCACCTACATTTCATGGTTGAACGGCAAAAAGGTAATGACCTACACGTCCGACAGTGCCATCGAAAAGGGGCCGATCGGCTTGCAGTTGCATCCAGGCAAGGAAATGGCGATCGAATTCCGCAATTTGAAGGCTACGGAACTCAAGAAATCCTGATTTTCAGCCCCCCTCGGGCAGCTGGGCCCACAGAATGTCTACGATCAGGATTGCGGACGGTCTTTGGTGAGTTTACCCTTTCAGGAATGAAAACGCGCCTGCTTAATCTCGTGTTGGGAATGGTGGCGGCCTTTGGCCTGTCCAGTTGCATTCAGTCTCATACCGTTCTCACCGTCAACAAAGATGGAACAGCAACCATCGAAGAGAACACCGTTCTCGGTGGAATGATGGCACAAATGATGTCCGGCCTGGGAGATGCTTTCGGCGGGCAGGAAGGCGGAGCAAAGGCACCGGTAAATCCACTGATGGACCGCGCCTCCTACGAGGCCCGGGCAGTCAAGATGGGCGAAGGCGTCAAGCTCACCAAGCTTGAGGAAATCAAAGATCCGAAGGGTGGCATCGGCGTCACGGCTGTCTACACTGTTACCGACATCAACAAGCTGAAAATGGGAATGGGCACCGATGTCCCGGACGCAATGAAGGGAATGTCACCCGACATCGAAAAGAAAATCGAAGAAGCAGGAAAAGAGGAAAACCCGGTAACCTTCAGCCTCAAGGATGGTGAACTCACCATCAATCTGCCGCAGCCAGAGGCCGATCCTGCCGCTGCAAAGGCGAACAAGGAACTGGAAGGGCTGGAGCCAGAGCTGAATCTGGGCCCAGAGCAGCAGCAGCAGATGGCGATGGCCAAGATGATGATGCAGGACATGGCGATGAGCCTCACGGTAAAGGTCAACGGCGAAATCGCCAAGACCACCGCCACCCACGCCAAGGACAACGAAGTAACGTTATTCTCGATGAAGTTCGCCGACGTCCTGAAAGACCCTAACGCTTTCTCTAAACTGGCAATGATGGGCGACGACCTTCAGGACAAAGACAAGGCGATGGAAATGATGAAGAGCCTGCCTGGTGTGAAAGTCGAAACCAAGAAACAGATTTCGATCAGCATTAAGTAAGGGAACCTCCCCGCCGGGCAGCCCCGAAGCGTAAGACTTTAGAAGGCATTGATCGCGTCATGATCAATGCCTTCTTTTTTAATCATCTACTGACCTGACGCAAATGTCTGAAATTCGTCCATCTGCCATCGCCATCGTTGCCCATCCAGACGATATCGAATTCTGCTGTGCTGGCACTTTGCTTCTGCTCAGGGCAGCTGGGTGGGACATTCACTACATGAATGTATCCAGCGGCAACTGCGGCAGCCTTTCAATGGACGCCGCACTAACTCGCACGACACGCCAACTCGAGAGTCAGCGAGCCGCAGAAATCCTTGGAGCTACCTGGCATCCGTCGATCGCCGATGACCTGGAGATCGTCTACTCCGTCCCTCTTCTGAGACAACTGGCCGCAGTCATCCGCACTGTTCGTCCACGGATCGTGCTCACGCATTCTCCGCAGGACTACATGATCGACCACGAGAACACCGCTCGCCTCGCCGTCACAGCTGCATTTTCGCGAGGCATGCCCAATTTCGAAACAAGCCCTCGCTCCCCTTCCTACGACGGCGAAGTCACGGTCTATCACGCGATGCCACACGGTCTATGCGATCCGCTTTTGCGGCAGCCAGTGCAGCCGGACGGATTCATCAACACTGCTTCTGTCCACGATCGCAAACGGCTGGCCCTCGCCGCTCATGCCAGCCAGAAAGAATGGCTCGATGCCAGCCAGGGAATGGATTCCTACCTGCTGGAGCTGGATGCCACCTCAGCAAAAGTCGGTGCGATGAGTGGCCAGTTCCAGCATGCCGAGGGCTGGCGACGGCGCTCCCATCTGGGCTTCAGTGCTACGGAAACCGATCCTCTAGTCGAAGCTTTAGGCTCATTCTGGGTACCAAGCAGTTGATAATCAGTCATCCCTGAACGGATCGCGAGAATCGACGACAATTTTGAATAATGACGGGATGAAAGGTGTCCAACTTTGTAACCGTATTCTTCCTTATCATGAAAACTCCGCCAGCCTATCCCGGAACTGTAAAGTTAAAGCTGCCCACCCTCATTGTGTCTGCAATGATGCTAAGCGGCGGAGCGACAGTGGCATCAGCAGAACCGCCATGGCGTGGCATGGATCGCGGTAGCCGCGTCGAGCGACCGCGCATCGTCGAGTCCTGGAGAGATGTGCAGGAAAACGTGCAAAGGGACTTCACCGAAGCCCGCGACAACGTTCGCCAGGACATGCGCTGGGTCAGAGAAAACGCCCGGCGCGAGGCGGAACGCGTGCGCTACGAAGTAGAACAGCGACGCCAGCGCGGCTTCCAATTTGTCGATGTGCTCGATGTCCTGTTCGGCCGCCCAGGCGGACCGCCGCCAGTACAGCAGCGCTATCAGCAAGACCGTTCTTACTACGATGAGTCCAGCTATCAGGCGCAGCAACCCAGAGACGACTGGGAACGCGAAGACCGGTGGGCCGAACGATTCGAAGACGTCCAGCAAGACCGAGCGAGCCGCCGACGCCAAAGCGATATCGAGCCAATCCCTCCTCTGGAGACCGCGCC
>JAGROY010000082.1:14982-29697 GCA_020439995.1 Verrucomicrobiia bacterium
CCACCAGCGATGAACTGGCAGACCTGGCAGTCGAGAACACCTCCAAATCCAGGCAAAAGGCAGCACCAGAGCCAAAGACCCAGGCCAAGGACACCTACCCCTACGGGTTGCCCGTGCCGGGAAAAGACGGCATGGTCTACAGCCCCTACGTTGAAGAAAGCGGCAAGTACGTCGACGTCCGCAACATACCCGCAGGCACACTGGTAAAAGATCCCTACTCAGACAAATTCTTCAGGGTGCCGTAAAGCCATAGCAAATGTCAACGCTTCTGCTCGAACAGCCAGGCAAGCACTTTTTCGTCGCCAAACACTTTGCCCGTGATGCCGTGTCCTTCACCCGGATACTCGGTGTAGATGAATTTGTTGGAGCGCTTCAACTTTTTCGCCATCGCGCGCATGCGGTCTGGGCTGACCACATCGTCGTCCGCACCGTGAAACGCCCACACCGGCACTTTGCGGAAAATATTCACCGCGCTTGCATCCGCCCATCCGGCGATGACGATTCCCGCTGCAAACAGGTTTGGTTCATCCTTTAGCAACGAAACCGTGCCTCCCCCCCCCATGGAATGACCGAGAATATACACCCTCGAATCATCCACCATCGGCGTCTTCCTAATAATGTCCTTGATCAGATTCAGCGCGAGCTTTCCCGGTCTGTCATCCCATCCACCACCCGTTCCGCCATACGGCTGGAAGCAAAGTGGCGCGACTAGAATAGCTGGAGTTTTCTCGTACTGGTGGAGACCTGTGAACTTTCCGAGGATTCCCGTCTGCTTGCCATTCTCATTGTTGTCGCTCTTGCCATGAAGACCGAGGATCAACGGATACTTTTTTGATGAGTCCAGTTTCTCACCAGCGTAGATGGCGTAAGGCAAGTCCCGGTATTCAGCCATTACCCATTTGCCAGTGAAGTGCTTTGAGTATGTGCCGTCTTCAGTCTCATTCCCGACCTCCATTCCGAGTCGCAGGTTGGACGATCCGGCACCGATGGCACCACTGTTTTCCGCCACCCACTTCTGATCAGCCTCAGATAGAGTGCGGAGCATCAAGGTGAATTCCTTTCTGTCCGACAACCGAATGACCGTCACTTCCGTCGCCGTCGCCGAAACAAAATCGGCAACCAACTTTCTGCCATCGTTTGAAACCCACTCACGAGCCGAACAAACGCCCTGGACGAGGCAAGCTGCAATCGCCATGGAAACTGCCTGACACCAAAAGCAATAGCTTTTCATAATAATCCCAATTCTCACGCGAACCAAATAACGACTGCAAGCAAATAGTATGCAAATCCAGCTCCATGCACAAGTTGGCAGAACTCAGTGTTGCCGATCGTCGCTCTCATTTCCATTCCCAGATCGTCCAGTTTCGCACTAACATTGCTCGAACGGCATCTTTCTGCGTTGATCACCGCCATCGGGCGCTCGAAATCCAGAAATTTCCAATTTTTCATAAAACGCGACACAAAAACACGATTCGTTCGTTTTTATTAAGAATGTCTGAAAGCAGAGCAGTCACTGTTTGTAATCGATGGGTCGACTCTGTAGATTTCCAGTGTTGAGAGGTGAAAACGATCACCCTCCTGGCCTCCCTCTTCCATTCCGCATATTCCGCACCCAAACACCTGCCACATGAAGCCCTGTCCTGTAGCATCCCTGATTTGCTCGTTTATTGTCACGTTAGTTCCACTTGCCAAGAGCAACGCGGACGACCGCAGCAAGCAGATCGACCGGTTCATCGAAGACGGCTACCGCCTGAACAAAGTGATACCGAACCCGCCAGCTTCGGATGAAATGTTCCTGCGCAGGATCTATCTGGATGTCGCAGGACGCATCCCAACGATGCAGGAGACCGATGCTTTCCTCAAGTCAACGGGAACTGGCAAGCGCGCGGCACTGATCAATCAGCTGCTGAGCTCCGAAGCCTACGTGAGCCACACTTTCAACTATTGGGCAGACATCCTCAGGCTGCAGACGGACATGAAAGGCAGCGCTGGCTATGCCTATGCGGAGTGGCTGAAGGAAGCGATTCGTGAGAACAAACCTTATGATCAGTTCGTCACTGAATTGATCACGTCCAGTGACTCGGTGTGGGAGAACGGTGCGGTGGGATTTTATCTTCGTGATGAAGACATGCCGCTCGATCACATGGCCTACACCACCCAGGTGTTTCTGGGCACCCGCATGGTATGTGCACAGTGCCACAACCACCCGTTCGACAAGTGGAAGCAGATGGACTTCTACAAGATGGCGGCGTACACCTACGGCGTATCGACCAATGTAAAGCCAGAGAACTTCGCGAAGGTGGACAGTCGGCTGGAGCGGATGGAGCGCCGGCGCAGCTACAAGGGGCTCGACCGCTACGTGCGCAATGCGCTGGACGATATTCTCCAGCCGCTCAGCTACGGCGTGCGGGATACCGAGCGCATGCTGCAGCTGCCGAAGGACTACCAGTATCGCGATGGCAAACCGGGTGAGGATGTCAAAGCCGGCACCCCTTTCGGTTCAAAGCTCTCGCTCCGGAAGGGACGCGAAGGCCTCGCGGAATGGATGACATCACCGGAGAATCCACGATTTGCCACAGTGATCGCCAATCGCCTGTGGAAGCGGGCGCTGGGCGTCGGTTTGATTGAACCGCTGGACGACTTTAAGGACGAGACCAAGGCCAACAACGAGCGCCTCATGGATTACCTGGCGAAGCTGATCGTCTCGGTGAAATTCGATCAACGCGAGTTTTTAAGAGTGGTCTACAACACCCGCACCTATCAGCGTGAAGCCACCACCACGGATGTCGACATCGCAAAGTATGCGTTTCCCGGCCCCGTACTGCGGCGTATGAGTGCCGAGCAATTGTGGGATTCTCTGATGACGATCACTGTTCCTGCGATCGACGAGCGCCCGGGGTCCGGGAAGTATGCCAAGCGGCTCGACGCCATGCGCAAACAATCCGAGGCGATGCAGCAAAAGGATCCAAAAGAGATCACCGACATCGCCATTCAGATGGGCGAACTGGAAAGAGATTTTGATGCCGATACTGAAAAGCTCCGAGCGGACATTCTCGCGGCGCGCGAGGCAGGCGACGACTCTCTCCGGCGCAAGCTGCGCAAGGAACTCGAAGAGAAAGAAAAGCTGAAAGACGCAAAGCTCGCAGATCTCCAGGGAAAACTAACATTGTCAGAAGACATGATGATGACCATGAGCCGGGACTATGATTCAGATGTGGATGAGGGTGACAAAAACAAGGATGACCGCTGGAAGGGATACTCCAAAGATTTCATCCGGGCATCCCAGCTGCCATCGCCGGCACCCAACGGCCACTTCCTTGGCCAGTTCGGCCAGTCGGAACGCGAAGTCATCGATGGCTCGGAAAATGAAGCATCCGTCGCTCAGGTACTGACGCTTTTGAACGGCAAAATCTTCGCCGAGATCACCAGAAAAAATGCACTGATCATGGAGAACATTTCCGCAGCCGACACCACTGAGGCTAAAGGCAACGCGTTGTTCATGACCATGCTCAACCGGCTTCCCCACGACAAGGAGCGCTCGCTCATCGATGCCCAGTTTGCCAAAGAAACACCGGAGAAGGCCGCACAGTCGCTCGTCTGGGCGCTCTTGAATACCCGCGAGTTCGCATTCGTCCAGTAACAAGGCCCTCCAAGGAATTCACAAAACGTCTAACATACACACCGCAAGACAATGGACAGACTCCTCAGAAAATCAGACGAACAAACGCGCCGAGCATTCATGGCGCGCACGGCCAAAAGCATGCTCGGCGTCGGGCTCCTGCCGTCCCTGATGCCCGACAGCGTTCTTGCCGGACTGGACGAAGGTGTCGCCGGCCCCAGAAAGCCCACCGCGCGCAAAGTCATCTACCTCTACATGTCGGGCGGCATGACTCACCTGGACACATTCGACCCGAAACCCGGCACTGACTGGCAGGGCCCGGTGGAAGCGATTAAGACCAAGGCTGACGGCGTGCAGATCAGCGAATACCTGCCCATGCTTGCTCAGGAGATGGACAAGGTTGCGCTGATTCGCTCCCTCAGTTCAACCCAGGGCGCGCATGAGCAGGGCAACTATTACATGCACTCCAGCTATCAGATGCGTGGCACCATTCAGCATCCCGGACTGGGCGCGTGGATTCAAAAAATGGATGGCCGTACCAATCGCACACTTCCCGCAAGTGTTCGCATCGGCGGTGGCTCGCGAGGTGGTGGCGCTGGCTTCATGGAGTCAAAGTATGCGCCGCTGGTGCTCAGTGATGCGAATGAAGGTCTGCGCAACAGCAAACGCCGGGACGTCAGTGAAAAAGAATTCGAAGACCGGCTGATGCTCGCCAACCAGTTCGACGCCGCATTCCATGAGCGCTACGACCAGAAAGACGTTCGCGCTTACGCCGACATGTACGCCGACGCCATCCGCCTGATGAAAAGCGAAGACTTACAAGCGTTTGACTTGGACAAAGAGAAAGGCGAGATCCGAGACGAGTACGGTCGCAACGGATTCGGCCAAGGTTGCCTGCTTGCGCGGCGACTCATCGAAAATGATGTGCGCTTCGTCGAGGTCACACTGGGTGGCTGGGACACCCACACCAACAACTTCGACTCTGTGGAAAACCGCTGCGCCACTCTCGACCAGGGCATCGCCTCGCTGCTGCGTGACCTCGAACGCCGTGGCCTTCTGGACGAAACCCTCGTCGTCCTTGCCACTGAGTTCGGCCGGACGCCAACAATCAATCAGAACAACGGTCGTGACCATTTTCCCAAAGCCTTCAGCGGCTTTATGGCCGGCGGCGGGATCCGCGGCGGACAGGCATTCGGCGTCACCGATGAAATGGGTGCCAACGTCGTTGAAAATGGTGTCTCCGTCCCAGACTTCAATGCAACCATCGCCTATGCGCTGGGCCTGCCACTGGAAGAACGCGTATTTTCACGCACCGGCCGTCCGTTCACCGTCGCGGACAAAGGGCAACCGATTACCAGCATCTTTGGCTAGGCGACCTGCCGCATGACTGAGGCTATTGGAGACACCATCGTCCACGGGCTAGCGGGCCTGCTGGCTGCCATCCTGTTGCTCGAGTTCTTCGTGCGCTGGAAGCGAAACCGCGAGGTAGAACCGGGCATCCTCTTTCTGCTGACAATTGCCGCAATGCTGGGCGTCGCAGCAGGTGCCGCCCACTTTGCCTTCCCTGGCAACGGCGGACAGGTCGCACAGTGGCCCGCAGGATGCCTGTTTGGACTCGGAATCAGTGCGGCACTCGCATTCTACTTCAAACGACGCCATCGCGACATCTACCTGGCAGAGCATGACCGCCCGACTTGCTTCAGGACAACCGTCATGAAGCACCGTCTGCATCAGGTGGAAGGTAACATGCAGATGGGTTATACAACGATGCTGTTCCTCGCGACTGGAAGCCTGGCAGCAAGTGCTTTCATCGGAGAACTCACCGACAACCACAGCGTCCAGGAGATAGCCGATTCCGCGAAAGAGGAAACCACTGCGGAAGCGCCACGAACCATGGCCGAGCTGGTTGCGCAAGCCGACAGTGAGGTTCACAACGAACCCGAACCGGAGCCCGAAGCAATGCCGGAGCCAGCCTCTCCCGAGCCGGAAATTGCGACCGGTCCAGAAATGCAAATGGACGATGCTCAGGGCAGCACTGATGATGATGCAATGGCGGCATCAAACGCCCCGCCGACGGAGCCGATGGCAGTTAAATCTGAAAAAGTGATCCCTGTAATTCAGCGACCTAAGAACATCCCAAAGGACGTTTTCGCCACACACATCAGGCCCATCCTCAGCAAAAATTGTTTCAGTTGCCACGGCCCAGAAAAACAGAAAGGGGGACTGCGACTGGACACAAACGAAGGAATTCGCAAGGGAGGTAAAAGCGGCGCATCCATCGTCGCTGGAGATCCCGAAAAGAGCGCCCTCTACACCTCAACCGTCCTTCCTGCCGACGATCCAGACATCATGCCAGCCAAGGGTGATCCGCTTACGAAACGTGACACCGAACTTTTGCGCAAGTGGATTCTGTACGGAGCGGATCTGGGGGATGGCAAGCACATCGCGGACGCAGCCAGCGGCGGCACCGGATTCGCAGTGGATCAACGCGCCGATGGCGTGCCTCTCCCGGAGGCATCCTTGCTGGAGCAGCTGAAGACGGAAGGCGTAATCATCCGTGCAGTTTCTGCCAACCAGGCACTCCTGGATGTTGATTTCACTCACATCGAAGACAAGAAGAAGCTCGACCTCAAACGCCTCTCCCCTATCGCTGAAAATATTCACGCACTCGACCTCACCCGCTCGCGTGTCAGAGACGATGACCTTGCGGCAGTCGCTTCCATGAAGAATCTGGTGCGTCTGCAGCTCAACAGAACTTCCATCAGCGACCAGGGCCTCGAGCACCTCAAGGGACTCAGCAATTTGGAAACTCTCAACCTCTACAGCACCGAAGTCACCGACGCCGGACTCGCGCAGCTCACCAGTCTGCAGAAACTGCAAAAACTCTACCTCTGGGAATCCAAGGCTACACCGGAAGGCGGCGAAAAGTTGAAGAGCAAATTGCCTAAGCTCAAGGTGATATTCTAAGCACCCATGAAACTTCTCAACTGGCTATTCGGTCGCACAAAGAATCCCCGGCAGAAACCGATCCCCTCAACTGACTGGGCGGCACTCCACTTCACCCAACCCCAACAAGCGATCGCCGCACGCGTGGCCGACATCATCTGCGAGCAACTGGGAGTCACCATCGGACAGCTCACACCGGACACTCGATTCATCGAAAATCTTGGGGCAGACAGTTTAGATTTCGTCGAAATGCTGATGGCATTTGAGGAAGAATTTCAGATCAAACTCCCAGATGCCGATAGTGAGAAACCGATGTGCGTGGGTGATCTGATTGAGTATTTCGAGCGTCGCCTCCAGCACGACGCGCCATCGGTCAACGATCATGACAGCGGTGAACTCTAGCCTTACCTATCCGACTGCAACTCCACAATCGAATCACCTGCACGGACGGTTCATTGAACAAACCGAACCCTCAGGCGAACATAGCCGGCTTCGCCCCCCGGCAGTTCCACCCTTACACGCTCGGTTGCGGCGGGACTGGTCGAGGAAACGGGCGTCTCTTGGGTCACTTCAGCCGGAATCCAGTCACGAAGGTTGGACGACTGTTCGAGCGTGTATTCAATCCCCGCTGCTTCCGCGTCGCGTCGACGCAGGAATTCGACTACCGTTCCTTGTCCATCTGAATCTGGCTCAAGGATACGCGGAAATACTGTAGCAGGATCATCCGCTTGGATCGGGTTGAGGGCGAACGCGTACTCGTAGAAATTGGACACTCCATCGCCGTCTGAATCCAGCTCCATCGCCAACTCCTCGCTGGAGAAGCCGAAGCTCTGTGCCCAGAGCGCGTAGCCATCGGCACGCGTTGTGGCCACAATCTCCGGGGAAAGCAACAGGTCACGACTGTCCAGCTGCAGGTTAATGCCTAGGATCCCAAGCACATTTGTTCCAGCCCTGAGATTCTGTAAACCATCTGTGATGTCAAAATCGGCGAACTGGATTGCCAGCGCATTGTCTCTGCGTTCCAGTGGTACAGCATCCCACGCTGGTTGACCATCAGGCGCATTGTCACTGCGGGCCACTTCCACTCCGTTGAGATAGGCAATAAAGGCGTCGTCATAGCGCATCCTCAGTGTCAAATTTTCGATCGCTCTCACATTGCCACCATTGGTAAACGGCACACGCACAAAAAGAGTCGTGTTCTTGTTCAGCACCAGATCCTCAATATTTGTGGTCACAAAGTCCGTGAAGACACCAGCCGTATCATACCCAAATCCCGTAGTCCCGGCAAACCACTCCGAATCGTCAAACGAAGGATCGCGCCAGTCCGACACCAAAGCAACGGCTGCAGCCGAATCCGGCACAAACACGGTTCCAGGCGAGCGCTCCGTCAGGACAATCTCAGTGACAGGTTCCACAGGAAGAGTGCTGAAATTTTCACTCCCCGACCAAACGAACCCGTCGCCCGTTGCTACTGCAAAACGATAAAAGTATTGGGTATTCGCTAGCAGCCCGTCTACTTCCACTTCAACTTTCCCTGCTGCATCGGCAACTGCTTGAATTCCCCGCTCCCACATCCCCGGTTCATCGCCCCCATCGTTCGTACCCACATAAAAGGTGGCCTCACTACCAGCGGAAAAACCCGCTACGTAGCCCGAAAGCAGGGCACTGCTCTCGCCCAACGAACCTGCGGAGGAAACCAGAGTTGCGGGGACGGCTCCAGCAGTCCAGACGATGTCACTAAAAGTTTGGATACGCCCAGTGTCTGCCACCAGACGAAAGGTGTAGTCACCGGGCTCGGTAACAATCACTTCTGTCGCCGCTTCCGAAGGAGTGGCGATCAATGCCGTGCCCGGCCCGGAAATAACACTCCATTCGACACGGGTCGCCGACGAATCCAGAGTGGCGGCAAGTCGACCTCCCAGGCTGGTGCCGCCCACACCGGGATCGATCGAAATCTCAGGCCCGCGTGGAAACCCGTTCGCCGCTTCGCCAACGCTCACCTGCAGCGCATCTTCGCTCACGATGGCACCAAGCGAATCCACTGCGACGAAGCCCAGCCGGTAGTCACCGACGCTTGAAAAGGTCAGCTCAACATCATCACGGGAAGCGCCACCTGGCCCGAACGAAACCGTTGCGCCGGGAGGAGCGTCTTCGATGCGCCACTGTCCTGAGACATCGTCACCACTGTCCGCTCTCAGGTTTCTGCCACTCGCCAGTAACCCGGTATTCTCGGCAATTGAGACTTCCGGATATCCGGGCAGAATAATCTCTGCACCGTCCCCGACGATCGCCCCCTCCAGTTCAGGAACAATAAGCAGATCGGAACTGTCGGATGATTGATTCAATCCGTGGATCGCCAGAATGTTCCCGCCGCTCGCCAGAACGCTCGCAAAACTGGATATATCAAATGCTATGAACTCAACGGCCTGCGCGTCACCATGACTCGACGATGCAACCGTATTCCACGGCAGCGGTGAAGCGCCCTCGGCATTTGCACGGGCGACCTCCACCCCATTCAGATAGGCGACAAAGCCGTCGTCATAGCGCAAGCGCAGAGTGAGAAGGGAATACTGAAGTGGGTCTTCCGCAGTGAAAGGAATCCTGACATAGACGGATGTCCCCTTATTGAACAAATCCGTCTCAACGTTCGATTCGAAAAAGTCCTCATAGCCGGAACTGCGCTCGTAACCGATCCCCGATACTGCATCCCGCCAGTGACTGTCGTCAAATCCTGGCAGCATCCATTCTGCATCGACTGAACCATCGGTCGGCACGAAAATGGTTGCTTCTGCGCCCTCCCCCAACAGCACCTCACTGCGCACAGGCACCAACGATATCTCAGCGAGCTCGGTAGCCTGCCGACCAGAACCATCTTCCACGCGATACTGAATCCTCGCCATTCCGCTCATCCCTTCATTTGGAAGAAAGATGATACTGCCCCGATTCACATTCGTCCGGGTTCCATTGATGACTACCTGATGCGTAGGCACAACAATCGATCCCAGCTCTGGAGTGAGCAACTGGGCGGAAACGAGACGGAACGTCGTGGCGAAGAGCGCATGCCCTGTTTTAGAAGCTCCGGCGGTTCCCACTCCGTAGACGGGTTGGAGTTCGTGCAGCCATCGTTCGCCTGCGCCTTCATCATTGGCCAGGGGATAAAATTCCAGACGTCCGGCACGCGGATCCAGCGTGAACTTATCCGGCTGCGTACGCAGTCCGTCCTGGTCGTAGACGATAGTGTAAGTCACATTGCCACTGGGGATGCGGAATGTGTCAGTGCCCGATGCATCAGCTGCTGCGCGGATCACCAGCAGGCGCGAATCATCCCGGGACACATCCACCCTTGCCTGGTCTGGCTGCTCGATGCTTGCACTGCTGACTGCCGATGTATGACGCAAAGAATAAGATCCTCCTGGAGGCATCACGATCTGACGAGGTGCCTGATCGGTTCCGATTCGCACTCCAACATCCGCCTTGTGCAACCATCCTGCGCCATTGTTTCCCACACTTCCACGCAGAGTGTAGCTGAACCATGCAGTGCCCTGAAACCCATCCGATGGCGTGAACCGAATATCGCTGCCCACGATCTCTGCTGCCCCCGCCGAGAATGGCGAGACGCTCCCCACTTCCTCAAGGGTCAGGGAGTTCACCGCGCCGTTGCGAACCGATGTCTGATCGTTGTTTAACGGACTGATCGTCACAGGAGAATTGATACTCGACGCAGCAGTGTCGTTGGTGCCAAAGGGGATCTGCTCAGGGTCGCGCATCAGTGCATTTCCCGGCAGGCGACTGGCGGCATATTGATAAATCGACTCAGCAGACGTCTCCCCTGCCACCACATCGGCAAAAAAGCTGCGCACCGTTCCACCCAGACTGCTTGCGTTCATGATTCCGCCAGAGCTGTGTTCGGAGCCGAAATTATGCCCCATCTCATGCGCCAGCACATCCCAGATCCCCGTCGTGTCACACATCGACACGGCATTGGTAGTACTCAGAGCTTCGACATAGGCGACACCCAGCACCCTGTCAGTGAGACCAGTGCCAAATTTGGAAGCCAGCGTCCAACTGTAGCTGCTCTGCCGGCGGTTGCGACTTACCCAGCTGCGAAAGTCACTAAGATCTGCCGTGGTCGGAAGATCGACAAATGCGTCCGAATCTGGAGTCATGATCAGCTCACTGATGAGCAATCTCACACCCAGCTGGTTTTCGTAGACAGCGGCGACATTGGAAACCGTGGCAAGATAAATCGATGCACGGGCCGTCAAGCTGCCTTCGTCATCGGGCCCGGTCGCGGACTTATCGAGTGCAAGCAGCAAAAATGCATCTTTGAGCGATGCCGAGTAGACAGGTGCCTCTGGAATGCGGTTCACATACTTATCGAGGTCACCAGTTACCGGATCGAGCCCCGTGAGATCGGCCACATCCGATTCTAAATGTGCTGTTTCCGCCTTAGCCCACAGCGCCCCTTCAGTCAGCGCAAGGCCATTCTCAGTTTCAATGGAAAAGGTGCCTGGTTCGCGCCGAACGCAAGCCAACTCCACGTCGCCCGGTTCCTGCGTCCTGGCTTCGAGCAATCCCGTAGCTGGATTGGTGCGAACGTAAGTGATTGCCCCACCGTCGCCCTGCTTCACAACAGCAGCGATCGCGTTGCCCATAATCACCGCTGTAACGGTTCCCGGCTCTAACACTGTGTCACTCCCCGTACCGTCCTGGGCAGCACGGCTCACGATGCGTCCTTCATACGATCTCACGTCCACTCCCAGGGCACCACCATCTGCACCCAGCGATGTCTGATACCCGTCAGCAAACAATGCCCGGGGCCTAAAGAGAAACTGCCACTTCGACTCACCGTGCTCACCCACCGAAAGCCTCACCGGTTGTCCCGACTCCATCGCAGCGATCAGCCTCAATACCTCTGGCTTGAACGGGCTGGCAGCCGTCGTCTTGCTGCCGCCTACGATGTGGCGTGCCTCCGCCTTCAACAACGGCCGTGGGACATCGCCAGCCAGACCTTGTCGCCTCAGCCCCGTCGGATCAGGAGGAAGCCTCGTCCAATGGGAAAAGACGACCACCAGACAGAACGCGAGCACTCCCAGACAAGCGTATACTGCCCAAGGCACGGAGGACTGAATTTTTTTCATCGGAGGTAAAAGTGAGCCCGACTCCGGAGGCGGGAACCGGAGCCAGGCGAGCGTCTTGCGACGCTATTGGGCGGGAATACACGAGTGGAAGCCAAAATTCAACAAATGACTGTGGAACATGGCGATGACATTGTCATTGCTGCATACGGACAAACTACTGCAAAAGGATGAACAGGAGATGACTCTGTTTGCCATTTCGGCCTCCTCTTTTATTCCCGATTTTGTTGCCTATTCTGGCAAGCTGCAAGAGCTACTCCTCAATCACAAACCGATATCCCGCCTTAGGCACCGTCACGATGTGCTCCGGCCCAGCAGGATCCCTCTCAAGTTTCTGCCGCAATCGGGCAATGTGATTGTCGACAGTGCGCGTCGTCGGGAATGCTGTGTAACCCCACACAACATCGAGAAACTCATCCCGGCTCACCGGTTCTCCAGCACGGGAAACGAGCAGCTCGAGCACGCCGAATTCCTTTGCTGTGAGATCAACATGCGCCCCGTTTCGCGAACAAATCCGTTGCGCAAACTCGACCTGAACTCCGTCGCCGAACGCAATCCGCTCAGGCTTGTTCGCGGCCGACTGCAACCGACGGGCAATCGCACGAAGTCGTGCGTGCAGTTCGGCGAGGCTGAACGGCTTAACCATGTAGTCGTCCGCTCCAGCGTCGAGCCCACGGACGCGATCATCCACCAGGCCACGTGCGGTCAGCATCAACACCGGCACGGAAAGATTCAGCCGTCGCAGTTCCTGGCAAATGGAATAGCCATCGCGTTTCGGCAGCATCACATCCAGCACGACAATGTCCGGCTTCTCTTCCAGCGCCAGTTGCAGCCCGGTATCGCCCTCGGCAGCAGTGAGGACACGGTAGCCTTCATCGCGCAGCGAATCGGCCACAGCCACACGCAGCGCCTCCTCGTCCTCCACCAGCAGGATCCTCACGCTGTCGCCCTCCATTTCCCTAACAGAACCTCAAACGTCGCGCCGCCCCCGCGCTCGTTGCGCGCTGACACGGTGCCTCCGTGCGCCTCGACAATCGCTTTCACAATACTCAGCCCGATACCGGCACCGGTTGTCTCCCGCGTCAGGCCATTGTCCGCTCGGTAGAAGCGGTCGAAGATCCGCTTGATTTCGCCTCCTGCAATTCCCGGCCCCGTATCCGTGACCGCCAGGCGCAGCCCCGCCGTACCGACAGGCTCCAGCAGCACGGTCACCATGCCGCCCGATGGGGTGAATTTGATCGCGTTGCCTAACAAATTCACCAAAACCTGCCGCATCGCCACGGCATCCCCATTGGGTACCGTGGAATCCTCATTTACCCTTACATCTTCGACCAGCCGCACGCCCTTTTCCTCGGCATGCCCACGCAGCAGCGCCACCACTTCGGACACCAGCTTGCTGTAGTCGAGCGGCCGAAAAACGTATTGCTTGCGATCCTGCTCAATTCGCGAGAAATCGAGCACATTGTCGATCAACGCCGCCAGCCGTCGTCCCTCACGAGCGATAAACCGATGATATTGGCGAAGGTCTGCCTCGTCCGTGACCTTGCCCGCTTCCAGCCGCTCTGCCAGTGCACTGATGCCCGCCACCGGCGTGCGCAGCTCATGCGACACACTGGCAATGAAGTCAGCCTGAAGGGCAGCGAGCTTCATGTGCTTCCGGTAGACCAGCCACACGCCCAGCAGTGCACAGCTCACGATCCCCCACCCCGCCCCTGCCTTTTTCGCCATCGCGAGCGCCCGATCGTTGATTGGCCGCCGCCAGCTTTCGCCCGGCTCTGGAAACACGAAAACCTCTAGAGCGCCGTTCTTTGCAGAGGCCAACACGCTGTCCGGCTGAGACTGCAATTGATCCCTGACAATGTGACCGTTCCACCGATACCGCAATTGCACCCCGATCACTTCGCCGGGCAATTCTCTGAGCACCTGATTTCTTCTTCGAAAGATCTCCGATTCGACTTCGTCCAGTGAAACAATACTCGCAAAGCCATCGTTCAACGAGAAATCCGCAAACCACCAGATGCTGCCAATCTCGATCCATGGAAACTCTTTTGACCACCTGCCCACGCCACTACTAGTGGAACGATGAGTGCCATCCCAGTCAAGGCGTGGCGACGGAAAACGGCAGCCGTGTTCGATCACTTCATCTCCGTCGGCGAGCATCTCCAGAATTCCCCTCTTTTTCGTCCAAAGCACTCTCATCGATTGTGGAAAACCGCCGAAGATTGCGTCAGCCGCATCTTCGATCAATCTGCCACTGATGGGAGTGGGTTCCTTGAATGCCTCAGCCGCCAACTGTATGGCCACTGCCATTCGATCGGCGGAACGATCGGCATCCAGCAGATTACGGAGCACGATCTGGAGCATCGGCAGCCCTGCAGCAGAGCGCGCGTCGCCAATCGCGGGATGCTTCAGCATTTCGCGAAGGATCCCAACACCGGCCTCCGAATTCTGGCTGTCGGCCATGGCATCCTTCGCCTCCCGGGCCTGCTGCAATTTCCCGGATAAATCAGCCCATTGCGCCAGCTGCTCCGCGTCTGGAATGTTCAGCTCCGGGCACCAGCCAGCGTCGAAACACTCCGCAGGAATCCTTGCGACAAAGTCAGGCGGCATCTTGCCGAAAAACGAGAACGCTTCGTTCTCCCACCTTTCGGCTTCCCGCCCCGCAAGAGCAACCAGCTCAGCCCGAACTGCCACCTCAGCCCGCTCCCGCTCCAACCCAACCACCCATACCGCCACCCCCGCCAGCATGAATACGGGCAGGAGGAAGAGCAGGGAATGCCAGCGGGTGTTCATGCGAGAGAATCCGTAGGCGGCCTACTGGCCTGGAGGGAGAACCACTCGACGTCTCGGCTCCCTTACCTCGGGCTTGACAGCGCGAATCTCGGCAATATCTCCTCCTGGCGGCTTGATCCGCCACCATGGGCTGCCGATCTTTTCGAGTTCCAATCCCGCAATCTGACCTGCCAAAATATGCGATCGAAGAGGAAGTGCCAGGGTTTTCCCATGTCAGTC
>JAGROY010000083.1 GCA_020439995.1 Verrucomicrobiia bacterium
CGAAGATCACCTCGTCCATCCGGCTCTCGGTTTCGATCAGTGCAGTGGCAAGGATCGTGAGGCTCCCTCCCTCTTCAACGTTGCGAGCCGCACTGAAGAATTTCCGTGCCCGCTGCAGAGCCTTCGGATCGAGACCACCGCTGCCTGTGCCACCACCGCCCCTGCCACCGGACAGGCGATTGTAGCCCCGTGCCAGCCTGGTGAGACTGTCGAGTAGAATAACCACATCCCGTCCCATTTCCACCATGCGCATCGCGCGTTCCATCACCACCTCGGCAAGCTGAGCATGGCGGGGAGCTGCTTCATCAAAAGTCGAACTGTAAACCATTCCGCCAAGAGTATCCTCAAAGTCAGTCACCTCCTCTGGCCGCTCATCCAACAGGAGCACCATTAGTTCAATTTCAGGATGGTTGGCTTTGATTGACCGTGCGATCTCCTTGAGAAGAATCGTCTTTCCGCCCCGCGGGGGTGCGGCGATAAGTCCGCGCTGACCCTTGCCCAGAGGAGCGATCATATCGACAGCACGGGCACTGATCGAATTGGTTGATGCATTTTCAAGGATGATCCTGTCCTTTGGAAAAAGGGCTGTGAGCCGGTCAAAGGCCGTCGGCTGCTGCCAACTGTCATATTCGACACCCTCCACGTGCGTAATCGTTGCTACCGACAGCCACTTGTCCTTACCTCCACTCGGCACACGCACGGTTCCGGTCAGCTGCTGTCCACATCTCAGTCCGGTTTTCCGCAAAACGTTCGGCGCAATCCAAATGTCATCTGGATTCGGTGCAAAATTGTATCGTGGATCCCTGACAAAACCACAGCCGTCTTTTCCCACCTCAAGGATTCCCTCAAAATCAATGATCGTCCCCCGCCGTCCATAGAACGTCAGAATTTCAAAAACAAGCTGATGCTTTGAACGGCTACCACCAACCCGCAGCCCCAGCGAGGCTCCGAGTTGATACAGATCCGCAAGACGCTCCTGTTGAAATTTGTTCAAAGAAACACGCTCGGGAACCTGGATCTGTTCCTCCTGCTTCGATTCGTCTGTTCCAGTGTCACAGGACGAGCCATTGGCTGCCTCAATGACCGTGGGTTCTAATTGCTCGGTAGTTCCATCCATTTTAAGAGATATTTGATTTGGCGCTCCAATGAGGAGGGTTCCCCGCCGTTCCACATCACAATGTCTGCTAGTTCGACCTTTCGGTTAATGGGTAATTGAGCATCAATGATGTTTTCCGCAGCTTCGCGGTTAAGAGGGCTTCGGTTCAGAAGTCGCTTAAGTTGCGTCATTCGCGTTGTCGCAACTACCACCGTTTTGTCATGTTCAACAGGGAATCCATTTTCAAAGAAGAGGGGCACATCCGCGATAAAGAGCGTCACTTCAGCAGACGCTAATGCTTCGTCACGGGCGGAGCGGCAAAATCGACGAACTTCCGGGTGGAGAATCCCTTCCAGAAGCGACTTGAGAGACGCATCGCTAAACACAATGCTCCTCAACTTAGGACGATCGATCTGACCCCTCTGATCGAGGACACTTTCCCCGAAAACCGTCACTACTCTCGCTATGATGGTTTCAGTTGTCAACAAAGCATGCACGCACTGATCACAATCAAACACTTCGACACGCGCGGCACAAAGGCGCACCAGGGCGGCACAGAATGAAGATTTCCCCGTTGCTATCCCCCCAGTCACGACAATGGAGCGCATAAATAACTACTAATTAGATGATTACAACACAATCCCAAAAGCGGGAATGGGAAATCTGACAGCCTCGCCGTCCTTTGACGATCAACCAATTCCAGACGCTCCGCGATGAACCTTTTGAGTGAGCACTCATTGATTCAGAAAGCGTTATGCAAAGGCAATTGGCCAGTTTTCAGCCCTTCCATTGCGGTTTTTGGGATAAACCTCTAAATATCCGCTCCACCACGCGGGTCACAGCTGCTTCGAAATGCTTTTAGCCAAACAAAAAGGGCGGAAGATTTCTCTTCCGCCCTCTCACTAAGGTCTCAGGATATTACTTAGTATCCCCAAGCAAGCCAGCATCTGGGCCCGCACCGCTATCCATCATCATCGAGGTATCGACTACGGGAGCTGGCAGCGTCGCCCCACCGCGAGAGTTGCGCAAACGCTCGCCAGACGGGTCAATCAACTCAGCAGTAACAAAGATGATCAGGTTACGCTTGAAGTGCTCTTCAGACTTCGAACGGAAAAGACGTCCCAAGACTGGCAGATCACCAAGGAATGGCACCTTGTCATCAACAGACTGGACATCTTCCCGGATCAAACCACCGATTGCGACGGTCTGACCGTCCCAAATCGTAACGGCAGTTGAAACCTTGCGGCTTGCAAAGATCGGCTGTTCGATCTTGTTCTCGGTCAGCACGACTTGGGTTGGGTTGCCATTGGCATCCGTTCCACCGGTTGTGATCGGGCTTCCGTAGTTTACGAAACCTTCGAATTCCACCACTTCAGGAGCGATGTTCAGGTCGATCGTAAATCCATCTGATCCAACAACAGGGTCAACCTCCAGAGTAACTCCAACGTTACGAGTTTCGAATGCAGTTGGCGTGGTCGGCGTGACGGGGAATGAGTTCGTACTGGCTGCAGTCCCAGTTGCGAGACCTATACCTCCACCACCACCTTGGTTGGAGATGCTGCCGAATTCCTGAGGAATTTCTGGTGGATCAAACTCAGTTGGGTATATGAACTCACGAATGATCTCGATCTTCGCACGCTGACCAGAACGGGTCACGATGCTCGGAGCCGACATCAGGTCAGTGCCCTTGTTCTGGTTCAAAGCACGAACGACTACCTGGAACTGAGGGTCAGTGAACACACCACCAAGACCAAAGATCGCTGGCGCTACAGCACTCTGAGCACCGGAGCCAGCAGAACTCTGAGCGGCAATCAATCCATCGATTGCATCAGAAGAGATAGCATTACCACCAGAACGTAGGCCTGATGTCAGAGGGTTGTTACCAAGTGGAACTGGATTTCCACCACCACCTGCTGGAGGTGTAAAGACCCAGTTCGCAGATGTAAGAGCACCAGCGTCACGGTTTCCTGTGGTTCCTCCGCCAAAGAAAATCCTTTCTGACGAACCAGCATTCGCTTGGCCAAGGAGCCAGTCGAAACCGAGTTCATCGGTGTTCCTTTGAGAGACTTCAACAAACTTGGACGTAATAAAAACTTGCTTCTGAACGTCATTCTGATTCTGCTCGATGAACGTCTGGACTATGTCCAAAGCGTTCGCCGTGTTGCGGACGATCAACTGAGAGGTGACAGGATTAAAGAATGCACTGGCACCATCTGTGAATGTAACTCCCGCAGCGGTAAGAATATCTGTTGCAGATGATCGCGTTGAAAGCCCGCTGGATGGCGCACTTGTATCAGCAAACGGATCATCCGATGCCGCCTCAGGAGCAGCGCTGCCACCCAGTGACAAGAAGTCTGGACGGACTTGGAAAACGCGAGTGTAGAGCTCGCTTCCCTCATCAGTAGTCGGAACAATCATCACCGCAAAGGGTTCCACTCGGTAGCGCAGTTGAGCAAGGTCAGTGATAGCCTTGAGTGCTACCACAAGTGGGACGTTGGACAGCGACAGCGTCACGGTTGCAGATGTATCCGGAGTCCTCACGATGAAGTTGATGCCCTTCCGTTCCGGATCTGGCTCAAGATCATCAAGCTGGCGGCTCTTAATGCGAAGGAATGTGATCGCTTCGTCAACAGTCGCCTGGTCAAACTGGATGCTTGGGATGACGATACGCCGGAGCTTTTCGATAATGAGCTGAGACCCGTCTTGTCCCCCACCGAGACTATCGCCAGAACCGTCAGGCAACAGCGATACATTAGGGACAGGAACTTGCCACAATTCGTCGACTTGACGCAACATGTCAGAACGCATCTGGTCACGAGCTGTGCGCAAATGGTTGATAATGGTACGATCCACCTTTTCAAGGAGACTTCTCGCAGCGGTATTATAGCGATCAATACCGAGGACAGCATTGAATTGTTCGCGCGCCTTGTCGTATTGACCTAGGTCATAGTAGCCAGTTCCAAGGCGAAGAAGACGCTCCACTTCACGCACATTTTTCATGTGCTCTGGAGTAAGGGCAACCGGATAACGATCAGGATCATCAAGGTGCTTCAGCAATGTCTGAGCCTTCTGGTGATCAGGATTCATCGCCAACACGGAATTCAAAAGCCCCCTGGCTGAATCATATTCGCCATTTCCAGCACGCTGCCGAGCTAACTCAACGCTTGCATCAGCGTAAGATGCCTCAATTGAAGCACGAATAGCATCGGTATTATCGGCGTACGGGAGAGTATCAAGCGCTGTGCGGTATTCTGCAATAGCTTGTTCCCAAGCGCCTTCCGCTGCGAATGCATCGCCACGGGAAGCAGCTTCCTGTGCATCCGCGATACGCTGTTGTCGACGGATGATTTCGCGCTGCGCAATCCCGGATGGACTGCCATCACCGGCCGTGGCCGGTAGTGCAGACACCGAGAGCGCACCTAGTAGTAGTAGGCGTATTCCCTTAGTTGTTAGAGACTTGCTCATTCTGGTTAGCGTTGTTGGTAGTTAGTTGAGTGTGTTGAGGCGCGAGGCGGACCTTTCTAATCAGGGATTCAAAACCGAAGTTTCGCACAGATGAAAGGAAAATGTTTCACCAAATGAACATTTTCTGCCCCGCTGGGGTTTCAATTATTGTTTGAGTTTTGCACGGAAGGTCTTTTTGGCACCATTTTCGTCCATGTAGGAGATTTCCGCATCCTCCGCAGTAAGATTCTCAAGCGTCAGCTCATGATCAAGCCCGGGGAATTGGAAAGTTTGCCCCTCTTTCGCTTGAAATTCTTCGTTGGTAATATCAAAGACGAGCTTTGCTTGATACTCAGGGCGAACGTATTCTTCCCGTCCAGCAGCAAGACGCAATGGGCTGCCGTCATCGCGGAAATTGTCGACCAGCTCGATCTGAGCAGGGTCCTTGAAAGGATCAGCCCCTGCAGGGAATACATTGGTAACCTTAAATCTGCCGTCACCGGTGGTGTCCTCTTTCCTTCCTGGAATGAGGAACCAGACTCGACGTCCAGGAGGATCACCCCGGGTGAATTGAATTTCAGGATCGATGTAGGTCAGCTTGAAGGTATAAGGAATCTCCACTCGCTCCGCCAAATGGATCGCAGTCTGCCAGTCAGGAGTATCCTGATCATCACGCGGGCTGGTGTGGTTTGTAAACTCGGCTAGATTGGTAAATCCATCACCGTCCTCATCGTTTTCCAGACAAAGGGGACTGGTCGGGTCAATTTTATATTCGTACCACCACCAGTTGTCCACTGGCGGCCAAAGTGGCTCCTTCTCCCGATCCTGCATATCATAAACCTCTTCACCCTTGCGGAGAATAGGGGTAGACACTGCGAAGAAAACTGGCTTTTCAGCCTTTCGTGGTTGCTCCCAGGTAGCACCTTCAGCAAGTAGCTTGGACGCATTCTCGATTTCCGTGATTGGAGCAGAAACCGTTTTGCTTCCTTCGACACCTCCAACTGAGCGCTTGACGTCAGAAGTTAAAGATTTGAACAACAAGAAGCCGCCAACGCCGAGCGCTACCAAACCGAAGATCAGCAGGAGAACTTTCTCGTATTGTTTTTGAAGATTAATTTCCATAATTCAGTGATTTGTGTGGGGAGGAGATTAGGCGTCGGACTTCTTTTTCTTCGCAGCTTCCTTAGCTGCTGCTGCGGCGGCCTCGGCTTCTTCACGGGAAACAAAGCGGATAGCATCCACTACGAGCTGCATCTTCAGTGACTCATTGCCCAAAACTACTGAGACATTGTCAGCACCTTCCTCATCTCCGTCCAAGGGTTTTTCGTCACCCTCCTTATCAGGGCCTTCCTTTTTCTCGTTTTCAAGACGGAGAAACCTGGTGGAGAAGAAGACTGAGCCCTCTGGAGTTGCTGCCAAATTGTTCAACACATTGCGCACGGAAGCCATGTCACCAGTAAAGATTGCAGTCAAAGGATAGCGCTCTATCACCTCGTCCTCTTTTAACAGAGGCTCTTTCTTTGCAGGGCCCTTTTTGGGCTTCTTTTTCTTCTTCGGGTCTACAATGACGGGTGGCTTCTCGACAGCGAGCTCTTCGCGTCCCATCTCATCAATACTGTCAATTCCTGAGCTGATGAGTAAGTCTGCCAACTGACGAGCGGCGATCAGTTGGAACTCCAGGCCTGGAACCGCATCAGCGCGCGGGGCGAACGTTAACGGCCCAGCCATCCCCAAACGAAATCCATCGGAATCAACGATTGTGACACCAGAGAGGTTCGCGTTCTCTCGCACCTCTTCAATATTCTTACGAATCATGAGCTGAAGCTCAGGAACGGTAAGATTTTCGGTCCGCGTGGGCTGAAACGGTGCCAACTGGGCCTCGAGCTTCGCGACTTGCTTTGTGAACTCCTCCACTTCCGCCGTACGAGCCGCCTTATTCTTCTCGTTGGGGTAGAAGTCCTGGCCTTTCAGACCATCAACGGATCCTCTGACTGTTTTGTATGCACTGCTGGCTTCGTTATATCCAGAGTAAGCCTTGTATGCGAAGAATCCAAGAGCTGCCGCAGCTATCACCAGTATAGCGGTGTATGCAGAGAGGAACGGGTTTTTCTTAATGTCGTCCATATGTTGTGAGTGTTCTTAGGTCAGGAGAACGGATCAGCGCCCTAATGTATTAGAATATAAAATCTTGTGATTCTCTTCGTTAAGGGGAAGCAACATTTCCCATTCGTAGGCCAACTTGCTGCCATCCGTCCCCGAATTAACGTTTATGAACGATGCACGATCCTGCGCGAACAAATTCTGATCGAATTTGAAGAAAGGAAGTGTTCCCTCTCTACTCATTTCCTCAATTTTGTTCAGGAACATGTCTGGAATAGAACTCGCGGCAGGTGAGTCATGGTAAAGGCCTCTTAAGCGAACATATTTAACCAGAGGCTCCGGCTCGACACCTTTCTCTTCCATAACCGATGGGATTGGCACTTTGGAAGTCGTTCTGGCAGCGAAGAGATTCGCGGTGATGGGGTCCCTTCCATTGAGAGGAATTGGTTCCAATTGGGTGATCCAAATGCGATCGCCGCCAATTTCGGTCTGAATTTTGTTCAACTCCTGAAGCATATTCAGCCAGTAGTAGCGACCGTTGACCGCATTTTGGAGGTAGCCAAAGCGCTCGGATTCCGACACTAGCAAGTTATCCTGTTTCTTGATAGCATCATCGATATCCTGAAGCTCGCCTTCTTCAGCTTTTAGCACCTCAGTCAGCTCAGTTGCCTTTGTGGCTCCACTCAGGAAGTAGATCATGACGGCAGCCAACGCCCCCAGTAAGCATGCAGCGGCAGCAAACAGATAAGGCTTCTTCTTGTTTAGATCACGCTGCCTCTGAACTGATTCGGGAACGAGGTCAATCTCGACTCCACACTTACTGGTGTCCCGCAGGGCAAGACCAACAAGTTCCCCGAGAGCGTGCGCATCTTTTGCTGCTGCGGCGGCATCCGTGCCGGATACCTCCACTTTCCGAAGTGCATTAAAGAACTCGACGTCGATTCCGAGTTTTTCCTTAAAGAACTCAAGCATGTATGGAAGAGTTGCACTGCCGCCTGCCAGATACGCAACCTCCGGTGCATTTCCTCCCTGTTGGGTTCTATACATGTTGGTCGTCCTCACGATCTCACCGTGTACGCGGGTCATCGTGGTTCGAATTACCTGAGAAAGGGCCTCTACTCCAGGGTCGGAACTACCTTCGACATTCCCTCCCAGAGCGACAATACCGTTCTGAACTTTCTGAGCCTCAGCTTCGTCATATTCGATCTGAAACTCCTTTCCAATGTTCGAGGTAATCGCAGCACCACCGACCATGATATTTCGCGTAAACACGCGATCACCATCAATGTAGATCAAATTGGTAGATCTAGAGCCGATATCAATCAACAATGCAGGTTTACGGACGTCCGGGTAATTGAACCGGAACGCGTTGTAGAGAGCCATCGGGGCGACATCGACAGTCGTAGTCTTGAATTTCCCTTCAATAGCATCGTTGATCTCTGTCAACACTTCTGACTTTATCGCAACCAGAGCGACCTCAGGCTCAGCCCCCCCCATAAACAATTGGCTGTCCCAGGAAACCTCATCGATTGGGAAGGGAACGTTTTGAACCGCCTCGAATTGAATGATGTCCTTAAGCTTGTCCTCGCTCATGGGAGGAAGTTTGACAAAGCGAGTAAAGACCGCCTGACCAGGCACTCCATATCTGATCGGTCGCTTACTGACTTTCAGTTGCTTCGACAAAGCAGCAACAGCGTCCTTGATCTGAGGTGATCGAGATCCTTCAGCTGAAGGATCTCCCGGCATCTCCGAGAAGGCGTACCCACGCAAGGTGAGTGAGCCTTTCCCTCCACTGAAACGCGCCATTCCGACACGTTGGGATCCGATGTTGAGTGTGACTAAGGATTTCTTTTCAGCCATGTGGGTCTAAATCAAGTAAACTGAATCTGGAGCGGTAGCGTGTGGTTATTGAGCTATCCGCAGGGAAGGGGAAAGGTTGCGCCTTGTTCATTTAGAGATTGAATCCCTAACGCCAAGTCAAATCTGCGAAATTATCTCACTTCGACGTGATAGTCTGACCAGAGTGGTGCAAACGGGGTGTCTTTCTTGGCGAGGAGGCCGTCCGCACTGGCGATGTCTGTTTTCTTCCAGAATGCTTGTTCTGGATTCTTTTTGCCTGTGGAATCATAAAATCCGACGATTTTGCCGTCATATTCCACTTCCACTCCATACGCTGCAATGAGCTTGTCTGGGCTAGTCACGTTGGGATTCCCAGAAAGTTTCTGCATCGTCTGGGGAGAGATGTAGACTACTGAGGCTACCTTCTCCTTGCCCGGCACATTGGTGTGATTAAGAGTAGTCGTGAGCATCTTTTTCTCTGGCCCGTTCACGACCACGTAGTACTTGAAAACGAGCTCTGAAAGCGCAACGGCTTTCGCCGGAAGTTTAGTGACAATGAAGGGAACTTCGATCTCGACCCACTCTTTTTGAGTCCACCGTTTCTTTTTAGGCCCGGAGACAGTGTAGTCAGGCGTTTTCTGGCTCTGGACGATTGGATTCGATATTGAGACAATATCCCCCTGAGCATTCACTTGCTTTGTTGTCGTCAGCATGGCGACAGCGATGCTGAATGCTGCGATAAATGTATTTCGTTTGTGCTTCATATGATTTCGGCCGGTGTGAGGGTTTCCGATTCGTGACAGCGTCAAAGTTTTCTGAACGGATGGACAGAAGAATTTCGAACGTTTCCCAAGAACGCCGGAAACTAGGGCAATTCCCATCAAAAGATCAAGACCGCAAATTAAGAAAGTTGAGGAAATTATTCCGCCTTCCTTTCAGATTTTTACCGTCCGTTGCAACTCTCTAGCAATTAGGTCGTAATGGATTCCCCTAGAAACCTGCTCTTTGGATGAATTCCTCGACACGAATAAGAAAAATGAGGAAATTCGCAGAAAAGCGGCCCCAACGACACCCGGTTTTGGCTAAATCATCGGGCTCCTGAACCAAAAACTACGGCCGGAACGGTCTTGATAAGGATCTGGATGTCTAACCAGATAGACCAGTTGTCGATGTACTTTAGATCAAGAGCCACCCACTCGTCGAAGCTCTCTATTTTATTACGGCCATTGACCTGCCATAGGCAAGTGAGACCTGGTTTAACGCTGAGCCGTCGGCGCTGAGCCGCCTCGGAAATCTGCTCCACCTCGTAGACGGGCAAGGGTCGCGGCCCAACCAAACTCATGTCCCCCTTCAATACGTTGATCAGTTGTGGCAGCTCATCAATGCTCCACCGGCGCAGGAACGCGCCAAAACGAAAGACCCTCGGATCTTTGTCAATTTTGAATACCGGCCCGGACATTTGATTCTGCTCACTGAGTTCCTTTTTCTTCTCCTCAGCATCTACACCCATGGTTCGAAACTTCCACATTTCAAACGGCTTGCCATGTTTACCACTTCGCTGCTGCTTAAAAAAAATCGGCCCCGGAGAAGATACTCGAATGCCGACGGCGGCGAAGAACCACAATGGAGAAGACACCGCGATGATGGCGAGCGCTCCGCACCAGTCCATCACCCCCTTGACCAACAGCGACCAGGATGCGCCCGGCGTTGATCGAAATACTAGCATCAATCGGTCCCCCATCGTGTCAAAGGTAGGCCTAGCAATCGCTGTCTGGAAAAAATGCGCACTGAGCCAAGCCTCAACCCCTTCTGTTTCACAGGCATTCACGGCCTGTTCTATCTTTCCAAAATGCACGTGATCCGTGGCGAAAATGACTCTTTCCACCGAATTATCATGCAGGCTCTCCACCAAACGAGAGATCGGCTCCGCCGCAATATCGATTCGATCAACGATGTCCAGAGTTGCCACTTGATTCTTGAGCAGAGTCCTCAGCAACTCGTCGATATCGTCTTGAGTGCCCGCCAGGACAACACGCTCTCGTAGCCGTCCAGAGGCCAAGCGCTTTCTCAAGGTTTGCTTAAACAACTCCTGCCGAGCAAGTAACAAAGTTCCACCTACCAGTGCTAAGAGGACTAGAAACACCCTGGGGGGGGCCTGCGCTTTGAGGAAAATGACCGCAGCGCCGAGAATGAGCGCGATCCAAAGAACGGTCTGCAGCATTTGCCTGAGCGAGCGCCACAAAGACTTTTCCAGCACGTGGCTGTAGTAGCCCTGAATTTCGAGAATGATTGTGGTGAACGGCACAATCACCGCCATTGCCCAAAAGTAGCTCTCAATATCCAGCGCACGGGCAGGCACAAAGTTCGGTAAGATCCAGATGCCCCGATTCTCCCCTAGCGGCGTCTTGGCCAGAAATTCATGCACAACAGGGGTGAGCAAATGCGAAAGCCAGAAGGCAATGGCAATCAGCACGACATCTACCAGCTGATTGAGCTGGGTATTGATTTCCTGGCGGCGGCTACTCATTCAGCGATAGAACACAGGGCATGGCGCTCCGAACTTGAGTCTAGCGGGAGAAACATGCATGAAAGATTAACGGAAAATAAACTCCTGATTCGACAAGGAGAATCGGCAAACGTTCACATCTGTCTACCACCGAAATCGGGAAAAGTTTCAGACTTTTACGACACAATCTCTCTTTTTGCCGGAGGAAGCGCTTGGAGAAAGGTTTTCCCATAGAACTTCGTCAGCAGACGATTGTCCAGAATCACTGCAATCCCTTTATCCTGGCGTGACCGGATCAGCCTTCCAACTCCCTGACGCAGCTTCAGAATCGCTTCCGGCACCGAGAATTCCATGAAAGGATTCCCTCCCCGTGCTTCGATAGCCTCCATCCGCGCTGCCGTCAGCGGGTGATCGGGCACAGCAAAAGGCAGACGTGTAATAATCACATTGCTCAGTGCCTCACCAGGGACATCGACTCCTGTCCAGAAGCTCTCTGTGCCAAACAGGACACTGGAAATATCGGATTTGAAGTCTTCGATCAACTGGTGACGCGGACGCCCTTTCCCCTGTACCAGCAGCGTCCAACCGTGAGTTTCGAAGAAATCTTCAAGCCGGCGCGCGACGGATTGCATTGCCCGATAACTCGTAAACAACACGAACGCCCGCCCTTTCGACATCTCCACGAAGTGCGCGATCCAGCGCACTAACGCGTTCTCGTACTCGGTGCTATTGGGATCCGGCATCGATTTCACAAGAAAGATGCGCATCTGCTTCTCGTAGTCGAAAGGGCTACCGAAGACGTGCTCCGTGGCGCGTTCCGCTCCGATTCTTTGTCTGAAATACCCCAAGCCATTGCCGCCTACGCTCAGCGTCGCACTCGTTAACACACAGCACCTTCCCTCGCGAAACAGCACCGCCCTAAGCAGCGCGGCGATGTCGACCGGCGCTCCACAGAGTGCAATTGATTGCCCTTCGTGCCCCGTCTGCTCCACCCAGTACACCCAGCCCTCACCCTGTTGATCTAGGAAATCTGCGATGCCAAGCCGCGTCTCCCTCACTCGCCTCCCAAGTTCCTGAAGCTCCGCCGTCGCAGTCTCACTACGTTGTACATCAGCGACTTTCATCGCCCGTTGCTCCACAGCCAGCAGCTTCTCCGCGATCGTGTTTTCGACTAAGCCTGCCTCCCTTACCCGAAACTCCCTCTGCATCCCCTTAAAACTGCACTCGTGCTCGATCGTCGCAAAAAAATCGTCTAGTTCTTCCAGAAGTTGGGCGGTACTCTGAATTCCCTCACCATCTCCCGCAGCCTTGAACAATCCTTTCTTCGAGCGAGGGTTGTAAAGTCGGTTTAATTCAAAACGGATCCCTCCCTGCGAGAGATTCAGCCCCAGTTGGCGGGCTGCGATATTTTCCAAAGTGTGGGCCTCGTCGAAAACGACAAAATCACCAGGAAAAAGGTAACCACCATTGCCGCTGCCAGGCTGTTCGTCGTCAAGATCCTGAGATCCCAGCAAAGTGAAGAAAAGCGTGTGGTTCAGCACCACTACATCCGCCTCCGCCAGCTGCTTTCGCACCCGCTGGTAAAAGCAGTCGCCAGCCGGGCCGCAAAATTTTGCTGTGCAGATGTGCGGCTCACTACAAACCAGCGACCAGACCTTCGAACTGGGCGTGAACCCTAGATCGCTGAGCGTTCCATCCGTAGTCTCAGAACACCATTCGAGCAGCGCTTTCAGCTCTTGATGCTCTGTCGAAGTGAAGAGTTCGGGAGCCTGGCGTAGGGCGGCCTTTAGTCTTGTGGGGCAGATATAGTTCCGGCGTCCTTTCAGCAAGACCGCCTTCAAGTCCTCTGACAGCACCTTCTGCACAATCGGTATATCTTTGAATACCAACTGCTCTTGCAAATTGATCGTGTGCGTGGAAATGATCGCTTTACGCTTCTCTTTCACTGCGAAAAT
>JAGROY010000084.1 GCA_020439995.1 Verrucomicrobiia bacterium
TATATTTTCTGTGGCACTTTCCGTCACTGGCGACTTTCGTCTCCAGCTCCCCCGCTTTCACGAGGCACGCTGCCTTATGGTGTCCGGACTTTCCTCTCGCAAACACGAGGTGCAGGCACCGCGTGAAAACGAGCGTCCACTTCGAACCCGCGATCGTAGTGTGATCGCGGTTCCGACAAGATGCAACTCAAGATCGCACGAACCCGACTTTCATTTCACGATTCGCTGGAGCGGTGATTCTTTAATATTTCCTGGAAAGTCAGGGCGTTCGTCAACCAACTAGCGATAGCTAGCGGTCACGTGTTTCCAATAATTTTGCTCCGCACTCGGAGCAAAAGTGCGGGTTGTATTGTTTTCTAAAGGGCTTTTTGCAGGCTGGACAGCGCCAGAGTCCAGCCGCTGTGAAACCGCAAGCGAGCAGGGTAAGAAAAAGAGCAAAGGTAAGCCAGCCATTTGCTTCGACGATGAATAGCAGAATCAAAAGGATACAGAGCCCAGGGTGTAGGGCGCGGAATCTGCGGACGATTCGTCGTGATCGGGCATGTTGCACGAAGATTTGAACTTGCGTTGGCATCGCTATTCAGGAGGAGAAGGTTGGAAACGCTCGACTCCTTCAGCGAGTTGTACGCCGCATCGGGGACAGAACTTTGGACGCGAAACCTTGCCAGGAGGGCTCCGGCAAGACGGGCACTTCCAAATGGCCCGACCGGCCAACGCGATCAAGGCAATAAGGACGCCGCAACTGGTCACTGATCTCCACGGGACGCCGCCTTGCTTGATTTCGAAGAAAATAAAAGCCGAAGCCAACAAGAGTGTAGGCGCGACAGAAACCGCGAAGACGATGCACCATATTCGCCCTCTTTTAAGGCACTTTGAAAACTCCCGAATTTGTTCTGTGTCAGGCATCGCCCTGTTGTACATTGGCATCGATGTCCACTGGAAGATCGTGATCTTTTTTCGCTTTCCTCGGGGCGCCCCCTTCCTGGACGGGTACCACCTTGATCTCAACGTCGACGGGCACGGCGCGCAGGTTGGCGATGATGGTTTCAAGTTTCTCGATGGTCACATCTGCCAGGGTCGCGGGTGTTTGCTGGTGGGCGGCGGCGGCACTGAGGACGCTTCCTATCTGCTTGAGATTCTCCGAGAACAGACTGAGCTGGCCGACAACTCTTGAGACAGGATCATTATCGCCACTGCCTCCCAGGATCTGATTTCGGCCGAAGGTTTCCCTGATAGACGCCCAGCGTTCGTGTTCGGTTTCATTGAGCGTCCCTTCGAGTTCTTTGAACTTGAGCAGGTTT
Source organism: Verrucomicrobiia bacterium (assembly GCA_020439995.1). Classification (GTDB taxonomy): domain Bacteria; phylum Verrucomicrobiota; class Verrucomicrobiia; order Verrucomicrobiales; family DEV007; genus JAGROY01. The sequence goes on from JAGROY010000084.1 coordinate 1,302, forward strand.
GCCTCGGCACCGGTGGTGAGTGTCTGTGATTCGCTCTCGTAATGATCGATGATGACGCGCTCCACTTCTTCATCGGTCATGAGCGCAAGAATCTTTTCCGCGATGCGGTTCATGTTGCGATACGACCCTTGAAGCTTGAACGGCGGCTCTGTGCGGTAGCTGTCCTCCATGGCTGCGGAGCGAATGTATTGCAGGTTCACGCGCAGGATGGTGTCGCGGACGCGCATGAGTTTTTCAACAACGGATACGAGTTCATCGATCTCCTCCATGGCGTAGTTGCCTTCGAAGTCGACCCCTTCACGGCTGCCGGAATCGGCGATCTTCATGATCGCGTAGACATCCTTCTGGCTGCGGCTGGCCAGCTTGCTCAAAACCGGGTTCGATGTGAGTGCATTCTCGATGTAAGAATCCTTGAAGACATGCTCGTGGCCGCCGATAATATCGCCAAGGTTGTAGGTGTCGGCGCGGTTGGCCAGCATGTCAGGGATCTGGAACTTGCCACCGCTTTCTGTGTAGGGGTTACCCGCCATGACCACGGCGACTTTCTTGCCTCGCAGATCGTAGGTGCGAGGCTTGCCGTTGTAGACACCCTCAATTTTTCGCTGCGCGTCACAGAGCGAGATGAACTTCTGCAGGAACTCTGGATTGCAGTGCTGAATGTCGTCGAGATAGAGCATGACGTTGTCACCCATCTCGAGTGCGAGATTCAACTTGTTCACCTCCTCCCGAGCGCTTGCGTTGGGGGCTTCTTCAGGATCCAGCGATGTCACGTGGTGGCCGATTGCCGGGCCATTGATCTTCATGAACGTAATGCCGAGCCGGTTGGCAACGTATTCCATCAAAGTGGTTTTGCCGTATCCAGGCGGCGAAATCAGCAGCAGCATACCCATGCGGTCAGTGCGCGTATTTGCTCCCGCTGTGCCAAGTTGCTTTGCGAGGTTGTCGCCAATCATCGGCAGGTACACCGAATCGAGCAGCCGGTTGCGGACAAAGGATGACATCACGCGCGGCTTGAACTCGTCGAGGCGAAGGGTTGCCCGCTTTGCTTCGAGCAGTGAACTCTTCAATCGACCGTATGCTTCGAAGCGAGGAACGGCGACGCGATCGTAATCGCGCATCTTTTCCAGGAATCCATTGTAGTGCAGCGAGTAGGTGCGGCCTTCTGTGAGCGAATGCGAACCGGACATGCCTTCAATTTCCGCACGCGTCGCGATTTCGACGACGTCACCGGAGCGGAAACCTCCCCGAAGGAGATGGCACGCAGCCTCCTGCAAAACGTCGTCGGTGATATCCGCGCTTTCCCCTGCGGTGAATCCGCGCAACCAGTCGAGCATGATTTCGAAGCGACCGGTCGGGTCCGATTTCAGGGCTCCCCATGCTTCATCGAATTTGTTCGCCAGACGCTTTCCAGTCAGCGCTGTCTTGAAATGGTTCACTGCTTCTGCCGCTTCGAGCGAAACCACAGGGTTTCCGGCGGAGGTGAATTGATCGAACAGATAGCGTGCGGCTGAAGGAGCAATCTCTTCAGAGAAGGGGAGCCGTGGATGATCTTTTATGAATGTAAGGATCGCATCGGTGAGCTCACTGATACATGGATGCTCACCACTGGCGGCTGGAAAAAATTCGCGAACGAGACCGAATGAGCGCAGCTTCGCCTCCATGGTGTACTTCGCTTTCTCATCGGTCCACTGTTCCCAGAACAGCAGTCCGCAGGCGCGAGTTGCCGGGGAATAGCGGAGCAGTCCAGCTGCCAGGTGGATGGGCAGGAATGCGCCGAGTAGCAGGGCGCAGTCCCGATCGTGCACACCCTTGGTGTAGCCCTCAGAATAGCGCGGCCCCATGAAACGCTGGATGGCCTCGAGTTGCTCACTTTCCGCCAGGGCTGCAAATGCCTGCACAGAATCGGCCGCCAACAGTGGATCACGCTTGGTCTCAAGTGTCTGCAGTATGCGCCAGGCTAGAAACTCCACTTTGTAGACATCGTCATTTTCGGAGACAACTTCCTGCTCCCAGACCTGCCGAGTATCCAGAAACTCGGGATCGGTGATCTTTTCGAAAAAGTTGGTACCTGCCAGGTGGAAATACATCGTTCCATCGCGTGGCACGACGGAAAGCTCCAACTCCTGCGTGTTGGTGGAGAATCGATGATGCCCCAGGCGAATGACGTTGGTGCCGTCTTCGAACAGTTCCTGGCGGTCTTTCAGCTGGCGGACGGCGTCTTCGCGCAGGGTCTTGAGCCGAGTCTGGATGTCCCCGGCCTTTACTGAGTCCCCCAGTTCCTCCAGTTGCTTGATGATATCGCGCACCTTCTCGATCATCAAATCGGAGGCCAGGTAACCATTGATGTCGTTGATGGTTTTGAAACCTTCGAGACGATGGCGAATTCCATTCATTACCCGGTCGGCTGACTTTGCCAAGGTCCCTGCACGGCGATTGCGTGTTTCAAGCAGCGACTGCTTTCGGGACTCAAAGGCACTGTAGATTTCCTCACGCTTGATGGTGAGCTGCTCGACGTACTCTTCAAACTCACTGAACCTGCCCTCCAGCTCCTCAAGCTGAATCATCGTCTTCGTCAGGAACTCGTCACACTTGTCTGGGGTGTTGCAGAGATCGATGTAATTGATGACGGCTTGGTTTAGCAGCTTCAACTGAGCTGTGAATTGCGCTGCTCCCTCCGTCCGGGAAAGAGCTTTCTTACGATTCTTGAGTTCGACTTTGACCTGGTTGAGGGTCGAGTAAATCGTGGATACGTCGTCGATGATTTTTGTCGTCTGAGTCGAGTCCTCGATCTTGAGGTTGCTCACGATATCGATCAGCATCTCAAGTTCAGCTCCGGCGGCATCCAGCTCTTTTTCGATTTCCGTTGCCTCGGCAGCCTTCGCCACGCTCGGAATGCGTTCCTGCTGCGTGGCGACTTTTTGCCGGTATGGATCGAGCGCCTCGTCCCGCATGAGGAAATCCACGCAAAGGTTCGATTCTCGCTCGCTTGCATCCTGGGATTGTTTCTCCAGCTCTGCAACTAGCTCTAGATCAATATAGCGCAGGTCTCTGAGCGAAATGATTTCACCGCGGACGGAGCGCAGTTCTGCGAGATTATGAACGAAGCCGAGGATGTCGTCAGGGCGGGTATGCTCGACGTTTTTGAGAATCTGAGTGGTCTTAGCTCGAACGCGTTCAGTCTCTGTAAGGGTGTTTTTGCGGACGCGTTGAACCTTGTCGAACTCAGCAATCGCCGCCTGGGCTGCGGTATTGATCTCGGTAAGCGTGCCTTTCAAGTCGTGCGTTTCGGGACGTCCGGTCCAGAAGTAGGCATCGCTAATGTCGCTGGTAATTTTTACCAGATCTACGTAGAGATCCGCGTAGCTGTCATCTTTGCTGAGTAAAGTAAGAACCTCCTGGCACTCTGCCATGCAGCGAACGATTTCGGCATTGCCGATTTTGTATAGAAACGAATCCTTCTGTGTGTCGGGAGCAAAGTTCTCTTGAACGTAGGGAGTTTGCCAGACTTGCAGCGCATGGTGTTTCTGTGGTTGGTCTTCATCGCGGAAGTAAATCAGCTCACCATTGGGGAACAGGCTGTAGCCGTTGCAGATAATGGGAGTCGAGACACTCCTGGCGATGAGATTGTACGGCATCAGGATGTAATCGCCACTGATGCGGTTGTAAAATACGTAGAGGAAATCTTCGCCGTTCGATGACGCAATGCGCCGGTCGAAGAACATGTTGGAGAGATCGCTTTCGAAGAGCTTAAATTCGCCGCTTTGCAGGTAGTAGCCGTTCGAAAAGATGATGCCGTGATCGTCGGGAAGCAGGACGCACGAGTGCCGGATGGAATCAATTCGACGCACTTCCCGTGTCTTCTCGTTATAGACCAGCAGACGCGCGTCCTTTTCCTGATACGGCTTAATGTTGAGAATGATCAGACTGCCAACGAAGGCATAGAGAATTTCGGCATCGTCGAGCGTTTGATCAACGTTGTCCACCGGCTCGGCATAGATGCCCTCACCCGACGCGGTGTTGTCCTCCAGTTTTATGGTCAGGTCGCCGCCGATGGTTTCGACGAAGATGCGGTCTTCGATTGAAACATGAGGATAGTCTCCCGCGCGCTGCATGTCCCTGTGCGCGCGCTTCCACTCGAATTCCCGTTGTGGAGGGAACTGGTATTCGTGATCAAAACGATTGCCCAGGTACTGCAGTTCTCCCTGACCGGCGATCAAAAATTTGAACGTTTTCCGATCGTCGATCGATTTCCCGACCTTGAATGCCATGTAGAGGTTCGGGCCGATGACCATGAACTTTACGAACACGGTCTCCCGGTAAAACTTGTAGAGGTACTTAAAGTCCTCGGCAAAGGCTCCGTCGCTCACAATGGATGCGAATGGGCATTCGTGAAAGGTGTGAGTATCAGGATGGAATTCGTAGCCGGCGAAAACGTCGGCGATATCGGTCGTCGATTTCAGCCCCAGTTGAACGTTGTAGCCGAACAGGAACCGGTTTGCGCCGATCGCGATCATATCGCGGGGAGTGCAGTTGTTCTGCGTGGTGACGCGGTCTGTCGCCACCAGCTGTGCCTCGATCGCTCCGAATACCTCCTGGCGCTCGGAATTCAGGAGTTCAAGCCTGCGGCGTAACTCTGCGCCGTGCTTGTCCATGCGGGCGCGAATGATCTCATACGCACCGCCCTCCAGCTGATCCTGTGGTGGCTTTGGTGGTTCGGCTAGTGTGGCGTCAGTCATTCTGTGGGGTATTCTTCGGGGCGGGTGCTTCGCGGGCAGAAAGCAATTCCGTACTACTGCGATGCGTGCGGTATGTGGCTGGCTCTTTCTTTGCGACGGGAGCGTTCACAACAAGCAGATCAAGCATGAGGAGTTACGTGCCACAAGCTTTTGAAATCCTGAAGAGATCCTGAGCACTTTCACCAATGCAAGAAACTCTTCCGTGAGGTTCATTTGCTTCAGCGCACGCAAGCTCTACTTCCCGGTGACAGCCTCGATCACCTCACCCGCATTCTTGCCTGCGAGTCCAAAGCGTTCTGCCGCGCCACGCAGGCCGCGCAATCTGCCTGCGTCTTCAGGGCCAGCAGCACCTATCATTTGCGCCAGTAATCCGGCGACTGTCAGGTTCTTTAGATCCTCGCTGGTGATTCCAAATTGATCGATCCAGTTGGAGAACTGGCTGCGGAAGTATTCCGGATCGCCGTTGAAGAAGGTCTCTTTTACATCCTGCAATGCGTGGCTGTTGCCAATCATGCGATCGACCGCTTTTCCTGACGTGATGGCGCCAGTGATCTTGTCGAAGAATGTGGTGTCTCCGCCGACGATATCGATCTTTGCGGTGCGCAGGGCTTCGCCGACGATGCGTGACTGCTCGGCGGCGATGTCGCGGTGCACGTTGATCTGTGCCAGGTCGATCTGCTTCTCCTTTTCAAGACGCAGCTTGAATTCTTCGTGTGACTGGCCGGCCTCGTTGAAGAGCTTCATCGCCTCCGCTTTCTTGTTGATTCCTTCTGCCTCGGCTTCCGCTTTCAGGCGGGCGATTTCTGCGTCGATGGCACCCTGCTTCTCTGCAGCGTCGGCTTTAGCGATCTGAACCTGAGCTTCGCCCAGCCCAATCGCTGCGGACTCAGCAGCAATACCTTCGGCCAGCGATTTCTTCGCAGAGGCATCTTTGATCGCCGCTTCCTGGCCCGCATCCGCAGTAATAAGGATTTCCTCTGCACGGAGTTCAGCCGCTTTCTTTGCTGCCTCGGCCGCCTTGACCTGCTCGTAGAGCAACTGGTCAGCATGCAATTGAGCAGCTTCTTTGTCTGCTTCGGCCTGTTTCAGTACCTTCACCAGTGCTTCTTGGGCAGACATCTCAGCCAATGTCACAGCTACCTGCTTCTGCCGGTCGGCACCTGCGAATGCTTCCGTATCGAGAATCTTTTGCTGTTCGATGACAACGGTCTTCTCAACCGCGACGCGCTCCTTGATGACGTCCTGGATATTCTTTTTCTCAATCTCTACCGCCTTGTCGCGTTCGATACCCTTGAGGGTGGTGAGTCGATCCCGCTCAATGACTTCAAGCATGCGATCGCGCTCGACGCGTTCCAGTTCCACAGCGTCGGTGCGGTCTTTGTTGCGTTCGGCCACGAGTACCTGGCGCATCTTGTTTTGCTCCGAGATCTCGATTTCTTCTTCAGCAGCGATGCGGGCCTGCTCGGAACGCTGCCGCTGCTCCTGCCTCACCTTTTCGGCCTCCGCCTGTTCGCGCGCCTGCACCGTTTCGATCTCGCGCTTCTGCTTAGCCTCTGCCTCTGCCTGCTGGCGTTCCAATTCGAGCACTGCTTCCCGTGTCTCCACATCTTGCTGTTTAATCACACGTTCCTTGTCCCGCTGAATCTGGTTGGCGAGTTTCGCCTGAGCAGCTGTGCGATCGGTGATCTTCTTGATACCTTCCGCGTCCAGAATATTGTCTGGATCCAGAGCGTTCAGCGGAGTCTGTTCAAGATGGTCGATGGAAGCATCGTCCAGGATGAATCCATTGAGGTTTGTTCCAATGATCTTGATGATCTCATCGCGGAACGTGTCCCGTTCGTCGTAAAGCTCGACAAATTCGAAGCGCTTACCAACTGTCTTCAGGGCTTCTGAGAATTTGGCGTCAAAGAGGGCCTGAATCTCCTTCTCGTTCGATGCGCGATCACAACCGATCAATTGAGCAACGTGCTCGACGTCTTTTGTCGTCTTGTTTACTCGAACGAAGAACACGACTTTAATGTCTGCACGCATATTGTCTTTGCAGATAAGGCCGTTGTTGCCGCTGCGGTCGATAGTGATCCTTTTGACGGAGATATCGATGATCTCAACACGGTGAATGACAGGGAACACAAACATTCCAGAGAAGTCGACTTTCGTTCCGCCCCAGCCATTGCGGATGAGGGCGCGTCCCTGGTCTACCTTTCTCCAGCATCGCATTGCGATCGCAAGGAAGAATAGAATAAAGCCAATGCCCAGAACCAAAATTACCAATCCCATTCCGGAGAAGAGTCCTCCTGGGATCTGCGCCAATACAATTGTATTCATACTCTGTTATATAGTTTAATTGCTAGATTGATTTTACGTAATATACCCCAGTTTTCTCATCTTCATCGATGACGAGGCACTCATCGCCCTTTTTGAGCCTTGCACTGCCTTCACGAACGCGGGCGTTAATGATCAATGGTGCTCCGCGCATTTCGATCTCGATTTGACCTGTTTCTCTGGAAATGTATCCACTTCTTACGAAGCCGGAGCGACCGACAATTGGGTCTTCTGTTTCCTTGTTGGCGGCCTTCATCTTGCGTATGCCCCGTGCCAGAGGTGTGGTGGCAGCTTTCACGATAAAGAGTCCAATGACGAAGCTGGCGAACCATACGATCAGCACTGCTAAGACGGTTCCCGCTCCCGCAAAGAAGTAGTTCCCAATGATCGATAGAACCCACATTGAGATTGTCAAAATGCTGATAATGATCGCCACGGGAACGTGATCCATGTTCACGAATCGAAAGATAGCCGAAAACGCGCTCAAGATGCCATGGCTCGCTCCGTCAGCATCGATGTCCATATCCAGGTCGGCATCACCATCCGCATCCAAGTCGAGGTCGGCACCATCACCGAGCACACCAACTGCGGCCACTATCCAGTAAAGCACCACTACGCACAGTAGGACTGTTAGGGGGAAGTTGTACCAGGCGATTGCTTCGTTGTAGAGTTCAGTCATGGGCGGATGCGTCAGCAAGTCTGGATTCCCTTGGCTTCGAGGCCGTTTCACTACCAGGCGGGGTTTCCAAATGCGTGTTGTTCCGTAAGTTGGCCTAGCTTACACAATGAGATCGTCGTTGCCATTACAATAGAATTGATGCTTTATAGCGGGCGAGCATCATTTTTCGATGTCCAAGTCCAATTGAAATTGCTAATGTCTTAAGCAAAATGAGCGATTCCCACGAAGTCCTTAAAGAGGCATTTGAGAATACCAGTCCCAAAGAGATCGCAGCAGAGCTGGCGGTGTCACTTTCGCTGGTCTACAAGTGGGCCCAGCCGAATACGGATCTTGGCAGCGGCTCACGGAATCCGCTGGACAGGGTTCTCACGTTGATGCGCCTGACGAAAGATCCGCAAATCATCCAGTGGTTGTGCCAACAGGCGGGCGGTTACTTTGTTCGCAACCCGGAGAGCTCCTGCAAAGAAGGATTCGAAGTTGTGCCAGCCACCAATGTGATCGTCCAGCAGTTTGCGGATCTTCTGTCGATTATCACCAAGGCGTCGCTGGACAATACCATTACACCTGACGAGTCCGAGCAGATTCGCAAATGTTGGGATGAGCTGAAGGCCTATACCGAGGGCTTCGTCACCTGTTGCGAAGAGGGAGACTTCGAGAACATTGATCTGCGAAAGGCTGCCAATTCGAGGTGATTTGCCGACGGTTGGAATACAATTGGCTTGAGACGTATCCTACCATTGTATGAGCGATCAGAATTCTCACGAGACTACCGATACCGGCACGGCCACAATCGCGACCACCGAGATGGAAGCAAGGCCCGAGCATCCGCTGAAGACCGGACTGTGGATTCTCGGAATTGTTCTCGTTTATTACGCTCTACAGGCTTGGATTTTTCCTGCTGCGGGCGTACAGACGTGAATGTCGGGGGCTTGCTCGGTCGAGCAATTCCCAAACCAAGTTGAGCCTGACTCGGTGCCGTCACAGTAAACGTCGTCCGTCGATGTCCCGATTTGTCCCATGTGCATAGCAGTACTGAACGCCTACCCGGGGCACTAGCGCAACGCCGGTAGATCGGGGTTTCTCAGCAGCAGGAGCCGGAAAAAGGTGGGGGAGTCCGGCAACTCGCGGCTGGTGGTGTCGTCCTCGACGCCTTCTGCCGTGAATTCGGTCACCGATTCCCAGCTGGTCATATCTGGGCTTTGCTCAAGCCGATAGTTTTCCCCGGGGATCAAATTGAGGAGCGAAATGGAGTAGTGATCGTTGACGATTACCAGTCGCAGTTTGGGAATTTTCGATGATTCGGGCTCCGTTACAGGATCTGCGGGAGCGGTATCGATGATCCATGCGATGCCAAAATCACTGGCCAGGTCTGATCTGACCTCCAGAAAGTAACTACCGCCGGACAGAACCGCGTCCGTCATCAGGAATTCCACATTGCCGATCGGGCACCGGCTCACATCGATTGTTTGATCCAGATCGCTGCCGGGGCAGAGTGTCAAAGTCATGTCAGGAAGCGAGACCTCTGGCGAAAAACCTCCGTTGGTGGATGTGTTAGCGACATGGCGGTTCCAGCACAGCGCAGAGGTGAATCGGGTTCCTTTAAGCGCCTCAGGGATCTGAATTTGAAAAGTAACCGGAGCCGCAGCGTCAACGGTATTTGCCTGCCAGTCAGTGAGTAGAGGCTGTGCTGCATCGGCCGACTGCAGCATGCCACGGGTGAGAATCTGGTGGCTCCGGGAAATGTTCAGCTCTCCCGCTCCAAAAACTTGATCCATGGGGGCTTCAGGAGATCTGCTCCAGTTGCTGAATTCTCCTTGCGTCGCACCTGCCATCAGGATGGCTTTCATGACTTCTGGACGAAGCGCGGAACGTGAATCAATCGGATTACGGAGTGCCTCATCCGCGAGAAAGGCAGCTGCCGAACTGACAGTTGCAGTCGCGTAGCTTGTCCGCGAGTGCGGTGCCACCAGCTCCGGTTTGATCCGGCCGGCCTGGGGGAAGCTGGCCAGCGTACCTCCGCGGCTGTGGTTCCCGCTGGTAACCCCTACGCTGATCACGTTGAAAGCTGTCGCCATCAGTGGAGGAACGGCTGTTCCTGCGCCGTTGTTCAAGCCAACGATTGGCAATACAGAGTCTCGTTCACTGATATGATCGATCCGAATGAGCGCATCCTCGATCTCCGGAATATCGGCTTCCTCCAGAGTGGTCTGAACCCATGAATGGTTTTGAATCCATTCAACAGCCATTCCGGGAGGGACGTTCGACTGGGGGGCGAGCAGGCGGTTTACCCAGTCGCTCGCAGAATAGCAATCGACTTCCGGCAAATCAGGAAAAAGCGATTCATTTCCGTAGAGATTCGCGCCGACAGTATGCGCGTGGCTGGAGGCTGAATAGGACACTGTATCGACGGTGGTCTGAACGCGGATCTGAGTGCCTGCAAAATCACCGCTGCCCGCAAAGGTTTCACCCATCACGGGCGCTGCGACAGCGATGGGCTCTGCCTGCTGGCTTTCCAGATAGCTCTGGGGAAGGAAAAGTTGCTCGATATTTCCCGAGCCAGCAGGCACCTCAACTTCTATCGTGGCTTCTACCTGAGCGACTGTCACTCGCGGAGATAGCAGCTCTAGATCAAAAGAAAAATCGCTGCTGTCCGCCGCCTGGTTGATGGCGTGGACTGCGATGGTATTGGTGCCTACGACGAGGAGATCATTCGTTCCCGTCAGTAACAAGCGCTCCCATTCCGCCTCATGGTTCACTGCTGCGGCATCGTAGGGAAGTTCGCCTTCTCCTACGTGTCGCCGTGCCACTTCCGTGTTGTTGATCCAGACTACTGCTCCGTCGTCCAAGTAGAGTCGCAGCAATAGTGATCCAGGAGGAGGGCCCTCGATGTCGAAAGTCTTCCGCAGGTAAATGCTCTGATAGCTCCGCCGCATGTCACTGAGGACGGTCACATCATCGCCATCACCATAGCCAATGGGCAGAGTAGCCTCGCTCCACGTAGCATCTGGATTGAAATCAACGGCGCGCCACTCCGCAGGTTGGGTGGTTGGCGCTGACAGACCTTTGCGAAAACTCCACCCGGAATCACCTCGCGGAATGTAGCTGACTAGAGGCAAGGGCACCCGATTCCCAAGCTGGGAATTCAGCTCCGTGAAGCCCGTGTCATCCAGTAATCCGGCCGCAGCGACGACGGATAGCAGGAGCGACAGGAGAGCGGCACAAACGATCTGCGAGCTTCGTCGTGGCCAATTCGGGAGCAAGCCGATTTCGAACATCAGGCCAAATCATAGGAACGATTTGAGGGAGTGCAAAGGATGTCTGGCAATCTCGACGAATATACAGCTTCTGATTCATCGACGATTCAGAGTTCCATGAGACGATCCTCACACCACAACACAGTCTCTTTTGAGGCCTAGGAATCTTCCATCAGCATCAGCTGTTCTTCCCGGCGAAGGAGTCAGCATTACTTCTTTGCAGCTGCAGCCTTCGCTTTCAGTTCATCGCCGAATTTCTCATCGAGTACTGCATTCCACTTTTTCAGGTTCTCGGCTTCGGCTTTGAAGAGCGCATCTGTAGAGCCTTTCACCGTTACAGTGATGATCTTGTCACCCTTGGCGATTTTGTCGACCACGTCCTGCCCCTTCGTCACTTCGCCAAAAACCGCGTGCTTACCGTCGAGCCATGGAGTGTCCTTGTGAGTGATGAAAAACTGAGAACCGTTCGTGTTGGGGCCCGCGTTGGCCATCGAAAGGATGCCTGGGGTATCGTGTTTCAGCGACGGATCGAATTCGTCCTCGAATTTGTAACCCGGTCCGCCGGTTCCATCGCCGCGAGGGCAACCGCCCTGAATCATGAAATCTTCAATGACGCGATGGAAAGCGAGTCCGTCGTAGAAGCCTTCGCCGATCAGCTTCTCGAAATTGGCCACGGTCTTGGGCGTTTTGTCCTCGAAAAGTTCGAGGCGAATGGCGCCTTTCGAAGTCGTTAGGACGGCAGTTTTCATCGCGATCTCAGAGGGGACGGGGGTGGAGTGGCGGCAGCCTGGCGTGAAGTTGATACGCCGCATCGCCGAGATGGTTCACGTAAATTGGCCGAGAAGCCCAATTTCTACGCGCACCAGCATGACGGTTTGGGGCCGCTGCGACAACCCCCTCAGGCTGTAGCTCGGGACGGTAGTTACGCGGGACTCTGTCCCGCGCTTG
>JAGROY010000431.1 GCA_020439995.1 Verrucomicrobiia bacterium
CGCACTCGCTGAGCAGCACTAGCACCTTTGCGGATACCTCGAACACGGCAGAAGCTTCTGACCGTTTCGGCAGTCGCGCTCACATTGCGATTCACTTGCAGCCATTCTGCGACACGGCGATAAGGCCAGCGGCATCGACGCATTTCGACAATGGCGACACGGTGCGGCTCCAGTTTGCTACCGCGTCCAACGCCATGGTCGTCGAAAGTGAGTTGGGCATCTGCCAGTTGCTGGCGTCGCTCCTCGGGTGTCAGTTCCATTTCATGTGTAATTCGCCGTTCGCTGGAAACCATCACCAGGTTTCTGAAGTTTTTCAGACCGGTATGTGGGTAGGAAACAAAAGCGCTAGGTCGCAGGCGGCCGCTTCGTTCATGAATCAGAGGCCGTATTGTTCATGCAAGTGGCCGCCTAATGTGGTCATGAGAGGCCGCTTTTGAGGCCGGAAAACCAGCCGCAAACGGCGAGCAAATCCACGCGCAATCTGCGTGTGGGTCTTGTGTCTCCGGCCCGCCCTTGAGCGGCTGAATCCCGATTTTCCAAAGGAGGCGATCGACGGTGCCATCGACGAACTGACGCGCGACCGCTCGGCGCTGAGCCTGGTCGAGGCCAACCGCGAGATCGACAAGTTTCTCAAACAGGGTGTCCCGGTAGAGATCGCCAATCGCGAACGCGGTGGCCAGGAGACCAAGGTGGTGCAGGTGATCGACTGGAGTGATCCGGCCAACAACGACTTCTTTCTCGCCTCCCAGTTCTGGGTCAGTGGCGAACTCTACACCAAGCGCCCGGATGTCATCGGCTTTGTGAATGGGCTACCGCTGGTGCTAATGGAGTTCAAAAAGCCCGGCGTCAATGTCCGCGAAGCCTACGACAAGAATCTTGCGGATTACAAAGACACCATCCCTCAGCTCTTTCACCACAATGCGTTCCTGCTCGTTTCGAACGGCACCCAAAGCAAGATCGGCAGCCTAACGGCAGCTTGGGAGCATTTCTCAGATTGGAAGAAGGTAGCGTCAGAGAAGGAACTGAGTGCGATTTCGTTGGAGAACGTCTTGCGTGGTACTTGCGAGCCAGCGCGTCTGCTAGATCTCGTAGAGAATTTTACCCGCTTCTCTGAGACTAGCGGAGCGGTGAGCAAACTGGTGGCTCGGAACCATCAATTTCTCGGAGTCAATCGAGCCGTCGAGGCCTTGCAAACTTCTCAGGACGGACGCGTCGGTGTTTTCTGGCACACCCAAGGCAGTGGCAAGAGCTATTCCATGGTGTTCTTTGCGGAGAAGGTCTTCCGCAAGCTTCCGGGAAACTGGACTTTCGTCATCATCACCGACAGGACGGAACTCGATGACCAGATCTACCGAACTTTCGCCACTTGTGGTGCCGCAAGTGAGGGGCACTGTCAGGCGACCCGATCAGAACATCTGCGCCGCCTCTTGCGAGAAGATCATCGCTACGTCTTTACCCTGATTCACAAGTTCCGCACCGATCCGGGAACGTTGCATCCGGTGCTTTCTGAACGAGATGACATCATCGTCCTCACTGACGAAGCCCACCGCAGCCAGTACGACACTCTGGCAATGAACATGCGGACAGCCCTGCCCAACGCCAAATTCCTGGCATTTACCGGTACGCCGCTGATCGCGGGTGAGCAGCGTACTCGGGAAGTATTTGGCGATTATGTCAGTATTTACGACTTCAAGCAGTCCGTCGAGGATGGTGCCACCGTGCCGCTCTTCTACGAGAATCGCACTCCCGAACTGGAGATCACCAATCCCGAACTCAACGAGGAAATCTACGAGGTCATTGAAGATGCTGTGCTCGACGACGAGCAGGAGAAGAAGCTCGAACGTCTCCTCGGCCAAAAGTATCATCTGATCACCCGCGACGATCGCCTCGATGCTGTGGCGAAAGATATCGTTCACCACTTTCTCAATCGTGGCTACCAGGGCAAGGCCATGGTCGTCTCCATCGACAAGCTGACGACGCTGAAGATGTTTGAGAAAGTTCGCTTGGAATGGCAGGCGGAGAAAGATCGAGTGGAGCGGAAGATCAGCGAATACGGGCCCGGTTCACCTGAACGAAGATTGCTAGAAGATCGTCTGGTGACTCTTAGCGAAACTGATATGGCGGTTGTCGTTTCGCCTGGGCAGAATGAGATCCAGGAAATGAAAGCCAAAGGCTTCGACATCCTGCCGCACCGACAACGGATGGTGAAGGAGGATCTCGAAACCAGATTCAAGGATCCCGATGATCCGTTTGGTCTCGTTTTCGTATGCGCCATGTGGCTCACAGGCTTCGACGCTCCGAGCTGCTCGACTCTCTATCTGGACAAGCCCATGCGCGGGCACACGTTGATGCAGACCATCGCTCGTGCCAACCGTGTCTATGGCGACAAAGTGAACGGCCTGATCGTCGACTATGCTAACGTATTCGCCGAACTGGAGAAGGCACTCGCTATCTATGGCTCTGGAGGCACGGGTGGGGAAATGCCAGTGAAGGACAAGTCTGAACTGGTCGAGGCGCTCAAGATTGCTCTCGAACAGATCACGCTCTACTGCCGCGAACACGAAGTTGACCTGGCTGCCGTCGAGAGCGAATCTGCCAGGCACTTTCTCGCTGCCGTCAATCGTCTCGCGCGTACTGACGAGATCCAAGACGCGTTCCTAGGGCAATCGAACGACATTCGGCGACTCTACAAAGCCGTGATGCCAGACCCGATCATTCCAGATCTGGCACCAAGGTGCCAAGTCATCCAGGAGCTGGCAAATGCCATCCGAGCTCTCAAAGACCCCGTCGATGTGTCAGGCGTTCTTAAGACGATAGAGGGCAAGCTAGACGGCGCCATCGTCGCCGAGCCCGGGCTTGATCCAGGGCAGAAGGCTACCACCATCGATTTGAGCAAAGTGGATTTTGAAGCCCTGGAGAAGAAGTTTGCTAGATCGAAGACCAAGAACACTGAAGCCCAGAAGCTGCGCGCCCTCATCGAGCGAAAGCTCAACAAGCTCATCCGTCTGAACGCGAGCCGATACGATTATCTCAACCGGTTCCAGAAGATGATCGAAGACTATAACAACGGCGCTCTTAACATTGAGCAGTTGTTCGAGGAGCTTGTGAAGCTTTCCCATGATCTGACAGAAGAAGAACATCGCCATATGCGAGAAAGCCTCACGGAGGAAGAACTCGCTGTGTTCGACATTCTCACTCGACCAGGCCCTGAACTTGCACCGCAAGAAATCGAAGCGCTGAAGAAGATCTGCAAAGACATGCTCGCTCGCTTAAAAACGGAAAAGCTGGTGCTCGACTGGAGGAAACGTCGCACGACTCGGGCCGCGGTACGAATTGAGATCGAGAAGATGCTCGACGATGGGCTGCCGGAGAAATACACGGTCGATCTCTTCGAAGCGAAATGCGGCGCACTCTTTCAGCATGTCTTGGAAAAGTATCCTCAGCCTGATGTGAACGTCTATGCAAGTGACGCGTCATGACCTGGCTACTTCTCGCTTAAGGGCATGTGCTCCTTTGTATGTGTTCATTTTTCCAAGTAATTTGGACGCTTGAAAATAAATTGGTTCATTTCGTGAACATTGAACTGAGTAAGATGACCGGTGAAAATCCACTGACTGAACGCTTAAAACCCATGCCCAGAAAACCAATTGACGAAGAAATCGAAGATCGCATTCACAATGAAGCCATCGTGGATGCTCACGGTGAAGAGGAGCGTGCTATCGGCTGGTACTACTACCTGGATGACAAGCTTTCGGCTGCCTTCCCTGCCAAATGCATCAAGCGGGAGCGGACGTCGCCGCTGAAGGTCGGCTCTGTGGTGAGTGTTAAGAAGATGGTACCAGTCGAGGAATGCTATAAACGGATGCTCGTCACGATCCTGCACGATGGCGATGAACTCGATGTGCCATTGGAGCAACTTGAGCCCACGGATGACGTTGATAATGATGAGATCCGTGAAGCCGTCCACGCCTGGCACTACTGGGTGAACCAAGGGTATCAGTTTTGATCTGGGTGCGGGTAAGGAGGTGCTCTGCACAATGAGACGCTCCCTTGGTAGCACGGAATACGGGCGGTAACCGGCGGGGGGGCTAACGTCCATCCGATCCAAACAGTCCTCGCAAATAGACAATCTCCGCTTCGATTTCACGTGGGTTTTCGCTGGGAACAGTGGCGGCGACTTCGGCGCGAAAGGCTTTGCCGAGTTTGGAGCGCCAGCGCTGGAGCAGGTTGGAGAGGGCGTTGGGTTCCATGCCGAGTCGTTGGGCGATTTCCCGTTGTGGGGTGTCGGTTTCCGGGCCCATGAGGTAGGGGCGCAGTTCGGCGAAGAGCGCTTCTTTGCCTCGGGCGACGAGGTCGGCTTCGAATTCGGTGACCACGCGACCAATGGTGGCAATCGCCCATTGCCGATCGAAGTAGCGGTCGGGACTGGCTGCGGAATCAAGCAGGGGGTCGTCGATTTCCTCAGCCGCTTCGAACGAGACGAAGGATTGATCACCGCCGCGCTTG
>JAGROY010000085.1 GCA_020439995.1 Verrucomicrobiia bacterium
CGAAACGTGTGACCGGCGATGGTGCCCTCGAGAAACCGGACAAACGCGGGCCGCCCTGTGCCAACGATTGAAGTGAGGTTCGGAGTAACGGCATCGGCAACGATGGTCATGGCATCGCCCTCAGGCGACACGCTGGTGTTGGAGACCCGTCCGCGTCCAGTGGCAGGCAGACGCAAGGGTGTTCCGAATCGCGTGTCCGAGTCCTCCGGACACGGGATGCGGAGGTAACTGGAAACCGGGCTGGTATACTGCCAGGCGACGCCCGCCGAGGTTCCGCTCATGACCAGGCGGTAGAAAGCCTGCAGCGGCTCGCCCGGGTTGCCTATGGAGGAGAAGCCCGCTGGATCCATGGCCTCAACTGCCGCGAGGCCCTGACCTGTGGCCATTTCTGCCGAAGTGGGCAAACCATTCCACGCCGCGCTCCAGTCAGGTTTCCATTCAATCTCCGAGACCATTCCCGCGGGCACCGCGGCGCGCCGCTGGTAATGGATCACCGAATGAATCGCTGCGTCCTGGCCGATCTGAAATGCGATGTGAAGGTCTCCAGGATTCGATTGAAGTGGATGGGATCCGCGCAACCATTCCGCGATCGATGGAATACCGTCGCCGTCCGCATCCGCGACCGCATCGGCGGGGTCCGCCGGATCCAGTCCGTACAGTATCTCCCACGCTGAAGGAATGCCGTCACCATCGGTATCGGCACCGCTGATGTTCCAAGTGAAAGTGGCTGCATCCGAGGTCCAGCCATCCGTAACCGAAACCGTCACCGTGTAACTGCCGTCGGCATTGGCGCTGGTGCCATCGATCAGCCCCGTCTGCGCATCCAGCGTGAGGCCTGGAGGAAGATTGACTGCGTCGAAGGTCAAGGCATCGTCGGTCGGGTCGCTCGCCTGCAATTGCAATGCCACCGCAGCATTGGCCAGCGATGCCTGATTTCCTGGCGGCACCAGAGACGGAGCCGCACTGGATCCTTCTGCCAATGCCAGGAACTGGTTCGCGGCGACGTTGTTCAGCACATCGACGGCACCAGATGGCCAGCGCACGATCAACTGCGAAGCCATCGGCTGGTTACCCATGCCGAATGTCTGGGTGAATGCGTGGGTGACGCCGTAACCTTCGCCACTACGGACTTCCCGCACTTGCCGCCCCCATGGCCCGAGCAGTTCCAGACGGGCACCGGAAGCCAGCCGATTGCTCTGGCGCCCAATCAGGCGAATGGAGAGAAAGCCGTTGCTGTTCGGATTGGAGGTGAACATGCGGTCGGTTCCATTCGGCGTGTTGTAAAAGTTGGCATAGCCGCCGAACACATCTGGGAACCCATCGTGGTTGAGGTCGCCGATGGCGCACGATTCCATCTGTATGGTGGAAAACGGATTCGGCGCCACGGTGAAGGTGCCGTCGCCGTCGTTGAGCCAGAGTTCGTGGAACTCTCCGCTCAGCAACAGGTCCAGCCAGCCATCGTTGTTGAAATCTCTGAAAACCGATTGGATGACTTTCCAGGTGACGGCGATGCCGCCGTTGCCTGCCGCCTGGGTGAAAGTGCCGTCGCTCTGGTTCAGCATCAGCACGCTGGCGGCGCCATGGTTGCCGACAAAACAATCCATATCGCCATCGTTGTCGACATCGCCGACATCCGCCACCCAGCTCTGCTCGCCGAAGGCAAGCCCGGCAGCAGCAGCGGTCTCAGTGTACGCACCGTTCCCGTCATTGCGAAACAGCTGATTGATCCGCCGCGGGTCAGCGGGATCGAACACGCCGATGCGGCACTTCGAGACATAGAGATCGAGATCGCCATCGCTGTCGTAGTCAGTCCACACCGCCCCATAGTTCCCCGAGTTGTCGCTCGGCGGAGTGGTTGCGGTGTTGATCAAACTGGCGTCATGGACGAGATCGCCCGTGCTACCAGTGCCTTCACCGACATTGCGCCACGGGACATTCGCCGCATCGTCGTGACAGGCGAACACGTCAAGCCACCCATCGCCGTTGATGTCGGCAAAGTTCACCGCCTGCAGAAAAATCGACGGCGGCGACAGCACCGACTGCGCGTAGCCTGCACCGCTGCTGTCCGCGCGCAGGTAGTGCAGCCCGTCGTAGTAGCCACCGGTGATGATGTCAGGGAATCCATTGTTGTCGGCATCCCCGACTGCCATCCCCCACTGGTTACCAGTACCGACCGTCCCCAACGCCAGCTGTGTGAAGACTGCTCCCCCAGACTGCTGGTAATCGATAGTGAGATCACGGGCCTGGTTCAAATGCACAATGTCATCGCGACCGTCGCCGTTCATGTCGACCACGGCCATGGCGACGCCGCTCTTGTGAGACGGGTTCGCCAGCAGCGCCGATGCATCGGAGAAACTGACCGAACTGGCACTGGCCGGTGGCGACACCTGCACGGTCACCACCGCGGTGTTGGACGTCGCTCCGTAAGGATCGACAATGACATAGCTGAACGCGTCCGCTCCGGTGAATTCCGCTTCCGGTGTGTAGGTAACAATGCCCTGGTTCCACGTGGCGGTGCCGTGCGTCGGCTGAGTCGATGAGAACAGGGTGATGGTATCGCCGTCGGCGTCGCGATCGTTGCTGAAGGCGGGGATGGCGACCGCCTCCTCGGCGATGGTCAAGCCTTCGTCATCGGCCGCTGCAGGACTGCTGTTCCCGGTCGGAGGCGGCGGTTCCTCGAGCGATAGAATCCACTGCCCGATGACGCTGACCGCCTCGGCGTCGATGACATTTCGCCCAATCGGTGGCATGCGATGGATGCCATCGGTGTTCATGCGCTGGTAGAGAATACTGCGCTCAAGGCTGGCGGGAGCAATGACGCGCGCATCCTCGATGCCGAGGTCATACAGCACGGAGCCATTGATCACGTTCAGCGATGCCAGCGGCTGCGTAAAGCGCAGGTCAAAGCCAGTCGAGAGAAATCCGGGGTGGTGGCAATTGGCGCAATTGGAATCGAGATACGACCGAGCGCGAGTTTCGACCGATGCCGACGGGTCATCGATTGCCGCAGCCTTCGGGAAGCCGGGCAGTTCCGCAGGATCGAATGACGGCGTGAGCAGCCCTGCGGCATTCCACGCCAGCAGCTGGTTTTCTGCGGCCGCTTCACCTGGATAGGTGAAGAGCCCGTGAAGCTGGTGGGTGCGCAGACCGAGGAACACGCCGGACGACGGATTGTGGCAGCCCCGGCAATCCTGCCGCGACGGATAGTTCCAAGTCTGCGTCGTCTGTGAGCCATCAGCCAGTTCGATCTGCAACGGATCGCTGGCAGCTCCCGGCAGCAGGTCGGCGTCAGTTCCGTCCTCCCGCCAACGGTAAGTCACGCCGTAGAAGTCACCGCTGGGAATCACGACGATGAAGCGGGTTTCCAGCCGCCGGATCTGAAGTGGATCGAGCTGGCTCACCGGGATTTCGAAATGCTTGACGGCGACCGTGCCGGCGGGAAATCCCCATGGAGCGGTCGCAGAAAATGTCACGCGCTCACCAATGGAATCGCGGGTGCCGTCATTTGGTACTGCAATCCAACGCGACTTAAGGGCTCCGTCTGACCACAGCGGCGTATTCACCGCGTACGGCACCAGACCGGGGTGCGGCGTCAGCGTGGCCAGGTTTGTGAACGCACCGACCTGCGACAGCAGCGGTGGCGGTTGCGCTCCACCACCAACCGGATCACTGGCCGGAAACGCCTGATCGAGGTAGGGGCCGATCGCATTGCTGCCAACTACAGCTTGTGCCCCGCCGGCGGGCCCGAAAATCCACAGGATTGCATTGAGGAATACCCACCGCTGCAACCTGCGCCATGCTTCGTGTCTCATCGTTCCCAACGCCTTATGGTTGTCCTTTCCGTCGGAGCTTTACCGATCGATCGGTTCATTCGATGGTGCCTAATTTGGCCTCGTGAGGTTCGCTGCGCAGGCGAAGGAACACCGACTGCGGCAGCACCTCCCATTGAATAAGGAGGATCCCCCACTCTCCCTCCTGGCTTCCCACGTCGTCCGATAGAGTTGATAGCGAGTCGCTTCGGCGAACAGCAGTCGCGGGCAGCGGCCGCCACGAATCAGGGCGCAAGGTCGACGAATATTCGATCCGAGCTACGGTGTCATCCGTTGCTTCCGCAACAGTCGTCCGGAAACGGATTGCGAACTCAATCGTATTCTTGCCACCATTACTGCCGCCCACAGATCGCACAGCGAAGGGAACCAGCAGGACATCTGCCCGAGGCTTTCCTGTGGCGCCTCCTGTTGGTTGATAGGATTCCTCATTACCTTTGTTAGTAATGGTACCCAACTGGCCGCGCGCGTAAAAATCTGCGCGATCAAATGTGCCGCCCAAGTGCTGCGGAATGGCGAGGATCGTCTGCGTACCCGATGCCGGAGGCAGAGTGAATGCCACCCCATTCACGGCATCCACGGCATCGAGCTGAATTGCCGCTGGTTGTGCGGTCTGTGCCTGACGATAACCGACGGTGCCAACCGCCCTGCCAGCCACCGTCTCCAGTGCGGCAGTGCCGCTGAACCAGCAAAACTGCAGCGGATCACCTACGTCCAGCTTATCATCGTATTCGACCTGAAGAAATCCACTGACCCCCAGAAGCCCGTTGCCAAGATCCGCCATCTCCAACACAGCCAGCACCTGGTCGTCTCCACCGAAGACAGCGCCCTCCCGTAAAGGAGTTCCCGCCGCCCAAGCGTCGCCAAATGCAAGATCCTCGGTAGACGCTACCAATAGCACGGGCGACCCGACCCCTACCCGCTCTCCGGAAGCACCGACTCCACCAAAATCGTCAGCCAGAGCTACGAGCTGATAATTCAACGCCCCGGAACCAGCGTCCGTATCTACCACCCCCCCAATCATAAAGACCATCGCAATGACCAGTCTGCACCCCGCAGACGGCAGAACCAGCAGCGAACAGGAGGCTAACAATATCGAGCCTGCTTTCCCTGGAAAAAGAGCGTTCATAAATGAATCATTATACTTGCTCTGGAAATTTTGCAAGCATGAGAATCATTTTTGCGATTATCACCTTTCGCACTGATCGCTTTTCACAAAAAAACCCTCGACCAGTGAAAGGGCGAGGGCGATTTTGGGTGGGCTGGATTCTGGTACTATTCGATTCTCTCTTGTCCGCGTATCCGCAATAGCTGCAAGGGCTACAGCTACAGCTGATTAATTCTCAAAAATTTATGCTGATTTCAATCCTAACTCCGTTAGACTCCTAGCCTAGAGCTTAGCCGAAAACTA
>JAGROY010000086.1 GCA_020439995.1 Verrucomicrobiia bacterium
ACTATAATTACTATAGGTCCAGAAGAAATTTCATTTTTCTTAACCACCTCAGACCTGAATGGTTACTGAAAAACCGAGAACCGAGCCCGTCAATCCTGTCGCCAATGATCGCTCAGCGGATCCTCTTGATGATCCCAATACTCGCGCTCTCAAGCTTTGCTGACGACGAAGCCGATTGGGCGACCGTCTCGGCGATACTGGCCGACTGTTCGCCGACCTACACAGAAACCTGGGACGATACCAACTGCCGGACCCTGCATAGTGGCGCATATCTGGGAAACGGAGATCTCGGCGCGCATCTGGGCGGAACGAAGCACTCGTTAAAGTACTACCTTGGGAAAAACGGCTTTCATGCCGGGAACGACGTGGCGGCAGGCATGTGGACCCAGCACATTCTGAATCTCGCGGTATTGACGGTGGAAAAATCCTCTGGAAGCGAATCGGGCGAAACCTACCGCGTCACACAGGATCTTCAGAATGGGGAAATCAGGACGGATTGCACCATGTCGGGTGATGCCGTCCAGACAAGGGCCTACCTGTCAGAAACCAGCAACGCCATGGTATTGGAATTGTCCACGGACAGCGGCAATGATGTTCCACTACAAGCCACGCTGTCCGTCATTGGAAACGAGTATGTCGCTCTGGGCGCTGGCACGGCGGGCTCAGTGGCATGGGTCACCAAGGAGCCGAACGCGGAAGGCGCGCCATTCTATGTCAAAGGTGCGGTGGCGGCAAAGGTGCTGGGAACAGCGAGTGTGCTGACCAGCGACCAACGCACCTGTTCAAAACTTGCTTTCACTCTCCCCGCGAGCGGCGAGGTCGTAAACATTTTTCTACAAGCCGAACACTCCAAAAACGCGCCATCCCCTCTCGGCTCCGTACGATACACTGCACGGGAGGCTACGCTTGAGGATACCCACGACCTCTACGTTCAGCATCAGGCCTGGTGGAGAGCGTTCTGGCTCCAGGCTTACATCGATCTGGGTGATGACATTCAGAATTACTGGTACAACCATCTGTATCTGATGGGATCTGCCGCCCGTAGCGGCAGCGACAATGCCCCAGGCAAGGCACCTGGACACTGGGGGCCATGGAACCGGAGTGATGATATGATGTGGTTTAGCAATGTTTCCGTGAACTACAACGGACAAAACCCGTACTATGGCACGTTCTCGTCCAACCATGTCGACCTGGTCGACCCGTATATCGAAACGATTAAGTACTATTCGGAGAACATCGGCAGGAAACGGGTCGCGAACAGGTGGGTCTCGCCTGAAATCGAAGCGCGCATGCCTGAGGACTGCAGGGGCGTCGCGTTCGAACTTTCGTTCACGTCCCACGGGACATCGTGTGGGGGCGGCGCGTGGGTGCATGAAGACGGGTGCATGCCAACGAACGCCATCTTTGGCATCCTGCCGCTCGTGTGGAAATGGAAGTATGGCCAGGATGCCGAGTATTTAAACGACACCTGCTATCCTCTGATGCGAGAAGTCGCCGATTTTTACGACGACTACATCGGCGAACCAGTGGACGGACGCTACGATGTCTACGGTTCTGTCCACGAAGGGGCCAACTGGTTTTCCGCAAATGACATGTTCAGCCTGGGTGCAGTCCAATTTCTCTACCGCGAGATCATCGCAGCGAGCATCAAACTTGGTCGCGATGAGTTCCGCAGGGCGCTCTGGCAGGATATTCTTGCCCGCATGAGCGGCTATCAGCTCCAAACCTGGGGAAATACGGTCACCTTCAGGCCTGATGGTGTGCACGATGTAATGGACGCCCTTACATTCAGCGGAGGAGCGAGGAATACCGGCCTAATGTTTACGACAACGTTTGATAACATTGCCCACCGGACATTGCCTGCCTACAAGATCGCCACGTGCAATACGCTGGACAAAGGCAATATGTTCTCCCCACAACGATTCAGCGGATGGCAAGATTCCAACGACTTCGGAATGATGTTTGTGATGGCAGTCAGGGCAGGCTATCGACCCGACCGTGTGATCGAAGCGATCAAGGGCTGGAAACCGGAAATGAATGGGATCGTATCCCAAAAACGCGGCGGAGGCATCGAGACGGCAGGAATTATCGAAGCCATCAACAATATGCTCCTGCAGAGCCACGATGGCGTCATCAGGATTTTCCCCAACTGGGACAGAACGATCGATGCCAAGTTCACGAGACTGCGTGCGGTGGGGGCATTCCTCGTCACTGCCAGCTACAGCGCGTCGGCTAAGAAGATTAAATCGGTGCGCATCTTCAGCGAAGCAGGCAACCCCTGCGTGGTGCAATCCCCTTTTGGCGAATCATGCCTTCAGGTGATCCGGGTGGACACCAAGCAGGCGGTCCCGACCGTACAGATCGAGGAAGAGTTTACCTTCGCAACCTCGGCCGGGGTGTCCTACGACATCAAACCCGCTGACTGCGCACCGCCTCCTGCCGGAACGCCCGCCGTCGTCGCCCACCCGGCTGACGCCACGATCGCGCTCCCTGCGGCCGCTACTTTTGCTGTGTCGGCCACCGGTGAAGGCCTTTGTTACCAGTGGCAGAAGAACCGCATCG
Source organism: Verrucomicrobiia bacterium (assembly GCA_020439995.1). GTDB lineage: Bacteria > Verrucomicrobiota > Verrucomicrobiia > Verrucomicrobiales > DEV007 > JAGROY01. Next base: position 2,563 of record JAGROY010000086.1, read on the forward strand.
ATATTCCCGGAGCGACCTCCCCCGGATACACGACACCGCCGACGACACTTATGGATATCGGCAGCACCTATCGCTGCGTCGTCTCCAATTCGTTTGGAGTTACCAGAAGTCGGCCAGCGACGATAAACCCGAATCCCATCCTTCCCCCACCACTCAGCGAACACCCGATCCTGGGAGTATGGTATTATCAACACCTGGGGAGACACTACACCCGCGAGTTCACCAAAGACGGCTTCTGTATCATGATGGACGGTGACCAGATTGGCTGGAGGAAGCCATTCCGCCCCATCGACGAGCACACTGTACTGGTAGAGGATCGATACATCCACTCGCTTACGACTGAAGGGGAGCTGAATATCGAGAACGAGTTCAACGCGCAGCGGAGCCCTAGTCGTTAGCCTGTCAGCAAATCGCCGTTCTGCATGAAGGGGCAAATCTTGAGTCCCGGCGTGCAGTCTTTCTTCTGCTAGTGTCGCTATCGCAGTCGTGCGCCCCAAAGAGGCAAACTACGGCGCAAGCCAATGCACCGTTCTTACCTGTCCAGGCGTCCTACTTATCAGCCGCAGATGACAGCAATTCGTCGATCCGAAAACGCAAAAAGTAGAGTTCACGGTTCCCTTCGTAGATTACTCCTACGTGATTCCCATCGATCTGCGTCAGGCAGGAGTAGCCCGCACCGGGACGCGTGTCATAGAGCGTGTGCCATTGCTCCGGCCACGTCACGCCTTCGTCTTTGCTTACCTTGATCGTCATGTTGAAGCGGCCTTCGGTCGTTGCAGGATTGGAGAAAAGGAGCAACGGCCCGTGGACTTTGTGATCGATGCGCAGAAGCGACGCCATGCACACCGGTTCAGGCAAGGCGCTGCGGTTGGTTGAATGGGGTGTCCAGGTTTCTCCGAGATCTCTGGTGGTATAGATCGAGCGCGAACCACCACGCTCGTCGCGACAATTGATCATAAGTGAACCATCAGCGAGCTCAACGACCTGAGCCTCGGTCGTGTCGATATTCACACCGGTGCCGATGCTCCAACTTTCGCCCCGGTCTTTGCTATAGATGATCGTGGAAAATGGCCTGCCATTCGTCGGCTCAGCGTCGGCGCTACGGAACTGGGCAGCGAACACCAGCGTGCCATCCTTCATCGTGATACCAGCCCCCGGCCCCTGTAAAACGAAGCGCCAGCTGGGATCCTTCACCTGATCGGTGATGTTGACCGGCTTCGACCAGGTCACTCCATCGTCATCACTCTTTGTAAGCATCAGTTGCCCGGTCTCTTCCGGCAATACCCCAGGTCCGCTGCCGTGCCACGATCGTTCACCATGACTCCAGGTGCCCGCCACCCAGATGGTGCCCGTGACCTTGTCCACCAGCACTGCCGGATCTCCGATACCGTCGTAACTCCACTTCGGATCATCGCCCATGTCCATGATCACCTTCATCGGCTCCCAGCTGCGCCCGCCATCGGTGCTGCGGCTCATGCCAACATCGATATCGCCCGGCAAGTCACCACCGCTGCCATAGCGGTTATCATACACGGCAATCAATGTGCCCCTGTTCGTGGTGGCGAGCCCGGGAATGCGATAGGTGTGGGCGCCGTCTTCACCGGCGAGGCGAAGTGCATGACCGATGCGATGAATAGCGGGTTCGCCTGCATCTGGTTGCAGTGTCCGGACGGCATCGTCACGATCAGGATGATCGGTAATCACGCTCACCAGCTTCGCCACAATGACATGATCTGGATTGACGTTCTCTTTCAGCTCACACGACACCCAGAAGCGGTTGGCTCCGTGATCCAAGACCGCTACCGAACTGGTAGTCAGCAACGTCCCTTTCCATTCAGGATCGCCGTAAATGTTCGGAAGCTCATCCTTCGGAGAAAACTGCTGCCCCGCGGCAGTAGTGGCAAATACTCGCACGGCTGCAATATCGTTGAGATCCGTGGTGCCAGCGAAGTCCACGGTCACTCCGCAAACCAGTGCTGGTTCAACGATTCCAGTCGCCGGAATATTGAATGTCAGGATCGGGTTGTGAGTCTTGCGATTGAGCACCGGACAAATGACCTGCTCCGACTCGATACCCGCCACCGTCATGAAATCCTCGTCGTCTGCAAGCCGGAGTTCAACGTCATCGACCAGCACACCAGTATCTGCAGGCGATGTCACATCAAAGCGGAGCCTACCTGTCATCTCAGGAACAGAGAGCCGCACCTGCGACAGAAATCTAGCTCCAACCTTGATCTCATCATCGCCGTTGTAGATCTCGCGCCATTCGCCACCGATCTCCGCTGTTATGCGAAAGCGAAACGGCCCGCGCTTCGTCCAGCGTTCTGCGGCAAAGATCAAGATCGCGCCGTGATCCAACTTGGAATTGAGAAACACGGAACGTTGGTCGCCACCAAGGATGTGCAGACACCGCTCGCCACTGTTTGCGAAGCGTCCAGTCACCTCCGCGTGACCGTCGGCAAGCGTCGACCAAGCAGTTTCAACCGAATCGGCAGTGAGCCGAATGCCCTCCGCCGTAACCGGACTGGGCAACTTGATCCCTTCAAAACTGGTCGCGTAGATTTGCCATGGATCGCTGGGAGGCATTTCATATCTCGTGTCCGGCCAGACACTCCATTGAAACGGAGATGCTGGCAGCCCTTCGCGATTGGCGAGATTGCACCTGGGATCGTCCGCCCAGCCATAGCGCAGACCTTCCGGTTTCGTTACCATTTCCGAACGAACGATGACCGAATCTCCCTCAATCTCGGCGCTTGCGGCGTGGAATACCTTATCTTCACCGGCGAGTTCAAATGTTCGCAGCGGTTCACCATCCAGCGTGGTTAGACCACTGCCAGTGTTGTCAAATCTCACCGTCGCTCCACCGTCGCTCATCATCACTTCCGTCAACGTCGGCCCATCGGCGACGACATCCTTGCCATAGGTTTTCTTCAAGGCCTGAAGCGCGAGCCGCTCGCCAACTGGACGTTTGTTCGTTGGATGGACATCTGTCGGATGGCCAAGATCAATCGTGACAGCCATACCGCTGTTCGGCATCTCCACGTTGACTTGCCGCTGCATCTCCCTGAATGCGGCCCAGTCTCGGTTCAGTCCCGGCAGTTGGACGATGTAAAACGGCGGCCCCGAGGGAATGACCACGCCAACCCGGGACGCATCCCAGCCGAACAGGGACTTGAATATGAACGCGCTCGGTCCGGTATCGATCGCCGGGCTGCCCGCTCCATAGGTCGTGGCGTTGGATTCCCCCTGATACCAGATCGTTCCAGTGACATTGCCAGGGCGAGCACCCGCAGCAGCGAGGAACCCTGGCTCGAATGGATGGTGCGGTGTCGGGTAGTCCGGGCTCTTCAGCCACTCGCTCAGGTTCGTTCGCGCTCGTTCGACACACCATGGTGGGACAACCTGATCCTCCAACCAGCGGTGATAGAGAAAACTGCTGCGCAGCCCCCCGTTCAATGTTCCTCCGGGCAAAAAGCTCTCTATCGGCACGCCTCCAACAGCCGTGTGGATCAGCCCGATCGGCACATTGAGTTCGCGCTGAAGCTTCTCGCCGAAGTAGTAAGCGACTGCCGAAAACGTTGCTGCCGACTCTGGAGAACTGCGCGCCCAGCCGCCTGTCGTGTAGAAATTATCGGCACTGAGCGAGCGTAGTTCCTGCAATGAGTATTCACTGCTGTCGGGATACAGTCGCGCTTCGTAGTCCAGCAGTCGCAGGTTATCATGATTCGCTGCCGCAATGGCAGACGCGGCATCATCGGACTGGTTCAGTCGCCAGCGCATGTTGCTCTGGCCGGTGCACAGCCAGACATCGCCGACGAGGATATCTTTGCACACCACACGAACTGGTTCCGCGCCATTGATCGTATCCGCCTCAATAGTGAGCGTTTGCGGCTCTGAGGTTGCTGCAAACGTGCCCAGCGCAAGACGCCAGCGTGCAGAAGCATCGGCAGTTGTCATGGCCACTTTGTCCTGAAACTTCGCCTTCACCACTGTCCCAGGTTCAGCGATGCCATCAATGGCGAAATCGCGACCGCGCTGGACCACCATGTGGCTGCCTATTCCCCGTGAGAGTTGAAATGGATACGCTTCCAGCCGCTGCTTAACAACTTGCCAGCCCTCGCCCCGCACCCGTAAGCGATGAGGCAAGTCGACGATTGGCTTTCCTTCACCGATGTTCAGCTCGTCTGGATCAGTCACATGATCGTACGCTCCCCACGCTTGCGTTGGCGGCCCGAACGATAGCGATGGTTCACTGATGTCGACCCATTCGGTGTATCGACGGGTGCCGTCTGTCTCTGAGTAGCCCCGCAGATTCCCCAGGGTGAATTGTGTGAATGCCGCTGTTTTCCACGGCCGATTCGGCTGTTCTAACACTGGCACGAAACTTGATCCCTGCAGATGATCTGGAAAATCGAAACCTGCCAGGTCTGCCAGCGTCGGATACAAATCGACCAGCTCCACGAGAGCCTTAGAGCTCGCCCCATTGCCACCGCGTCCCGGTGCGCGAACAATGAGCGGGACTCGGGCATCCAGCTCGTAGTTTGTGGTTTTTCCCCAAAGTCCCTTTTCCCCGAGATGGTAACCGTGATCCGACCACAGCACCACGATGGTGTCGTCGGCCAGGCCAGCAGCATCCAGCTTGACTAACACTTTACCAATCTGAGCATCAATGTAGCTGATGCACGCGTAGTAGCCGTGCAGGTTCTCCTTTTGATTCTCTTCAGAGAATGGCCCGGTCTTGGGTTGATCTGTGTAACGGCGTTTTTCCTCCGAGTCGTGCAGGCGTTGGTTATAAGGCTCGGGCAAACCTTCGAGCGATGGACGTTCCTGATGCTCGGAGAGCTTGATCTGATCACGATCATACAGATCCCAGTATTTCTTCGGAGCGATGTGCGGCGTGTGCGGTTTGATGAAACCGACGGCAAGGAAGAACGGCTCGTCTGGCGTCATGCTGAAGCGATCGATTTCCGCAATCGCTCGGTCGGCCACTTGTCCATCGTAGAGCACGCTGTCATCGACATCTGGAGCTTCCGTAAGCGGCCCGAACAGGAGTTGTTGCTCCCACTCTTCGATCGGGCGATCAGGGAATTGCTTGCGGAATTCAGCCTGGGCAACGGCGATTCCCTCTTCGGTGTAGTAGTAGCGCGGCCCCGGGCGGAATACGGGCCCGCTCCAGCTCTTGGGGTCGCCCGTCACGTCCCACTTCGACGCAGTTCCTTCGGGAAACACGCCATGGTTGATCTTGCCGCAGGCAATGGTGTGGTAGCCACGATTCTTGAAGAACTGTGGCAACGTTTCCAAGTCGGGCCACAGTTCGCGGTAGTGGCGATGATTTCCATGCACGCCAGTCGAATCTGGTCGAAGCCCCGTTAAGACACTCGCCCTTGACGCCCCGCAGATCGCCTGCTGGCAATACGCCTTCTCAAATCGCACTCCTTCGGCGGCCAGTTTATCGATGTTAGGACTGTGGATGTGCGTGGCACCGTAACAGGCGAGTTCAGGGCGCAGGTCATCGATCGCTATGAAGAGGATATTTGGCTGGGCGAGCAGTGGGCCGGTCAGGAGAAAAGACAGCAACACCGACGAGCAAAGTCGACGAGACAAACCTTCTATACTCGTGCTCGTGCTCGTCTGTGGACGTCCGTGCTCATCTGGGCTTTCAATTCTCATCATCAAATCTTCCCTTCCTGTTGTGTGGCTAATTGCTTTTGATAGGCTTCGCGCGCAATCGTATCCTCTTTCGCATTCACCGAATAGAAAATAAAACCAAGAGCGCGTCGCGATCGAGTTGAGGAAGTATTGCCGTCGGCCCGGTGAATGGTGAGTGCATGATGCGCCAACAGGTCGCCCGGCGCTGCAAGCATGGGCACCTCGTCCGCCGTATCCGCATCGGATCCGAAATCCATGATCCCCTGGGAAAACCCGAGAGTCCCGGTGAGTCCATGCGGACGCATGCCCCGCAGGTGCGAGCCTCGCACATAACGCACGCAGCCGTTCTCTTCGTCGACATCGTCCAGCGCCATCCACATGGTCAGTGCTTCTGGAGGATCCAGCTTAAAGTAGAATCCATCCTGGTGCGGAGGCGTTGGCTGGCCGACCCCCGGGGGCTTGTTGAAGAACTGAAGATTCCTCCCTACCACTTCACTGCTCAGCAACTGCTTGGCCAACCTGTGCGGGGCACCATCGAAAAAATCACGGAACCACGGATCATGTTCGTGCATGCGCTGCACCTGTTTGAGCGTCGATGGATCATTCTTGTTCTCGAAAAATACGTGATCTGCAGGGAGCAGCGGAACGATCTCAACCATAAAGCGATCAAGCTGCCGGTGGCATTCCGCAACTGCATCTTCATCGAGAAATCCCGGCACTGCGACAAAGCCATCGCGCTCAAAATGTTCGTTCAACTCAGTCATTGTTACGTTGCTACTTCACCCGAGATCTTGAAACCCAGGGCAGCGATTGGAAATCGTATGTAATTAATCGTAATCATGAAAAAACCCCGGTGGCCGAGGCCAACCGGGGTCGAAAACTTCAGCAGAAAACGCTTCCTAGCGCCGACGGCGACCAAAAACACCAGCGAGACCCAGGGCCAGCAAACCAGCGACAGACGGCTCTGGCACAGGAGAGAATGCACCCGTGTTGTCATAGCGGATGTACTCGATTTCGACCGAGCTTCCCGGCCCACCCAGGGTGCTTCCATCAACGCTGGTGCAGCAGTCGCCGATGATCAGTCTGGTATTCGCTGTGCCTGCCTGCTGGCCGATGCCCTCGTCAGGCGTCAACTGCACACCATCGCGGAAGTAGTGGTAAGCATCGCCAGTCGCATCGTAAGCGAGGCGAAACGTATGAAACGTATCGATGTTGCTGCTCGAGTCATAAACGGTTCCACCAAGAGTGGTGACACTGCCTTCACGCACGGTCATGATATCGCGCTCTCCATTCAGCGCACCCCAGATGACGAAACCACCAGCACCTGCGCTGGAACCCACGAGCGCACGTGCCTCAACGGTCCAACTTCCGGAGCCTGTTTCCCATGGCGTGGCACCATTGTCGTGCTGCAGCCAGCCGTTGGTATCGGAGAGAGTCATCACCAGATTCGAGCCGTTCAGGGCAAGGTTTGCATCGGTGGCACCCCCTGCCGCTTCCCAGCCATTGATGGCGGTAGTCCCATCAAAGAGATCAGTGCCGCTGTATTGATTGGCAAACGACGCAGAGTCGAGAATGTTCAGCGCGGCATTGCCGGGGACGACAGAGGTCACCAGTGCTGCCACTGCGAATAATAGGCTTTTCTTCATAGGGATTCGATTGGTCAGGTCAGGTTGAGTGTTGTCGTTAATTTCTCAGGCTCTCGCCTTAGATACAAAGGTTTCGAACCGGTTGTCACTGCCGACCAGTTGAGCGGATATGGTTCACTTCACGCCACCATCGCCATTCTCAGAACTCCCAATCGTTCAACAGCTTCCAGTAAATCAGCGCGCGCGCTTACAGGCAGGGGCGAAATGGGCGATCGCGGGTTCCCGCACGAGATACCGTGCAAACTCATGATCGCCTTGCCCGCTGCGACACCACCGAACCGAACCAGAAGCTCGACCATCGCCACGGCCTTCTGCGAGCAACGTCGGGCAGTTGCCATGTCCCCCGATCGGAATGCCTCCATCAGATCGAGGTAAATCGGAGCTGCGTAGTTATAGGTGCTTCCGACCGCGCTGGTTGCACCGGCCGCGATTGCTCCGATGAGCGCCTCGTCAACACCGAACGGAATATCGAAACGTCCGCCGTCAAACGCCAGGCAGCGTTGATACTCGAAAAGGTTGCCGTCGTTGAACTTGATTCCGGCAAGGCTGTCAATGCGCTGACTGGCGGTCGCGAGAAAGTCCACCGGGCAAAGGTTCACGCCGGTCATTCCCGGAGAATGGTAGTAGTAAAACGGCAAACCCGGCGCGGCTTCGGCGATCGCTGCACAATGATCGGCAAGTGCATCGACGTTGCCGGGCTTGAAATAATAGGGAGCCACGGACGAAACCGCCCACGCGCCAGCCGACTGCGCATGCTGCGAAAGCTCTCGCGCATCCCCCAGACTCGTGTGGCCAACGTGAACGATCACTCTGAGATCCCCGCCCGCTGCAGCTATCCATCGCTCGCAGAGCAATCTTCTCTCGGCATTGGTGAGCGAGGCCCCCTCCCCCGTGGTGCCGCAAATGAAAACGCCCGTGACACCTTGCTCCACAAGATGCGCGGCCTGCTGCGCTACAACGTCGGGCGCTACAGCACCGCTGTTGTCAAACGGGGTGTGAGGTGCGGCGATTAAACCGGTCAGGTGATCGAAACGATTCATTGCTGGCTAACAGACGCTTCCACACGAGACTGCGCACTTGGAAAAAACTGGTTGGATCATCAGACCATCAGGCTATGCTTAGCTCGCGGTGGTCTTGCCGTATGCTTGGCGCATCGAACCGTTCGATTTTCTCACTCATGGATCTAGTCCCAAAGCGTCACAGCCTTCTCGCAGAAACGACCGCGATACTCCGCGAGGCTGTGCGGTCCGGACGTTGGCAAGGTAGCCTGCCGGGGGAGCGCAAACTTTGCAGTCAGATGCAGATCGGACGGGACACCCTGCGTGCGGCCATTCGCCAGATGGAACGCGAGGGCTTGATTGCCCCAGGGCAAGCTGGTCGGCGGCGGCAGATCACCTCAGTCCATTCGGCTACGGGCGTCGTCGATCGCTCTCCTGCGGGTCAACATGGTGTCATTGTTTTCCTGACACCTCACCACAGGGAACGCCTGCACGAGACGCTGCTGCTGGAAGTGGACGTGCTCCGCGAGCGATTGGCTGGCAGCGGCTACCGGCTCGAAGTCGTCACCAACAGCAAAGTGTTCACGCTCTCGCGTCCTAACAAAGCACTGGAGAAGCTGAACTCCGATTTTCCTGCAGATGCCTGGGTGCTGCACCAGACCACTGCCCCCATTCAGCGATGGTTTGCGGACAAAGGGCCCCCTTGCCTCCTGCATGGACAGCCTCAAGGCGTTGACCTCCCGGCAGTCGACATCGACTACACCGCCGTCGGTCGTCATGCCGGTGGCTATCTCATCAGGCAGGGCCATCGCAACGTCACCCTGGTACGCCCGCACGCCCCACTGCGGGGCCTCGATATGGCCGAAGCCGGACTGCAGAACGCCTTCAGCAAACATCCTGGTGAAACACTGGCACCACCGACGACGATGCGCGAAACCGAATCCGGCGACGCCCGTGCTCTGGCTGAAAGCATCAGAAGATTGATGCAATCGCCGCGACGCCCCACCGCACTGGTATTGACGCGCACGCGGCAGGTTTTGACGGTGCTGAGCTTTCTGGCGACTCAGCGCATGCGCGTTCCTGAAGACCTGTCGCTCATCGCCCTCGACTACAGCCCAAACTTTGACTATATCGTCCCCCAGATCGCCTGCTACCGATCGGATGCAGAAACCACTGCCCGCATCGTCTTCAGAAAAGTGCTGGAAATCGCAGCATCTGGATCAGCCGTGCATTCACCACAGCCCCTGATGCCCGATTTTATCGCAGGTGCTTCCGTCACCAAGCTCGCTTAGATGACCGTCAGGATCCGCAACTTGTCACGACTGGCACTCACGTTTATCAGCCTGCTGACTATCGATGTCGCAGTCGGGCAGTTCCAGCTGTCCGAGATGATGGCATCGAACACGCAAGGGATCACCGATGCCGATGGAGACACATCTGACTGGATCGAAATTCAGAATCTTGCCCAGGAAGATCAGGCGCTCGGCGGCTACTACCTTTCTGATGATCGCGCAACTCTAACAAAGTGGCAGTTCCCCGCAGACGTCACCGTTCCCGGTTGGGGCTATCTTGTAATCTTCGCGTCTGGCAAAGACCAGCGCGATCCAGATGGCAGCCTACACACGCAGTTTCGCCTCGCTGCGCAGTCGGGCGATCTTTTACTGACTTCACCCGACGGCACGACGATCGTCGACCGTATCCTCAGTTACCCTGAGCAGAGAGCCGATGTGTCCTTTGGCCGCACCGACATCGGCGGTGAGCTGCTCTACTATCTCGATCCCAGCCCTGGGGAATCTGCAACTGCAACGGGCGTCTCCGGCTTCGTCGCAGACACAACATTCGACGTCGACCGGGGGTTCTTTAGTGATCCCTTCGATGTCACCATTCATTCGGCAACTCCGAACGCCAGGATCTACTATACGATCGACGGCTCAGCTCCAGCAACCGACACTGCCACTGCCAGCCTCTTCACCTCGCCGATTCGAATCGAGGGAACGACGATCCTGCGAGCAATCGCCACCGCTGACGGAATGGCTCCGTCTGATATCGATACTCAGACCTACCTGTTCCTGTCGGATGTGCTGCGGCAGGATGGTAACGGCTTGCCCACTCCGCCCCGCAGATCCATCTCAGACTGGGACTATGAAATGGATCCTGAGATTGTCGACGATCCTCGATTTGCTTCCCTTGAGGATGACTTGAAAGCTCTGCGCACGCTGTCGGTGGTGATGCCCAACACGGATCTTTGGGAAACCAGTGGAATCTATGCCAATCCCACGCAGACAGGTGCCGATTGGGAGCGTGGTTGTTCAATTGAGATCCTCGATCCCCGCAATGAACAGGCGAACTATCAGCAGGACGGCGGCCTGCGGATGCAGGGTGCAGGCAGCCGGTTTCGCAACATCGGAAAGAAGTCGATGCGACTGACTTTCCGCTCCGAATATGGCGACGGCAAATTGCGCTACCCGCTGTTCGGCGAGACCCAGCCTGCTGAGTTCGATACGATTGTCCTGCGCGGAAGCTACTTCGACTCATGGACAGTGCATGTGCCTGGCACTGGTGACGGCATTGGCTGGAACAATGCCCTGCAGTTTCGCACTGACTTCGGCCACGAAACCCATCGTGACATGGGTGCGCGGGAAATTCTGCGCGACTGGGTTCACCTTTATCTCAATGGTCAATACTGGGGGATCTACAACATTCACGAACGTCCGGACGAAGAGTTCGCTGCGCTCCATCTCGGGGGATCGCCCGATGAATACGATGTCCTGAAGCAACGCCCGAGGGGACAGCCCGATGGCAGCCTTCCGGAATTGACCCATGGTGATCTCGACGCATGGCGGGAACTGATGGCTCTGGTGAAACAAGACACCACCGATCCCTCCGTCTACGCCAAGATCCTGACACGCATCGAAGTCGGCCCATTCATTGACTACATCCTCATGAATCTCTGGGGAGGCAATCAAGACTGGCCACACAACAACTGGTACGCCATTCGCCACAAGCCGAGCGATGGCCCATTCCAGTTCTACAACTGGGATCCGGAGAACTACATCTTCGATGTTAATGTGAACCAGGTGAACGTAAGCACCGACAACTCACCGGGCATCCTGTTCAGCCGCCTGCGCCGCAATGAAGAGTTCCGGCTTTTGTTTGCTGATCACGTGCAGCGCCATTGCTTCAATGATGGAGCACTCACACCCGACTCTGCAATCGCCCGCTTCCAGAAGATCGTCGACTACCTACAGGCACCCATGAATGCCGAATCAGCCCGATGGGGCGACGAACGCAGCCGCGATCCACTGAACACGCTCGATACCTGGTTGCCGGTGGTGGACGACAAGATCACCGACTACTTTCCACGCCGCACTGGCATCCTTCTTTCTCAACTGCGCGCCGCTGGATTGTATCCAAGGGTCGCCGCTCCCGAGTTCAATCAGCACGGTGGAACCGTTAGCACGCCCGTGGAGTTTTCGATCACAGCTCCAGCGGGCACCATCTACTACACCCTGGACGGCAGTGACCCAATGGCGACGCCCCGCATACCTGGCGAGCCACTCCTTGCCGAGGGAGCGCCAGCCTCTGCCCTGGTTCCTTCGGTGGAAAACGGAGGAGACAGCCTTGCGGGCCGTTGGATCGAAGCAGGCTTTGATCCGGTCGATTGGATAACCGGCACCACCGGCGTGGGATTCGAGGCAGCCAGCGGCTACGAAGACTTGATCGGCCTGGATGTGGCGGAGATGCACAACGGCAACAACTCCGTATTCATTCGGATTCCGTTCTCGATTGCCGATCAGACCAGCATCGATGCCATGGTCGGGCTGACTCTCAAGATGAAATATGACGATGGTTTTGTCGCCTATCTCAACGGCGTCGAAGTTGCCGCCTTCGCCGCGCCAACGGAACGCAACTGGCAATCGGAGGCAACCGATTCCCACAGCGATTCGCTGGCAAAATCGTTCAAGGCTTTCGACATCAGCACCTTTCGCACACTGTTGAATCCAGGGCTCAACGTGCTGGCGATCCATGGACTCAATCAGAACAACAGCAATGATCTGATCATCCTGCCACAACTCACAACAGATGGTGATGCCGCGAACGCTACCGTCTCAGCCAGCGCCACTGCATACACTGGGAGCTTCCGCATCGACTCTCCCACCACGATCAACGCGCGGGTGCTGGACCGAGAAACGTGGAGCGCCCTCACGACGGCGAGTTTCCGCGCCACTACCACCGTGCCATCCACAGCAAACCTCATCATCACCGAACTGCACTATCACCCCGCCGCGCCCACAATCGAAGAAATCGAGGCAGGAGTGAACGATGGCGAACGCTTCGAATTCGTCGAACTGAAAAATGTTGGCAATCTGGCCATCGATCTCGCTGGCAGCCGCTTCGTCAGCGGCATTGGCTACACGTTTATGGAAGGCACAGTGATCGCCGCAGGCCAGCCACTTGTATTGGTAAAGGACACCGTTGCCGCCGCCTTGCGCTATCCTGGAGTTCCCGTAGCAGGCGAGTTCGCAGGAAACTTATCGAACAGTGGAGAACGCATCCTGCTGGTCGACAAAAACGACGTCGCCCTGATCGATTTCACTTACGACGACGCTGCACCATGGCCAACACCGGCAGACGGCACCGGCTTCAGCCTGCAACGCATCGACGAATCATCCAGCCAGGCAGCAGCGACGGAGGCGACGACATGGACGGTAAGCGACATTCTGAATGGAACCCCAGGCACCAGTGTGACACCAATGGGATTCACCGGAAATCCCGATGCCGACACCGATGGCGACGGCCAGTCCGCGCTCGCCGAGTATGCGTTTGGAACCAGTGACACCAACCCTGCGGCATTCGGAGTTCTTTCGATTCATACTGAGGAAACGCCGGATACTGCGGTTCTCCTGAGCTTCGCTGCCTCTGCCGCGGCCACCGGAATCGAGATCGTGGTGGAAGGTTCCGCCGACCTGACGCTCTGGGAAAAGGCAGCCGTAGAATACCTTGATCCACTTCTCCTGCCCGATGGCCGATGGCTGCTGCGCTCACGCTTCAAAGCGGACGGCTCCCATTACTTGAGACTACACGTCATCCCCGCACCCGACCTTCCGTGATGAGACCACTGGTCGGCTCAACCGACCACTTAAAGCTGGTGCCCTTTCTTCTCATTTGGCCTACTATCTGATCATATGCGTCCTGCAGGAAACTCTCTCCATCCCATTCCAATGCACCAGCCCTCCCCTATCCAAAGAACCGTTCTCTTCGCCGGTAGCCTTATCCTCCCCATCCTGTTGACCATCAACAATTCCGTCGCCGCAGTCACGGAAAAGGCGTCAGCCGAATTTGCCGTGAACCAGACAGCCAGCGATCTCTTCGACGGTACCGATTTCATCAATGACTGGGCGGTAGCAGGGGGCAGCCTGGACGGTGAAATTGACGGCTCGGCCCTGACACTGACCATCACTGACACCAATGGCTGGATCCAATTGGACACCGAGTCGAGCGCCTGGGAAACAGGAGTTGAAGGCGGCGGCTCGTGGACCGTTGAGATCCGCGCGCGACTGGCTGACGACGGCGGCAATGGCCTGGTCATCTGGGCGGCCAATGGCACGGAACGCGGCATCCTTCAAGTCAATGTCGACTCCACCCAATTCTTCGGAGGGGAAGTCTACGATACCAATGTCAACACCGATGGATTCCATGACTTTCGCATGGCGTATGACGCAGATGCAGCACTCTACTTTTTCTGGCGCGATGGCCAACTGCTCAATAGCGATGGATCACCCTCCCAGGCTGCTACGGGCAATAACCGGCTCATCATTGGCGACTGTTGCACTAACATCACCACCACTTCATTCGATATCGAGCACATTCGATTCGACACCACCGGAGCCTTCTCACCGGTCATCGATGCTTCGGACACTGATGGCGATGGCATTCCGAATAGTTACGAAGTAGCGAACGATCTGGATCCGGCCACCAACGATGCGGAGGGAGACGAGGATGGCGATGGATTGACCAATATCGACGAATACAACAAGGGTCTGCTCGCCAACAATCCCGATACCGATGGCGACGGCCTCAGGGATGGAACCGAAATCAATGACACGGAAACCGATCCAAAGAACCCGGATTCTGATGAGGACGGCCTGACGGACAATGTGGAAACAAAGACCGGCACTTTCGTCAGTGAAACGGACACCGGCACCGATCCCAACGATGACGACAGCGATGACGACGGCGTGAAAGATGGAGTGGAAATAGCCCAGGGCTCCAATCCAACAGATCCGAACAGCAAGCCGGAAAGCAACCTTCCACAGCGGGATTCCGGCAGCTTTGAAGTGGTTGCTGCTGCAAATCAAATTTTCGACGGCAGCGATCTCCAGGGTGACTGGGTGAATGCGGGCGGATTCACTGACTTTGAACTCGATGGCGAATTCATGACGCTGCTCGCAGCGGACAACAACGGCTGGCTGGAGCAGGACTCTGGATCCACGCCATGGGAAGTCGGCGTCGAGGATGGTGAGTCGTGGACAGTGGAGGTTCGCGTGCGCATTGCCGATGATGAAGGCAACGGGCTCGTGGTCTGGGCGGCCAACGGGTCTGAGCGCGGGATTCTACAGATCAATGCTGTCTCCACTCAAAATTTTGGTGCCGAGATTCTGGACGAAAACAGTAACAGCGATGCCTTTCACACGTTTCGGATGGCATACGACTCTGGTGAAGGACTCTATTACTTCTGGCGCGATGGAATCCTGCTCAATCCTGATGGCGCCTTCGCACAAGCTGCCACCGCCAACAACCGACTGATCGTCGGCGATTGCTGCTCAGACATTCCAATGACCTCGGTGGATCTAGAATATATCTGCTTCGATACCACTGGTGCATTCTCACCCGTCATTGACGACGGTGATCGCGACAATGATGGCATCCCCGATTTCTACGAGGAAGAAAACGGCCTCGATCCCAACCTCAACGATGCCGCCGAGGACAAAGACGGCGATGGATTGACCAACCTCGCGGAGTTCGAAGCCGGCCTTCCCGCGAACGATGCCGATGCCGACGACGATGGCCTCAGCGACGGCGTCGAAACCGGAACCGGTATCTGGATGAGCGCCACTGCCACTGGCACATCCCCCAAAAGCAAAGACTCCGATGGCGACGGCATCAACGACGGCGCAGAGACGAACACCGGAACGTTCGTCACAGCGGACGATACCGGCACCAATCCAAATCTGAAAGACAGCGACGGCGATACCTTTGAAGATGGCGAAGAACTGGCGCGCGGCTCTGACCCTGCGGATGTTGCCAGCGTTCCGCCTCCATCGATCCAGCCCCGAAATTCCACAGCATTCGAGTTCACCGCCAGCGCCAGCGAGATCTTCGATGGTACGAATCTGCAGGGAGACTGGGTCAATGCCGGCGGACTCACCGAGTTTGAACTGGATGGATCCATTCTCACCCTTGCTTCCGCCGACAACAACGGCTGGATCGAACACGCCAGCGGCGACACGCCATGGGAAATCGGGGTCGCAGATGGAGGTTCGTGGACAGTTGAGATCAGCGCTCGCCTCGCTGCCGACGATACCAATGGCATCGTGATCTGGGCCGCCAACGGAACCGAGCGCGGCATCATGCAAATCGATACTGGAACGGTCACGATTCTGGGCGCTGAACTTCTGGACGAAAACGACAATGCCGACGGCTTCCACTCCTTCCGTATGGCCTACGATGCAGAACAGGAACTCTACTTCTTCTGGCGCGACGGCGCTTTGCTCAATGAAGCCGGAAGCCCCGCGCAAGCCGCCACCACCAACAATCGTCTGATTGTCGGGGATTGTTGTTCGTCACTGGTGATGACGTCCGTCGACCTTCAGTACATCCGCTACGATACCACAGGCGCATGGTCACCAGGCAGTGGCATGGCCGCATCGATCACCGACCTGAGCATCGATCGCCCGAACAACACCGCAGCCATCACGTGGACGTCTTCGGAAGGAGAAACTTACACCGTCGAAGGTTCGCCCGACATGACGTCCTGGCTCGAAATCGAGGACTCGATCACACCACAAGGCGAGACGACCACTCTGGAACTCGACCTTTCCCCCGAAGACACCGCACACTACTTCCGAGTCATTACTGATTGAGGCGGCCATCGGCGAATGTCGTCAATGTCGGGGGATTGCATTTGCATTCGCAATGTGACAGTTAGAATCCGCCATGCCCTACTCAGAACAAGATCTCGCCGCACTGGCAGAAAAATACCGCACCACACTGCTCGGCGACACGTTGCCCTTCTGGCTGCCACATGCCGTGGATCAGGAACACGGCGGCTATTTGACATGTCGGGATCGAGACGGCAGCCTGGTCGATGATGATAAATCAGTCTGGCAGCAGGGGCGATTCGCCTGGCTTCTGGCCACTCTCTACAACACCCTGGAACCCCGCGAAGATTGGCTCGAAGCCTCGCGCTCTGGCGTTCAATTCCTGCGGGATCATTGCTTCGATGACGACGGCCGCATGTTCTTTCACGTCACCCGCGATGGCCGTCGTTTGCGCAAGCGCCGCTACTACTTTTCCGAGTGCTTTGCCACCATCGCGCTCGCTGCCTATGCGAAGGCATCAGGAAGTGCCGAGGCAGCACACGAAGCCCGGGCATTGTTTGCCAAATGCCTCGACTACTATGAGAACCCCGGCCAGTTCCCAGCGAAGTTCACTGCAACCCGACCGGCAAAGGCAATCGGAGCACCGATGATTTTGCTCAATGTCACGCAGCAGATGCGCGAAACCATTGGCCTCGATAACGCCGACGCCTACATCGATCGCTTCATTGAAGAGATCCGTCGCGACTTCGTAAAGCCGGACATCGCATGCGTCATGGAACAGGTCGCGCCAGACGGCAGCATCATCGATCACTTTGACGGCCGGACGTTGAATCCGGGACATGCCATCGAGTGCGCGTGGTTCATCCTGCACGAAGCAAAGCTTCGCAACGACAAATCGCTGGTCACACTCGGCTGCCAGATTCTCGACTGGATGTGGGAGCGGGGCTGGGACAAAGAATTCGGTGGCCTGCTCTACTTTACTGACGTCAGCGGCAAGCCCGTGCAGGAATACTGGCACGACATGAA
>JAGROY010000432.1 GCA_020439995.1 Verrucomicrobiia bacterium
AACCGCCATTTACTGCCGAGAACGATTTTCGCGGCAAGCTCTGGCTCCTGCCCTACGACTACGACGACACCTGGGGTCCGGCCTGGAACAATGGCGTCGAAACCATCAAGGACGGCATCAACAAGGCTGGCGCTACAGAGAACACCGACATCAAGAAAGAGGAGAAAAACTTTGTCAGGGCCTTCCGTGATCTCATCTGGCAGCCGGATCAGCTCAGTCTCATGATCGAATCCCATCACCAGATTATCAAGGCGATCGACCCCGCCAACATCGATCGCTGGAGTGGTGCGCCTGCGGCAGAGGGGCGCGAGTCCTGGGGCCGCAAGGATCTGGCCTACAAGGCAGAGAACATGATGGACTACGCGTTCAATGGCGGAAGCTGGAGCGGGGGCAGTGTTCCAAATGGCGGCCGCGCGGTGTATCTCGACACCTACGTGCGTGATTCGGACATTCCCGAGACGCCGACACTTTCCTACGTCGGCGAAAGCGGATTTCCGCTGGACGGGCTGAAGTTCGAATCAAGCGCCTTCGCCGATCCAGATGGTGCGAACAGTTTCGGAGCGATCGAGTATCGCCTGGCGGAAATCACACCGGTCGCCGGTGGCGAGCAGGTACTGGTCGAGGCGGGTTCAACCTGGAGCTACCTCGATGATGGTTCCGATCAGGGCACCGCGTGGGTGGCACCCGGCTTCGACGACAGCGGATGGAAATCCGGAGCCGCACAGCTTGGCTATGGCGACGGCGACGAGGCCACGGTCATCGGTTTTGGGGATGACTCCAGCAACAAATTCGTGACCACTTACTTCCGCCTGGGATTCGAGCTTTCGGACGTAGAGGCATTCGAGGAATTTACCATCGGCATACAGCGGGACGATGGTGCAATTATCTACATTAACGGTGAGCAGGTGGTGAGCGACAACATGCCTGCTGACGTCGATTACTTGACTCTGGCATCTGGGAAAACCAGTGACGAAGACAAGTTCTTCGAGCATGTCATTGGTCCGGAGGCGTTCAAGAGCGGCACTAACATTGTCTCAGTGGAGCTTCACCAGGCAGCTCTGGGCGATAGCGACACCAGCTTTGACTTTACCATGAAGGGCACCAAAAGGCTCATCGCTGCAGAAACAAAGGACGTGAAGCTGGAATGGAACGCGGACTGGGAGTCCGGCCCATTGGATGTCTTTACTGCGCAGCAGGCCATCCCCAGCAACATCGTCAAACCGGGCCTGACCTACCGCGCACGCGTAAGGCACAAGGACGATACCGACCGCTGGAGCCACTGGTCGGCCCCTGTGGAATTCATCGCATCCGGCCCGGACCTGACTCCGTGGCAGGAGGGGCTCGTCATTTCTGAAATCATGTACAACCCGACGGCAGCATCGGATGCGGAAATCGCCCAGGGATTCGTCACCTCCGATTTCGAATTCATCGAAGTCCTGAACCGCGGAGCCGTAGCGCTCGACCTCGCAAGCATTCGCTTCACCAAGGGGATCGACTTTGATTTCTCAAGTGGAACCGTCGCGAGCATCGAGCCGGGCAAGGTGGTGCTCATCGTGCGCAATCTGGCCGCGTTTGAGTCCCGCTACGGTGCAGGTCTCCCCGTCGCTGGTACCTGGGGCGACAGTCAATTGTCCAACAGCGGCGAGCGCCTGAAGTTGTCATTCGGGGCGGGCCTTGGCCTGCGGGATTTCGACTACAATGACAAAGCACCCTGGCCGGAGACTGCGGATGGCGATGGATTCTCGCTGGTGCTCAAAGATCCCGCCAGCAATCCCGACCACAGTGATGGCAGCAACTGGATCGCCAGTGCCACGCTCAACGGCAACCCTGG
>JAGROY010000433.1 GCA_020439995.1 Verrucomicrobiia bacterium
GTTGCTGCCCAGGCTGAGGTTGCTGGCCGGGCTGCGGTTGCTGACCTGACTGCGGTTGCTGACCTAGCTGAGGTTGCTGGCCCGGCTGAGGTTGCTGGCCCGGCTGAGGTTGCTGGCCGGGTTGCGGTTGCTGGCCGGGTTGCGGTTGCTGGCCGGGTTGCGGCTGTTGACCGAGTTGCGGCTGTTGACCGAGTTGCGGCTGTTGACCGAGTTGCGGCTGTTGACCGAGTTGCGGCTGTTGACCGGGTTGCGGCTGTTGACCGGGTTGCGGCTGTTGACCGGGTTGCGGCTGTTGACCGGGTTGCGGCTGTTGGCCGGGCTGCGGTTGCTGGCCGGGCTGGGGCTGTTCCGGTTCAAGGGCCTGGGGGTACTGTTGTTCAGGGGACTCCAGCGGAACCTGAACACTTGGTGGCGGTGGCGGGCTCTCACGATTGTCGCTCGCCCGCACGGAGAGGGAAACCTGGCTGTCTTCGTGAAGATCCAACTGATCCAGATCAATGGAGACGGACTTTTCGATGGAAGTTTCGCCTTCCTGATCAGCCAACGGGACGTCGATTATCGTCTCTTTCGGTTCTTCACCCGGAATCTGCTCGGTGACGACGATCTCCAGTTTTTCGACTCCAAAATCGTCTTCGGCTCGGATTCTGACATTGATTGGATCATCACCCTGTCCACTCCCGGACCGATCAGCCAGCATCTCCACTTTCGGCGCAAGATCTTGGTAGACGATCACAGTACAGGTGGGACGGCTTTTGCTCGCCAGCCCGTAATCACTTTCAAAGTAAGGAGAAAAGGTCAGCCGCTCTTCCAGCGTAGTTTCAAAGTAACGCCAGCCGTCTGCAGCTGTGGTGAATTGACGAGGAAGCGCTCCCTCGATTTGCAGTTCTGCCATTCGCAGCGGCAAGTCCACCTGGAATCCAACACGCAGGACGGTTCCCGCGACGGCTCTGGTCGTCCGGGGCAGCGAGGACTCGTGAACCGCCGGCAGTTTGGTGTATGCTGGAGGAGTCAGCTGAAATGTTACCGCCGTGATCTTTGGTCGGTCGACCACAGTGATTCGATGCCATCGGGTCTGACCATCTCCTGCACGAAATCTGTATTCCATGGCTTCACGCATCGCACCAGCATCATAGCGAAGCAGACCGTCGGCCGCCTTTAGTTCGACAATCCGCTCCACGCCACTTAGTGATCGAACCATCAGTTCCCCTTCGCTTGCAATCCTTCCACCCATCGTTGCAAACAGTGTAAGTGGCTCACCGCGCGGCACCACCGCATCCCCGGGCGAAGCGCTGAGCTGGGTGAGACTGATTTGCGCTCCCGGAAACAAGAGCCGTCGCAGCAGCACACTGACACGCTCAAAATCGAGAGCGAACCAAACGGCCAGTGCGGCGACGACTACGCCTAGCATGACACCAGGCTCCCTGACACTTTTCCTGGAAACCACACGGGTGGTTTCGACTTGCGGCGCAAACTCCTCCGCCTCCTTGAACACCTGCCGCAGAAGCGACGGCGAACCGACCGCTGAAGCATCCGTTTTTGATCCGATACAGGCCACCGTGGACCACCGCTCTTGAAGTTCAGGCACGGCGGAGTCGACCGTGCGAGCCACAGCTTCCAGCTGCCGACGTTGCATCAGAGGCCGGATCACCCAAAGGCAGCACGCCAGCACTGCAAGTAGCAGGGTACCGATCGCGATTGCCCACCGGGCAGCCGGGCTGAAGATCGTGAATTCAGCATCGACTAACATCGCCAGAAAGACCAATAAGATGAGACCTATCCCCGCCTTTATTACCCCAGAGAAAATCGTGATCCCCCGTTCGCGACGGCGCACGGCATCAAGCTTGCTCTGCACCGATTCCGGCATTGGGTTCAAGTGAGTAGGGGCAGCGTCCATGATTAAAATAGCTGGAGGTTTGTCGAATGGTAGCACACCGGGTGGGGCTGAAGCAGATCAATTTTGAACGGCGCAGGCTGGTCCATCATTTCAAAATGAGATTAAACTAATCCTATCACCTTCCTGCATATCCAGTCGCCCATCAGCAGGGCGCATGTGGCGAGCAGCAGCCACCATTTGGACCAAAGCGGTTCACGTTCCAGGCGCTGTTCAAATTCGGGTTTTAAATCGATGTGATTCAGATATTCACGCGCGGCGACAGGCGACAATAGGACACCGCCTGAGGCATCGGCAACAGCACTGAGTAGTACGTTATCGCAAAGCGGGTTACGCAACTCGATTGAATCGTGTGGATCCACTGCAATTTCCGTTTCGACCGGATCACTGATCTCCTCGCGGCGCAAAAGCGTATCGATTCGCGCTCCTTCTGGAACCAGTTTAATGGCGCCGGTGGGAAGGCCTACGAGGATCGCGTGATATTCACCCGGAACTTTTTTGTCGGGCTTCAAGTCGATGCGGCTGACGACACCGTTGGTGGATTCCGCAACCAGACTAACTTCCTCATCCGAGACTGGTTGCCCATCGAGTTCCGTGAGCCGTAACGTAGCCTGAACTCTCTCGCCAAAAGAATACCGGGTCTTGTCGGTAGTCAGCCTCACTGACTTGGATCCTCCGATCAACTCGCGGGCAACAATCCAGCGTAGCATTTGCCCCCAAAACCGATAGTGGTATCGATCCCCGTGACGATAACGCAGCTTGTGCAACGCAGGTGCGGCAGCAAAAACAACGCGTCCTCTTCCCACATATTGCCATGAAAGAAACGCGCGCCGCTCACCATTCGATCGTTGTGCAGGTATCGCTTCGATCAGCACATTCGCCGTAGGCTTCGGCATCGAGCAGGGCGAAAGATCGAACACAGGCAGACTTTCACTGATGGTGCGCCACAGCGCGGCACTGGCACCAGGGGTAGCTGCAAGTTGCACGGGGGGAACATCACGAGCATCTGGAGCTACCTCCAGAGTAAACCCGACGGAAGTGGCACTGGGTGACAGAGCCCGGAAGTCGACCGGCATCAGATCTCCAAACTCAGTGCCTGCGTACTTTTGCGGCATCGCGGTCTCCCCTGCGATCACCACCAGATTCCCTCCTTCGATTAAATACTGCTTCACCATCTTTCGCTGCTCCGGCGTGAACTCCTGCTCAGTCAAATCGCCAAGAACAACCACGCGAAATCGGCGCCACTCTTCAATGGTGGAAGGCAATCGTGGCACTGGCGGCTTGTCCTGCCGATTGGGATAAACGTGCTGCGGCGAGAAGAGCGCGGACTCAGAAGTCACCTTGGGATCACGCTTGAATAGCGTCAGTAGGTAGCGAAATTCCCAGCGCGGCAAGTCATCAGCAAGGAACACTCGCATCTCATCATCGATCACCTGCACCTTCAGGATTTCGGTGTTGTTGTCCTCGGAAAATTCACCATCCACCGGCACGATGCGGAGCTGAAATTCACGTATTCCCAACTCAGTGGCTTTCCACTTGAGATTCAAACGATGATCTTCTGAGGGAGTCCGTATTGTAACAGTCTTGCTGTCGATCGCCTTGCCATCCGCAAGCAAGTCGACCGTTACTTTCTCGCCCTCGCAAGCGTGAGCAGTCACCATTGCATCAATGCTGAGCACGTCTTTGTGAATCAGGGATTTCGCATACTGGACATGATGGAGGAACAAATCTCTCCGAAGCCGCGCATCTCCTATCGGAACAATTACCAGCGGCATTCCAGAAAGGGTGCCCGCAGCCTCGCGCGGATCTCGTCCGGTATTGTGTGCTCCATCGGTGATGATCACCGCCGCATTCATGCGTCCGGCTGCCGCCTCCCGCGCAGCCTGTTCAATCGCGGCTCCCAGACTGGTTCCAACTTCAGGCTTGGCCGGACTGTCGATGAGGTACTTCCCCCACGAAGCAGCACTGGTCGGTATCGCCTCGGCATCGAATGCAAACCGCCCAATCCGCAAGGATTTCTCCTGAGGCGCAAGCCAGCTTTCTTCCAGCTCCTCTACCCACGGCGTCACCAGAGATATTCGGTTCCTCACGTCCGCAGCACCTGCCGCTGGCAATGATTCTTCAATCCGCCCGTATGCTGCATCGGCAATGCCGCGTAACGATTGCTCTGCCCGATCGAGCGATTCCGCAATATCATCGCCCTCACTAACATTTTTCTTATCTACTGCCGGAATGAGTTGCTCATTCACAAAGAGGCGAAGCTCGTCGAATCGAACTGCTTCTGACTGCTCCAGCACACTCTGCGAGGCATCAAACTCGCTTAAGTAGTTCGCACAGGAATCCAGCGCGCCTCGGGCACTGCCAAGCAACCTCTCCCCCAGTTCTTCAATGTCCGACTCATCAGTCAGACTCTGCGCTAGTGAGTACGGCTTGAGAGAGACGCGGGCTGCCGTCAAAGCACCGAGCGCCTTGTCCAGCAGCACCTGAGGAGGCACATCTTGATCCGATCGCCCGGCATCCGTCCAGCGGCCAACATTGCCAGTCCCATCACCGGCATCTTGAATCGTCATACTGGCACTGCCGTCGACAAAAATACCAAAGCCCTTCGGCTTCGTTCGTTTGTCCTCGATCACGTCGGTCGGCCCAGCCAGAGCCCAGAAGGTCAGCGCCACCACTAAAAGCCGCAATGCCAGCGACATCCAGATCCACTTCGGCCTTGTCGCATATCTCCTCTCCTTCCAGGCAAGAACTGCCAGCAGAGCCACCACTGCCAGACCCGCACCTATAATCCATGGCACGGGAAATCTCCCTTCGAGAGCGAAGGTCTTCACAGATTCTGTCCAGTCGTCAGGCAATCAGCAATGAGGTAACGTATTATCAGCGATACCGCACTTTACTTTCTGCCCGCCCCTCCGCCCGAATGGCAAATCAATTGCAGAAACGGAAACACTTTCCTGACATTCCTGACGCGTGTCTGCAGCAACGCCCGCCGGTTCAAGTCTCGATTCCGGGCCGCGAAAATCTCTACTCGATAATGGTAGGTGTAAGAAAAATGACGAGCTCCGTCTGGCTCTTTGTGTCGGTATTCCCCCTGAACGCCCGCCCCAGAAGCGGAATACTTCCCAGAACCGGAATCCCCTTGACGCTGCGTGTTGTCTTTTCCTGGATCAAACCAGCGATTACAATAGTCTCGCCATCGTGCACCCTGACGAGTGAAGAACTTTGCTTCACATCGAGTACCGGAGCCGTGGTCACCGAATTTCCACCGGCAGATTCCGTTCCCACAAGGCTTGTGATGACTGGCGAAACGTCCAGAGTGATCTGGTCATCATCGGAGATCTGGGGCGTGATCGAGAGAATCGTTCCAACAGTAATCATTTCGAACGAAGTGTTCTCAAACGTCCCGCCAGGAGCAGCTGTAGTGCCTGTAATGAACCCGCTGTTGCTGCTGAAGAATGGCTGCTCCGTGCCAACCTTGATAACGGCCATCTGGTTGTTCAAAGAACGGAGCCTTGGTTGAGATACAGCCTTGACGTTTCCTTGCTCCTGCAAAGCATTGATGGTTGCACTCAGTTGCCCGTTCCTGTCGTTCTTCACCAGCGAAGCGATGATCGACGGATCCCGCGGAATGGCTCCGCCCATAGGGTTTCTCACAGAAGTCATTCCGTCGATTCCCGAGAGCAAATCGAGATCCGCCCGCTCAATGATAAGTGACCAGTCGACACCCAGTTGGAACTGCCGGTTTAGAGTTACTTCGTAAATCTTTGCCTCGATATCCACTTGCCGCCGCACCCTGCGCTGCATCTTCGCCAGGAATTCACTGATGTTTTTTAGAACATCCGGGCGCTCAGTCACCTGAAGAATTCCACTCATCTTGTCGATCATGAGCTTGCCGTCCTTTGAACCAATGCTCTTGAGCTGAGTTTCAAGTTCCGTCCAGAAATCGATGGAATCCTGCTGGGTAATGTTGGTTCCACCTCCTCCACTGGCTCCGCCGCCACCACCTGCTCCGCCGCCGCCAGAGCCTCCTCCACCACCGCCAGCACCACCGCTCGAACCTCCTCCGCCCAGTGAAGCAGAACTATAGCCGTCGCCGGTTCGCACCATTCGCGGATAATCGATGGTGAAAATCTCGGTCTGCATGCGGTGCACTCGGATCAACTCATTCGCCTCTTCCCAGTGAAAGCCGTGGGCAGAAAGAAACGCCTCCATGACCTGTTCTAGCGGAAGATTGTGAAGATCAACAGTAATACTGCCTCGAACATCGGGATCCGGAACAATGTTGAGCTTGTAAGCCCGGGCAAACAGAGCAAGAGCCTCTTGGATATCGAGATCAGATGCGCGGAAAGAATAGAGCTGATCCCCCGCCGAATTGGTGTGCAGACCGATTGCCCAATCAGGCAGGCCGTCGTCAGCAAGTAAACCTGCTGACGGCTGATCAATAAGCTCCGGCGCCACCTCAATAGGAGTCTCCACGGCCGAATCTGGCCTTCCCACCGGCACGGAAGCCACATCTTTCTCCGGCGCCGTTTGCCCACCGCTTTCGGGAGCGGCGTCCGCCAAAGATTCCGCCTCGGATACCGGATGTGCCTCATCTTCTAATACCAGTGAGCCAGAGTCAGTGGCTTGAGCAGGAGCATCCGCCTTAACCACCGACGATGGCACCTGATCTGCGACTACAGGGGGTGAAGGCTCAAGCTCAAGCGCTTTGTCCAGCAAGGCCTCTGCCTCTGCCAAACCAAGAGTTTCGAGCGCCTGATCGGCCACTTCTTCCATCATTGGAGGCACCCGCTCTGGAGAGATCTCGCCCGGCCTATATGCCTGCACCATCTCGGTGTCTGAGGTGACCGCCACATAGTCTTTAAGATACTTCTTCTCACTTGACTGTGGAGCCACAGACGGCGGTGCAGCAACTGGAGTCGCAGCAACGGCCGCAACAGCTATAATGACAGGCAACACATTGATCAGTTTAAACCAGGATCCCAACTTTCTTTGCGCAGCCACCGATACTCCCGGGCGATCGCGCTTCCTCCGCCTTCCAGCCAAGCGCTTCAACGTCATCCGCCGATAGCTATTTTTTTTCGAAAGCCTATGGCCCAATCGCCGCGAACAGTCGAGTCCATCGCCCGGATTCGAATGGACACCACCGGCAATCACCGTAACGCCTCCCTCTGCCGGAGAAACACCTGCGCCAGTGGGAGAGTAGCAAGGACTGTGTTTGCCCTCGTCCAAATAGGAATAATCTTCATCGTGCTCGTCAGCCATAGCCACAAACTGTTTGGTTTGAAATTCGTTGCCTTTAATATAACCATAAAATACCGTCTTAATTATAATTATCAATATTTACTACACCTAGGTTGATGTTTTTGATGGGTGAACTCGCAATCACCGAATCGTAGATAACGGATAGAACTTATTTGGCCTTACGTCTGTCCGACGATAACAGTCCAACAACACACCAAAACCGAAATCCCATAACGTATAGAACAATCCGCGGACACTTTCTGCCGTCAGCAACTATTCCGTCTCGGCTTGAATCCTATACTTAACTCGCCATCAACCTCATGGCGTCGGCACTGGTGCGAACACCAGAGAACTGGACGTAGTGGCCAAAGCAGCTTGGGCAGCAACAACAGCATTGTAACTCTGCGATCCGGTTCCAGGAAACCCAGCATTGTCCCAGTCTAGATAACAATCCATGAAGTAGGTGAATCGATCCACGGCTAAACTGGGGGTCGCCCCGCCAAGAGCATAACCATTCACGCTAGCTCCAGCAAACAGGCTTGTTGCGCTGTAGACATCATCACCCGAAAGCGCTAACCCCAAATAAACCTGCCCCCGCCATGCTCCACGCTCAAACGTGAACGTCAATGGCCTCTGCAGGATCTCCTGACTCTCCAATTCCCCAGCGTCATCATAAAGCCCCAGTAACGTCCCCTCCACGAAATAAGAATCCAGCCCTGTGGTCAGCACCGTTTGCTGAATTCCGCCATCGATCGAATACTGACCTGGATTTGCAGATTCATAGTTATTCAATCGTACATTCAAAAAAAGAGAGTCGAGATTCACCCTGACAATTTTGAGCCGATCCCCTGAAAGCTGCCACTCTGCCTCCCAATCACCAGGCACACCGTCAACCGGCAACGCCCACAGTGTATCGAACTCAGATTGGGAAATGACACCACTGGTAAGAGGAATTACTCTAGCCGCGTCCGTGGAAGAAAGAATCATGATTCTGGGACTCACGGGGGCAATCGAACCGTCACTCGTCTGCTCAAACGGCAAAACTCCGGCGGCAGTCCCCAGCCGAAGCGACGGGTCAATTACATAAACACGTTGGCTCTGTCTAGATGATTCAGAGACCTCCGAAACCGGCATCCCCAGCTCAACCGCAACAACAGCAGCCCAACCGGTCTCGTCAGGAAAGGCCTTCTCACGGCGCAGGTAGTTCTTAAGAGCTGCAGCCGCATTCTCTAAAAATACCCCCTCCTTTTCAGCCGTTTCCATTTCAATCGTTCGCACCACTGACGGCAATATTACAGAGGCAAGAATCGCTGTGACTGCCATCACGCCAATCAATTCCAAAAGGCTGAATCCACCGCACAAAAAGGCACGGCGCCTGTTCGATCCAATTGCCCCATTACGTTTCACTGTCCGTTTCATTGTAAAATAAGATTCGCGGACAATGCATCCAGCTGTTCTTGCGCTGCCAGTAACGAGGCGTATATCGGGATAATAAGATCATTCCCGTCATAAGTTGGAAAACCTGCTCGCGACCAGGCCGAATAGACAAGCGAGTAGTTGTAATAGGCATCAACGACCAGCTGTTGATCAGCATTCGCCTGCACCAGCTTACGTGAAAGCCGGAATCGATCGAGAGCCGCAGCAAAAGGAGTGGCGTCCATCTGCCGTCCTTCCCACAATCGACCGCGCCAGATTCCACGTTCATAAACGTAGCTAAGATCTCTGTCGACTCGGTGCCTGGAATCAACCTCACCCGACTTAAGTAGGGCAATCTCAGAGCCCTCGAAATAGTAGCCAGACAGGCCAGTTGGAGGCACATTCTGGGCAGCAGAACCATCCACGGAAACCCCTGCCCCCACGCCATCAGCTGCATTGTTGATCACAACTCTGTGAAACAACGAAGTTAGATCCAAGCGCTGCACATGTAGTTCATCACCACGCCCGTCCCAGGCTGCTGGCCAAGCATCAGGAAGCGCATTTCGAGGTAGCTCCCACAACGCATCAAACTCCTCCTGGCTCGAGGCCACCCCGCTGGCAATCCCTGGAGGCAGAGGCAGGAACTGGCTGGAGACAACAATTATTCGGAGATTCCCCGGTTTGTCTGCAGAGCCCTGACTAGACTGAGCGTAAGGTAAAACACCTGCTTGCCCTCCAATCGAAAGCGAGGGATCCCACATATAAACCCGAGGCTGCTGCCCAACGGACGTTGTGACCCAGGCTAGCGGCACCAGCAACTGTTCCGCTGCAACTTGCGCCCAGGTCGATTCATCAGGAATCACTCTATCCAGTCGTATGCGTTCACGGAGCGCCTCACCAATCGCACTCAGATTCAACGACTCTTTTGAGGAATTTGCCCGATTGATTCTCGTCACAATGGATGGAATCGCCATGGAGGCAAGGATCGAAATAATTGCCATTACTCCTAACATTTCAAGCAGAGTGAATCCAGCGCTCTTCTCTGAGGACGACAGTGAAGTGATCATGTATTCCAATCGTTCGTTCTTAGTTTCGAGCGCCAGTCATCATTTCCATAATCGGCATGAAGATCGAAAGGGCAACAGTCCCAATTAGACCGATAATGATGAGCATGAGGAATGGTTCCAGAAGACTGAATATCTTCTTCGTTTGCCTCGGAATTGCCTGGCTGTAAAATTCAGACGCGTTCTCCAGCGCATCCTCAAGGAAACCCGTCCCCTCTCCCAAAGCCACCATCTTCACAACCATCTCCGGAAATACCTTGTGCTTGGACAGTGCCACACTGAAATCGACACCCGCAGTCACATCAGCCTTCACCTGCCTGAGAGCAATCTCTACAACTTTGTTTCCCACAAGCTCTCGACAATGATGCAACGCATCAAGCACCGGTAAGCCTGCTCCCACGAGACTGGACAAATTGTGGGTCATCCGTGACATCGAGATCATGATGTTCAGCTTACCGAACGCAGGCAACATTAACACCATTCTGTCATACTGGAGCGCAAACCATTCGTAACGCTTACGGGCGAATCTAGACCCATATTTGACCCAGAAAAATCCTACTACCCAGATCCACCAGGTGTCCTTTGCGAAATCACTCGACTGAAATACAATCTTAGTGACGAGTGGCAACTCTAACTTAAGAGTATCCATCAGCACAATAAATTTCGGTATAACAAGCGTGAACAAGAGCAGGATAAACGCCCCCATTACGACCACAATGATCATTGGATAGATAGTTGCCTGTCGAATGTCTGCCTGCATCTTCTCCTGCCATTCCTCGAATTCCCTGAGCTCTTTAAATGTGCCGGGCAATTTACAACTCATTTCCCCCGCCCGCACCATGTTGACGACATTCGGAGGGAAAGCCGCGGGAAAGCCGTCCAGCGCCTCAAAGAACATCATGCCGGACTTGACCTTCCGCTCGACAGTTCGCAGCGCATCCTTCAACTTGTAGTTCTTACACTCACTCGCCGCAGTAGAGAGCGATTCCACCACACTGAGGCCAGCATTTACCTGATAGATCATCAGGTTGTAGAAGTCGATCATGTCGCGTCGGGAGATCTTGGATGCCCCCTTCTTTTTGGCCTTCTGCTTAACCGCCTTTTGCAGTGCGAAGCCCATGTCAGTCAACTTTGCCTCCAAAGCGCCCTCATCGGGAACCTCCATGGCACCGCTAACGCTCTTACCGTCTTTGGTATTTAGAGCTATGTAATTGTAAATTGGCATTGCTGATAGAAGCTACATAGAAATTAGTGCCCCTGGCAGCACCGAAGCACCTCTTTTAGATCTGTGCGGCCTTCAAGCGCCTTAATGACACCATCTTCGTACATAGAAAGAAACCCCGTTTCCCTGGCCAAATCCACATATACCGAGGATTCAGCCCTATTGCATATCGGTTCATAGAACCGCTGATCGAACTGCATGAATTCATGAATCCCTACGCGCCCCTTGTATCCAGTATAACGGCACCTCTCACATCCTTCTCCTGTCCATAGCCTCAGCGGACGATCAGCAGGTGGAGTAAGCTTCAATGCAGCGAATACTTGCTCTGGATCTTTTTCTTCAATTTTGCAGTTGCTGCAAATCGTCCTCCCAAGACGCTGCGCCAGCGCCCCCTGTAGACAGGACGGAAGAAGATAAGGCTCAACCCCCATATCGATAAGCCTGGGAATACAACCTGCAGCATCATTCGTGTGAAGTGTAGTGAACACCAAGTGCCCAGTCAACGCCGCCCGAATCATCAATTCTGCAGTCTCCTGGTCTCGCGTTTCACCCACCAAAATAATTTCTGGATCCTGACGTAACAAAGCCCGTAGTCCAACGTTGAAGGTCATTCCAACGCGATCATTGATCTGTGTTTGACGGATCAGATTGAGCCGGTACTCGACCGGATCCTCAAGGGTAAAAATGCTTACTTCAGGAGTATTGATTGCCCCTAGAACAGCATAGAGAGTCGTCGATTTCCCACTCCCCGTAGGCCCTGTAACCAGTACGACACCATTGGGTTTATGAATAGTCTCATTTACGGCAGCCAGTAGAGGTGGACGAAATCCCATATCCTCCAATGTCAGATCCAATGCAGCCGGATCAAGCACACGCAAAACGATATTTTCTCCATACACAGTTGGAAGTGTGGAAACCCGCAAACTAATCTCGCGCTGACCAATCAATATACTTGTGCGACCGTCCTGCGGAATTCTCGTTTCTGCTACATTCAGCTCTGCCATGATCTTGATACGGGCAATCACAGGAGCCTGCAATTTCTTTGGCAGCATGATATCCTGCTGAAGCACTCCATCCACCCGGACACGGAGGGCTAGCGTCTTGTCTTCTGGATTGAAGTGAATATCACTCGCCCCATCTTCGATCGCTCTGGTCAGAATTTGCTGAACAAGACCAACTAGACTCTCATCGCCGCCCATTGCCTGCTCTTTGCCCGCCTCCGCAGCCAGGCGCGCCCTCTCGGCGCTTTCCTCCATTACTGTGTCTATCGTATCCTCAACCTGGTCACCTTCGGCGAAAAGCCTGTCCAGACATAGAACGATATCCGCTTCTGAAGCCGTAACGACCTTTACTCCCAGCCCAGATACCTGCTCAAGCATATCGGTGGCCACCACATCAAAGGGATCGCCAAGGGCGACGGTAAGCAGGTCCCCTTCTCTGGACAATGGCAACGCGAGATACCTTCTGGCGATGGCCTCTGGTACCAGTTCCCTGAGACTCGTATCCGGCTTCAATTTTCGGACATCCACAAACTCCGTCGCGGTCTCCTCAGCAAGGAATGAGCTAACGATGTTCGGCTTGACTATCCCGAGCTCGGAAAGAATTTCACCGATCCGTCCGCCTTCGCGCTTTTGCTGCCTCAGCGCGAGAGCCAATTGCGTCTTTGTCAAAAGGCCAGCCTCAAGGAGGCGCTCGCCAAGTGGTTTAACTACTGTCGATTCTTCAATCATAATTTTTAAGATGAGGCCGGGCGGATGGCATTTACCATCCGCCCGGTTCGAACCCGTATTCTCTCCAATACTAACAAACCATCCTCCTGACGTTGTTA
Source organism: Verrucomicrobiia bacterium (assembly GCA_020439995.1). Lineage (GTDB taxonomy): Bacteria > Verrucomicrobiota > Verrucomicrobiia > Verrucomicrobiales > DEV007 > JAGROY01. The sequence goes on from JAGROY010000433.1 coordinate 12,666, forward strand.
CCCTCTGTCACTCCACCTTCCACGTGACGTCATTAATCCTCCCTCCAAGTGTTACTAACCGCTGTCACTCCCCTGCCATGTGACGTC
>JAGROY010000434.1 GCA_020439995.1 Verrucomicrobiia bacterium
CGGCGGAAGGTCTGGGGAAAGGCTTCTTTGGATCTCTTCGTCGTGAGCATGATGATGTCATCACGCAGAATGTTGCCTTCGCGCTTTTTGATCAGACGCTTGACCACCCGGCAGGCCATGTTGTCTTTGGCTCGCGTCACCCAGAAGACGCCGCGCTGGGCGAGTTGGAAGAGGTGTCCGAAGTCGACGTAAGCTTTGTCAAAGACTACGATTTCTCCGGCCAAAATCGCGGCGGAGAGTGCCGCCATCGCCGAATCGAGATCGTGCAAAAGCTCGGCAAATGCATCGGTGCCTGGGTTGGCCCTTTCAAAATCGGACGCTTCTTTGAACTCTTTCATTGCTTTACGGCGTCGGTATTCTTTTCGATTGAAGTCGGCAGCCTCGATCGTGGCGACTCGGTGGATCCAGCCACCCAAAACAATATCCGATGGCAACGTGGCTGCTTTCCTAGCGAGAATAGAAAACGTGTTTTGCGCGATCTCGTTGGAGGCTTCAGGATTCCCGGTTTTGCGAAGAGCGATCCCAACCACCATGGGCAGGCAGCGTTTAACCAGTTCCTGAAATGCTAGACCATCTCGAGTCCTAGCAAATTCGGCGAGCAGTGTGACGTCGGTGGGCGAGGTTTCCATTCTTTCTCAAATACCACCGTTTCGGAGAGCCGGAACCGGACAATAATTTGTCACTGATTTGTTTTCGCGCCCATACTCGGCCTCAGCGGTCTCAGCCGACCGGGTGGGAAATTGCTTTGCGGCTTGGCACGTTCCTGTTAGAAAGCCGTCAATGGTATCGGACTTCGATTCAGCTCTGTCTCAACAACTGCCGACAACCATGCACTGCGGCTGAGTATGGGCAGTGGTGGTTGCGTCAGGGGCGCTACGATCGCGGAGAGAAAGAAAAGGATGCCGTGAGTTTGGTAATCACACCGTTAGACTTCGACCGTCCAAAATTCGTTCGAAACGAAGTGATGACGCGTCGCCGCGATGTGAGGAAACGTGTGATCCTCGAAGAGCTGAGCGCCTTTCTCACCATTCCCTATGGGCGACCGCATCACCCGCGAATTCTACGAGCGGCTGCGCAATTTCAACTGCTGGGTGTTCTCCGTCATCCAGCAGTTCGGTCGCTTCTATGATATTCAGGGCGGGCTGTGGTGTTTCTTATTCTTCCTATTACGCAGATGGGAGGGGTTGATCTCAGATGAACCCGGATGAGGAAAGGGGCACTGAATCTGGGCGTGAGCAAGGGAACGGTCTTCGAAAACGGTGAGCTCTGCATTTTCTGCTGCGAATCTGGCGACGAGGTCTGACGACTCAACGTTCTCGGTGCGACATTGCATTTCTACTTTGCGAGTTCAGAGGGATTCGAGAAACTTCAGCAATGCCTGGCGCTCTGATTGGTTGAGCTTTTTGAACGCTTCGCGCGAGGCCTCAGCTTCGCCTCCGTGCCAGAGGACGGCTTCTTCGAGGTTACGGGCACGGCCGTCGTGCAGGAAGTATGTGTGGTCGTTGACGGTGGCGACCAGGCCGATGCCCCAGAGCGGCGGCGTGCGCCATTCGTTTCCCGTGGCATCGAAGTCGGGTCGATCGTCGGCAAGTTCCGGGCCCATGTCGTGCAGGAGCAGATCGGTGTAGGGCCAGATGGTTTGATTGCTTAATTCAGGAACCTCCTCCCATGTTTCTGCTGTGTGGAGCGTGGGAGTGTGGCAGGTGGCACACTGGATGCGGTGGAACAGTTCTTTGCCCTGGAGCACCTCAGGTTCTTTCCAGTCGCGGCGGGCAGGCGGCGCAAGTGTCTGCTGGTAGCGGACTACTTTATCGAACAGTTCCTGGGAGATTTCCGGCGCGCCTCCGGTATGAAGACCAGAGAGGAGTGCGGATTGAGAATCGGTGAAGTCTTCCTCGGGGCGAATTGGCGAAGTGATGCCGATGTCCGACCGAAAGGCATCGGCGGTCTGCTGGCGAATGTCGGGTTGGTTCGCTTTCCAGCCAAACCTCCCCAGCTCGTGACGTTTTCGCTCGGGGTTCCAGACGCGGTTCGGGCGACCAGAGATTCCGTCGCTGTCCATGTCTTCGGGATCGGCCAATGCCAGGATTGCAGCTTCCGGCACCGCTTCGAGCAGCCCCAGTCCGTGCACGGGAGGTGCCAGGCGCGGTCCGATCAATATCTTATCGTTCGGAGCGCCGTAGGCTCCCGACGCGATGAATGTGTATCGCGGGCGGCGCAGTGAATAGGTTGTCCCATCGGCGTAGGTCCCTGGAATTTCCTGATACTCGATGCGGACGTCGCCCTCGGGCTGTGCTTCCGGGATCGCGCGCACGGCGAGCTGCGTTCCGTACACTGGGTCACCGAGCGGGCCGCCGTTTTCGTCCTTGCCAGGCACGCTGAGACGGATCAACAAACTGGTCATCACTTCTCCTGGAGCAGGAGGAGATCCGCGCCCGTCGCGAACGTGACATCCTGAGCAGGAGCGGGCGTGAAACATTGGTCCAAGGCCATCGCGGGCAGCGGTCGATGAAGGGGCGATCACCCAGTTGTTGTTAAACAGCGAATTCCCCACAACGTGAGCCCGCCGGTCTGATCGGGAGACGTTGGCAAGCGGATGACTAAAGGCGTCCGGCCCGGTGATGACTACCGTGGTACTGCCGCCGCTCATTTCTTCTCCTGGCTCAGGGGCAGAAAATTCTGTAGCAGATGCCA
>JAGROY010000435.1 GCA_020439995.1 Verrucomicrobiia bacterium
AGCTTCCGCGATGCTCGAACGTTTGGAAGCGCCTTCCCAGATAGCCGCTACCACGGATTGGGCTTCAGGATCGTCATCTAGCGCATCCGTTAGCTCAAGCAAGAACGCTTCACTTAATTCATCGTCGATCCCCGCGTTGAAAGGGAAGTAACGGAAAGAATCTGCATTGCCTTGAGCGGATTCTAAGAACTCTCTGTGTTCCACAGAGTCTTGGCGCGATCGGTTTTCCAGTGATTCCGCCAGATGATTCACCTTGCCGCTAACGATTCCTCTTAAAACGAGCCAAAGAGGCTTGGAATCGTCCCATTTTGCCCCGTTGATGACGGCTTCGAGCGCTTCCTGAGTAAAATCCTCAGCGGATTTTGCTTCGGGAACAGATCCGTTGATAACTCCCTGCCAGTGTATGCCTTTCATCCTTTGGTACGCATAGTCGATCGTCCGGTCGATGGCTTCCTCAAGCTCTGAATCGGCATGATTCGAGAGCCTCTCCTGGTTGGTTAAAGACATGCAAAGTCAGGCTGGCGAAAAAAAATAAACGGTCGGCGGCAAATTCCTCTCAGTAAGCGGCATGAATCAATGAGAACGGATAACGCCCCTTACACCATTATGATTGATATAGGAAATACAAAAATCGAGTTCCTCAGGTCGGCATTCGCCACCGAGCAGGATTGCCTCACTGCACACTTACGATCCTCTTCACGGATCACTCATCCGGGTGATCGGGGTGAAGTCAATGAGAGTCACTTCATCGATTTTCTAAGACGGTATTTACCGAACCGTTATACCGTCGAAAAAGCCATCGTGGTCGACTCGACTGGTGATGTCAGTGATTCAATTGACGTCGTGGTCTTTGATCGGCAATACACACCGACGCTACTAGACAACGATAAACACAGATACGTTCCGGCGGAAGCCGTCTACGCCGTTTTCGAGTGCAAACCAACCATCGACAAGGGTTATCTAGAGTATGCCGCTGACAAAGCGGCATCGGTACGTCGCCTGAAGCGAACCTCTGTTCCGATCGTCCATGCTGGAGGAAAGTTCGAGGCTAAGAAGCACTTCGACATAGTTGCGGGCATTCTAGCAATTGATGTGGATTGGGCTGACGGCTTCGGAAAGGCATTCAAATCGGCCCACGAAGCGTTACCTCAGATCTCGCGCCTCGATTGTGGCTTCGCCGCCACCGGGTCTAGCTTTGATGTCTTTGACAGTAAGGGATCCTACAACTTCGGGCCGAAAGACAATGCGCTCGCCTACTTCGCGTTCCGTCTTCTCTCCAAACTACAATCTCTCGCCACCGTACCTGCGGTCGATTGGATGGCCTACGCCAAACAACTAGGAGGCACTCCAGCAACCACCAACTAAACCATGATCGACTATTCTAAACAAATCGAGGCATTCCGGGATCAGAAAGTCCGGCTTCCCGGCCCTTTCAAGGACAAGCTCCTTGGCCATCGAAAGTCAAATCGTGACAGGTTGATCCTGCGCTTGCCGGAGCGAATCCCCGGGCTAAACATCACCACCAGTTCTTTCAAGCCACAGGGTTCGACAGCGATCGACACGATCATCCAAACCAAATTTATCATTGAAGAGTATGATATCGACGATGGTATCGTTCTCTGGCGACATGAATTGGTAGATGAAGATGGCAATTGGCTCTCGCCGCTGCAGGCAAAGGAACACGTCAGAAAAGCCCTCAAGGACAAGCGGTTTGCGAAGCAGCCGCGTATTTTCACCAATGCCGTTAGGGTATTTTATAAGGATAGCGATGAGGAAAAACACCATGTTGATTTCCCCGTCTATCGGAAGTTCTACAACGAAGAAGGAGCGATCGTGCGTGAACTCGCGAGCGAGAATGAGTGGGTCAAATCGGATCCAACTCAGGTGAATATCTGGTTCCTCGGTGAGGTTCAAAGACGCAACACTAGCGTTGACGGCAGAGGCACACAGTTGCGCCATCTCACCCAACTGACAAAAAGGTTTTGCAGGAGCCGGTTCAGCTGGGACATGCCAAACGGCATGAAACTGACAATGCTCGTCGCAGAGTGTCAATCGTCATACGATCCGCGCATTGACGTAGCTTTTCGCGAAATGCTCAAGGCCATGGATACCCGCCTTACTCAGTCAAAGGTCATCAAGAACCTCGCCCATCCTGACAAACCACCATTGACGCGTGGCGAATCGGACGAGAATGTTGAGGATCTCCACGAGAGAATTCGCGAGGCACTGGATAGACTGGACTCCCTCGACGAAGAAACCGAAGACAACACTAAGGCTGCCCGCGACGTGTGGGATTGGGTCTTTCAGTCTAATGGCTTCTTCAGGAAGTTCGACGACGAGGAGGATGCCAAGACGAAAAAAGCCGCCGCACTGCACAAGGTTCATTCCCTGCTTTCGACCGGAACTGCCCGCACTTCGTCGACCGGATTAATAGGAGCTGTTGGTGTTCCAAATCTATCCCATAGATTCGATGGCGAAGACTATTAGGGGCATGGGTAGAGGAGCAGCCGACTATCGGCATTTCGTCATGCAGAAGGCGCTGATTCAGAAGCACTTCGAGTGCTTCCATTGCGAGTTCAATAGTCGGAAGCTCACCTGCACTGGCGAGATCACTCCTGCGGAAGGCTGTGATCCGTACACTATACGTATTGATTACTCGCCCGGGATGACTCCGAAAGTGTGGGTTTTGCGGCCAAAGATCAAACCGAGGCCTGAGATTCACATGTATCGAGAAGGCTGCCTTTGCCTATACCATCCACCGGAAGATCCTTGGCTTCGCACTGACAATATCCACGAAAAAATTATTCCTTGGACAGCAGAATGGCTGGTGTACTACGAACTGTATTTACTTCACGGAAAATGGCTGGCGCCAGAGGCTCCTCACAAGTGAAACTTTGGTGTAGTGAAGGTTGGTTACCGTGGAACTCCCGGTTTACAGTCCGATATTGACGAGCATAGCACCGAGATGCGCCCGATGTGTGATCTGTTCGACGTTGGGCGCGTATGCTGTGTAAATAGACAACGAACGACTGTCGAATCTTGGGTCTCTGAAAGACCAAGACTTTTCAGCTACCGTCTTCACGGCTGAGATAGCTGTGATTCGGAGACGTTTAGCTCGGCCTAGTTTCCCGAGGCTAGAGAACACTTCGATGACGAGGATGATTTGCGGCATTGGCTCGGAAGGCTAGTACCTTCGGTTCATCCATCACCTGCATCCTATTGGTTTAGCTACGAGTAAAGCAGAGAGCTGAGCGACGAAAGTTTGAGAAAACTTTCCCAAGACCGTGATGTGACTCTCCAGACGGCGAATTAACTGGTGATGAAACCTATCGCTGTATCCGTCGGCTGGCTGGCAACCGTTCTGGCCATCACTTTTCTCAACTCCTGTAGCAGTGTGCCGCGTGCGGCGACCAACGCTGCCTTGGCTGGCACGGGGGCCTTTATTGGCCACGAAGTCTCGGATGGCGAACCGGAGGGAGCATTGCTAGGAGCGGCGGCGGGCGTGGTTGCGGGCGAGTGGCTCAATCATCAGCAGGAGTCGGGGAAGGCCAAGGCCTACGCGACTGGCTATGACAAAGGGCGAAGCGATGAAGTGAAGCGGCTTTACTGGGTGCAGCGGCACTTGCATCGGGGCGATGAGTTCAGCCCGGGGAACTCTCTAACGCCTTCCTACTACGAGATCCCGGTGCCGGAGCATGTGAACTCGGACGGCACGATCATCGAACCGCACACGGAAATCATTGAAGTGCTGGAGCCATGAGATCGCGATTCACCCACGAAGGGCAGCTCGATCATCACGCCCATAACGAACATGAACTGTTTCATCGTGCCGACCAGGCACTGGAGCGGCAGCGGCAATTGGATCACCTCGCTCGCGTGGATGAGCACTCGGCGGCGATTGGAGCGGCGACGCCTGTCGGGAAAGACTTGGGATTTCCGTTAGCTGCCAGTTTGCCTCGTTCTCAGTCGCCCATGCCAAAGATGCCTCACGAGGAAATGGCCGAACGGATGTCGCTCAGGCCGACAACTCTCACTCTTCCTCAGCCTGGGCTGACATGGCCACCTCGAGTGGATGGGCCGACGGTTGGAT
>JAGROY010000436.1 GCA_020439995.1 Verrucomicrobiia bacterium
ACGGTGAAGTCACCGAACCCCGCCCATGTGGTGGGATCGAAATCGTAGGTGGGAGTAGTGGGCCCAATCATGGCACCCTAACATCACTTTCTATGCGCGAATTGTCCAGTAATATTATTTAGCTCTATCAGCACCAGCCACTTCTGGACTGACATGGGAAAACCCTGAGTTGCAGCATCACCTGATTAATCAAATATCGACCTTTGCCCCGCTCATCTTCACGCTGAGATCGGTGAATCGAATCCACCGAGTGTCCGCATCCGAGCCGTCCTGAGTAGAAACGCCGAAATCTGCACCCGAGGCATTATTCATCTTGCACTTGCCGACCTCCGCCCAGGCTCGACTGCGTGTGTTCCAATAGTGACCGCGCACTTCATCGCCCGTGACTTGAATGGCGAGACGCGCAGACGGAGCAGGGATCGGAACTTTGGCATGCACCTTGCCTTTGCCTGCGATTTCCTGCGCCATGACGACGTAGTACCTCCCTTCGATGTGCTCGACAATGAGCTTCACAAAGTTGTCATCGTCAGCGTAGCGCAACAGGCCACCTTGTTCGTAGATGGACTTTGGAAGATTGAGCCTTACAGACACTTCAGCCGTGCCCTCTCCGATTCCGAAGTCAGGCTTGAAGAGCATTACATTGCGGGCGTCATTGCCGCTCCAGATACGCCCCTTCTGTGCCCTCAATTCCAGTCCCCCTGCCCTGACACGCCAGCTCTCTGGATCTTCGCGCACCCAGCGCCATCCGAGGTTCTTCGCGTCAGCAGATCGCTGAAAATCGCCATCGAATACGACACCAAATTTTGTGTCTAGCGGTGGTGGAACAGCGTCGAGACGAAGTGCGATATCTTCAACGAACCCGGGGGACTCAAGTTGAGCCTCGCCACCTTGATGGTCGATCGTTTGCGAGCGCTCAATCAATCCTGTTTGGGGATTGATCCATTCGGCCGTGTACGTCTTGGCGGGCAGCTCGATGGCGAATTTTGCCTCAAGCGTTTCGTCAAAAAGCCCGTCCAGGGTCTTGGGCTTCTCGGGAATCGGCACATGGAAGGAGGCGACGTAGGAATGCCCTGGGTCCGCCAGCAGTTGATGCGACAGTGAGGCGGGTTCAAGGCGCCGCAATGCGTCGGGCTCTGGTGTCATGCGAGTGAAGTCCGATGCGTCCAAAGTTTCCCGTAGGATTCGCAAGTGCTGACGCAATTCCCAGCTACCTCCGCCGGGTGATGTGTAATCGCGCAAAGTGCCGCCGGGGTGCGACGCGGTGAACGAGTAGTCGAGATTGTTGAAGAGAGCGCCGCCCGCCAGAAGAAAATCCCACGCTTCTGTACGATACAACACATCCGCAGCACCACGGAACCCGGTCTCGTTCTCGCCGATCACTTTATTGAGGCCGGGGTTCATCGCAACGACATCGGGCGGAACGCAGTAGTGAAAATTGAAAATCGAAACCGCAGGGGGTGGATCAATCACCTCTTTGCGACCGTTCGCGATGTTGAGTGAAATCAGGTGCCGCTCCGATTCGGGGATGCCGCTTTCGGCAGCCACGATGGCGTCGATAATCCGCCGCTGCCAAGCATCCGTTACACCGCCAAAGTAAGGTTCATTGCAGACTTCGAAGTAGAGGTTGTCATACTGGCGCAGTTCAGTGACGACCTTTGCAACGAAACCCAGTTGAACCTTAGTGAGCGTCTCGTGCTTTAGCGCGTAGACTTCATCGCGCGGGCAGTCACCGATCGCATTCACGTTGTTCCTGGCGTGCATTGGGCAGGCCTCCCACATCGAGTCCCTATACATGGGGCAGAACAGCGTGAACTCGACGACTATGCCGCGCTCCTTCGCTGCAGCCATCAATTGATGCAGACGTTCGAAGTAGGCGGGATCCCATTGCGTCAGGTCGAACTTGTTTCCACCATCAGACTCGCCAGGAATCCCGCTACGAGCCCAGGGACAAACAAAAAACCCGGGCTGCGGAGCGAGCGGGTTCTCAGTGATACCGAAATCACCGGGAACTTCACGATAGACGCCAGAAAACACTCGCGTGTGGTTCAGGCGATGACTCGCGAGTTCCGCAAAGTAGCGATCGAAGTCGAATGCCGAGTTCAACAATGCACCGTAGTGTTCGCCCGAGGTGATCAGAATCGTTGGCTCCCCGTCCCATTGAAAATAGCGGGAATTCTCTGAGTGCAACCGGATTGGAGCAGCCACACTTGCGTTTTGCCATCCAAGAAAGAGGGCCAGAAGAAGGGTGAAGTATCGCATGGACAACATTGTATCACACAAAGACGTGCGACACCTCCCTTGAACGCATTCTTTGAACCAGGCATCTTTCATCGGGCCATGCTGTTGCGAAATCGAAAACGGCTGCATATCCTGGCAGGTGTCGATGAAGAACAATTTTCTCAATCCGAGGCAAATCTACCGTCTCACCCTTGTCGCTTGCCTCGCGTGTGGCGGGATCAGCTCTGGTGATGAATCCACCTTCAAAGTAGAACCAGTGACAGCCGAGTATGTGAAAGGATATCTACTCAGTGGTTCGTTCTACAAGAAGGCGACCGTGGTGCAGAACATCCTTATAGCCACGTCCGAAAATGTGACGGATCTGGCGCTCCTTGAAGCAGCCTACCAGTTCGATCGCGTCATGCAGAGCATCCAACCCGACATCGCCCAACGGATTCGAGATCGTAAGGTGCTGTGCCTGCTTATCGGCCACAAGGAACTCACTTCAGATCTTCCTCAGTTTCACAGTGACCTGAAGGCAAAGGAACTCGACTTCTACAACTGGCGGCAGCGTGGGTTTCTCACACGGAGACTTGGTCAGACGATCGTCGTTTTTGCCGAGGAGGATGTCCTCGAGTATGAGGGCGGGATGCAACTCGAAAGTATCCTGATTCACGAGTTTGCACATGTGATTCACGGCGCAGGGTTCGACGAAGTCCTGCAAGAGCGCCTCACCGAAACGTACGAGAATGCGATGGCCAAGGGGCTGTGGATGGATGGCCGTGCCGCCCAGCGATTTCGTCGAATCACCAGCGATGAACCGACCAGCCTTCTTGAGGCTCTCAAGGATTCGTTCCCCAGTGAGTCAGCGGAGATGATCAAAAAGTATCTCGACGGCGGGGATGTCCTCGTGAACGGAATGCCGACAAATTCTGGGGTCAAAGTGACAAAGGACGACAAGGTGCTGATCGTTTTTGGTGGAGAAAAAGAATGCTACGCCCACAAGAATCGCGCCGAGTATTGGGCCGAAGGCGTACAGTGCTGGTACGACACGAATCGCACGATGGATCACGACCACAACCACATCCACAGACGCGCTGAACTCAAGGAATATGATCCAGGCCTGGCAGCACTTTGCCAGGATGTCCTTGGCGACAGTGAATGGCGGTTCGTATCGCCGCGTGAACGCGCGGGAGTAGACCACCTTGCGACATTCGATCCTGCAAAGTCTCCCGTGGTAGAACAACTCGAGCACATCAAGGAAGCCGGCAACGACTACTACGACGATTACTGGAAGCCCTACTGGATTCGCCTGCACAACAAGTATGGCGACGAATCGATCACTTCACGGGAGCGGATGTTCATTGAGCAGTTCTGATGCTTCATAAAAGTACACTCGATCTTCTGTTGCCGAGCGTACCTCCCCCACCTTTGCGGGTGTCACTGGCGATGCCTTGTTCCCGAACGAATTGCGCACATACGTCAACACGGCGGCAATCTCGTCGTCGCTGAGCCATTTAAATGGCGTCATCGGCACCTGGCCAGGATAGCTTTCATCCTTGACTTCGATTCGGCCGATCAATCCGTGCAGCGTCAGTTTTATTAGACGTTCCTCATTCCCCTGAGCCCATTCCGACTCCGCCAGCGGGGGAAACTTCGCCGCAGGCAGGCCTTTGCCGTCTTCCTGGTGACAGGTAACACAGTGGCCTTCCCGATGGTAAACCTCAGCGCCCTTCATGTACAGTTCCTTTGCATCGCCAGTGAGTTCCGTCTGATAGATCTTCTTTGCCTGAGCTTCGACACTCTGTCCGCTCAACGTCGCCAGTGCCGTCTTGAGTACTGGTTCGATCCAGCTGTCCACTGCCTTAGTTCCAGCCGCCTGGACGATCGGCAGCCCGATGCCAGGTTCCAGCCACGATGCTGCTGTGATCGCCTCAAGCCGCACCCGACCATTCTGATCACGAGCAGCATCCATCAAGAGGTTCGCCTGATCGCGCACCAGATGTCCAGAGTAACGCAGCACACGTACTGCGGCTGCACGCGCATGGAAATCCTGTGCTTTCAGCAACTGTCGTAGCAGGCTCTCATCGACACGATTGAGCCCCCAGTTGACCCAGAGCGCCTCAACAAGATGATGCTCGCGACGTGGATCCGACGCATCCAGACCTGCCGTCCATTTGCCCAGAGCAGTCAGCACTTCCTCTGGATTCCGGCCCCGCAATTCGCGCCGCGTCCGGTAACGTGTACGGTACTCGGGCAATTTGAGGTTCTCGAGCAGTTCATCAATGCTGGCACCGTAGACATTCGCCGGCTCGACCAGTGGCCGCGAGGGATAGGTGATCCGATAAACCCGCCCGTGGACATGATCGCGCAGTGGATCGCGTGCGCTGTGCTGCATGTGGCCAATGAGCATGTTGTGCCAGTCCAGAAGATACAACGAACCATCCGGTGCGAACTCCATGTCCACAGGTCGAAAATTGGGATCTGAACTACTGATAAGATCCTGGCGGTGCCGGGTGCGAAACCCAGTTCCGTCGTCGTCGATCGCATGCTGCTTCGTCCCCAGAAACCCGATCGTGTTGTTCAGCAAGAGGTCGCCCTGAACTTCGTCAGGAAAATGGCGACTGGATACGAATTCCAGCCCAGAAGTCGGACGCACCATCTGCTTGTTCTCGATCAGATTCGGCGGATTCGGCGCGAAATCGCCGTACGGCACCTTCACCGTTCCTGGCTCCATCCAGCGGACATTCGGATCCGAGGTGTCTTCGAAGAAGTTCTGTCCCCACTCGTCGAAGGCGATTCCCCACGGATTCGGCAGCGACAGCCGCGCGGTACGTTCGAGTTGCATGCGCTGCGGTGCGTAGCGGAAAAAGCCACCGTTTGAACTGCGGACAGGGCCGTATGCAGTTTCGACATTGGTGTGGAGAAACGTGCCTTCGCCCATGTAGATCGCGCCGGATGGATCAGCGCAGAACGCACTGATCACATGGTGCGTATCGTGATCGTCGAATCCGCTAAGCACAAGCTCCCGCACATCGGCGCAGTCATCGCCATCGGTATCCTGAAGCAGCAACAGGTGATTCCCCTGAGCCACATAGACGCCCTCGGGAGCAAACTCGAACCCCGTCGGCAGATGCAGTTTGTCAGCAAAAACGGTATCCCTGTCGGCCTTTCCATCGCCATCTGTATCCTCGAGGATGATAAGCTTGTCGTCAGGTTTCGGATCCCCGGGTCGCCAGTGCGGGTAGGTGGGCATCGTCGCTACCCAAAGCCGCCCTCGGTTGTCGAACGCCATTTGCACTGGATTAGCAAGATTTGCGAACTCCTTCTCTGAAGCGAACAATTCGATCTTGTAGCCATCTGCCACCGCTTCGTCGCCACCGCTTCGTCGCCATATAAGTACGTTCCCTCGCGATCAGTCTTGAATTCCGGTAACGCATGCGTCGCTGCATCTGCTGCGGCCAGATCGAAAACCTTCCCTTCCAGTGCTGCCCAGATCGCCCGATCGCGAACCGCCGTCATTTCTTCCAGCTTAATGAGCTCATCAGGGTAATTTTCCGGCCCATAGGGCTTGTTGCGGCGCCCGTAGACGTGCACTCCGTTCGGAATCTTGTAGTATTTTTCCCACACCCAGTTCTTTTCCCTGACTGCGGCAAGCACCTTGGCCACATCGCCGCCAGCGGTAGACGTGTTTCCAAACAGTGCGTCAGCGAGCACGGGTGCAAGTTGCGCATACCCACGCCCCGTAAGCAGCGCACCATCGCGGGTGAGCGGAGCATCGGCCGAATCGAACAACCGGCGGGTCACATTGAATACATTGACGAAAAGCACGCCATGTTGGGCGGCAACCTCTTCCATCGCTGCCGTATAGAGTGCAAGATTCGCATTCTCCACTTCGCCATTCGGGGTGTTCTTGACTGCGGAAAGATTCTCGAACGCGATTGGCGACACCAAAGCCAGCTTGGGTGCGGATCTACCATTGTATTTCTGACCCAGTGTATGCTCGATGAAGTCGCCCAGTTCCGCCTTGAAGCTGTCGAGCCCGGCGATGCCTTCGAACGACTCATTGAACCCGAAGAACGCCACGATGACGTCCGCCTGCAGCCGCGTCAGCCATTGGTCAGGGGTCTCGAAAAATCCTGATCCCGTGTGGCCGGATCCCCAGCGGTCTTTTGCACTGGAAAGCTTCCGATATTTTTCTGCTCCTGGAAACGCCCATGGCGAATCCCTGCCAGAATGCGGACGAAACCCTGGCGTATCGCCCTCGTCGCACATATTGCGGATCGTCAGGCGCTTACCCAGATTGCGCATCTGCACTTCGCTCTCAAAATGCCCGAAGTGCATCATTCGCGAACCAAGCCCATTTCCGATCAACACGACGTGCGATTCATCACTTAGCTCCAGACGATCGGCGGACCAGACAGTCGAGGAAGGCAGCAGAGCGACGATCGAATAGAGGGCAAGGCGAAGGGCAATCATTCTCGGGAACTTCACAAAAAGCGTCCCCGGCGTCAATGCCGATCCATGCGCGGGAAGGGATGGTGTTCGAGCGGGGCAAAATCATGCCAGTAGCTTCCGAATAACCTTCCCACTAACGTCAGTCAGGCGGAAGTCGCGTCCCGCATAACGGTAGGTAAACTCCTCATGATCGAACCCTAACAGGTGCAAAATAGTGGCATGGAGGTCATGAACGTGAACGATGTCCTGCTCGGCGCGGAAACCGAATTCATCCGTAGCGCCGTATGTGACGCCGCCTTTGATGCCGCCACCTGCCAGCCACATGGAGAACCCGTACGGGTTGTGGTCGCGACCAAGCTGGGACTTGCCACTGGCGTTTAGCTCGACAGTCGGCGTCCGGCCGAACTCGCCGCCAAAAATTACCAAGGTATCATCGAGCATTCCGCGTTGTTTGAGATCCATCAGCAAAGCGGCGACGGGTTGGTCGATTTCATGCGCAAGGTTCCCGTGGCCAGTCTCGATATTGTCGTGATTGTCCCATGGCTGCCCTGCCCCGTGCCAGAGCTGGACGTAGCGCACACCGCGTTCGAGTAACCGCCGCGCAATCAGCGTCTGCCTGCCGTGAACCCCGTCGCCATAGGCTGTGCGCAGATATTGTGGTTCTTTGCTGATATCGAAGGCATCGGTCGCCTCCATTTGCATGCGATAAGCGAGTTCAAACGTCTGGATTCGCGATTCAAGAGCGGGGTCATGATCCCGCTGGCGGCTGTGCTCGCGGTTGAGGCGGGCGACAAAATCCAGCTGCGAGCGTTGCGCCTCGGGCGAAACGACATCGTTGAGGATGTTTTCGATCAGCTTGTCGATCTCGGTGTGCTTGCTGTTGATGAATGTTCCCTGGTAGACACCAGGAAGAAACCCGGCCTGCCAGTTCTGTGCGTCTTTAATCGGGTAACCGCCCGGGCACATGGTGATGAACGAGGGAAGATTCTGATTGGTTGAGCCGAGGCCATAGGTGACCCACGATCCAACGCTGGGACGACTGAGCACAGAATCGCCGCAGTTCATCAACATGAGCGACGGCTCGTGGTTCGGCAGATCGGCTTTCATCGAGCGAATGACCGCGATATCGTCGACACATGCGCCGATCTTTGGGAAAAGGCTGCTGACGGGAATACCACTCTGGCCATAACGTTTGAACGAAAAAGGCGAGGGAAATGCCGCGCCGGTCTTGCGTTCGGTGCGCAGATTTCCCGAAGGAAGCGGCTGCCCTGCGTATTTGAGGAGTGCGGGCTTGGGATCGAATGTATCAACGTGAGAAGGGCCGCCATTGAGGAAAAAGTGGATGACACGCTTTGCCCTGCCCGGAAAGTGAGGCCTGTTCGAGTGCAGCGGGTTGGTGCCAGCGGCTGCCGCTCCCGTTTGCAACAGTGAATTGAGCCCTAACATGCCCATACCCATCCCGCAGTAACGCAGGAAGAAGCGACGGGAAGATGGATGAGAGTGCTGCATTGTTAGTCGACAAAAATGAATTCATTCGACAAAAAAAGCGCATGGGCAAAGCGCTCCCATATTGTCAGGGGTTCAGGTCTTTTGACCGTGCCCGCAAAATCGCGCGCGGCAGCCCACCCGGGATTACCTCCAGAATCGCGGCTCTCGATTTCAATCATCCACCGAAAGCCATCGCACGAAAAATCGCCCTTCTCGCCACAATCGACCGCAAAATCAATGGTATCGCCAGCCCTGACAGTCACCCAATCAATATCGGTTCGAGCGGCATTGCCGAATTCCACCTGCCATGCCCCAAAACTCCCTTCGGCACCCAGGATCCATGCGCGAATACCGTCGCCGCAATCCTGTGTTTTTTCGATCGCACCAGTCATGTGGATCTCGGCATCGCGAGGAGCAATCCATCGTCGAATCGCAGCGTGATCTGTGCTGTTACCCACGTGCCCGCCATCTGCCGTGAGACGCACCCACCCAAGCTTAGGATCCGGCCAATCAACACCGCCTGACCATTGCACGCCATCGAAGTGTGGCAGCATCTGGAAATCGACAACCGTTCCCTTCTGATCATCGATCTTGCCGTAACCGTATTGCCAGGCCCTCGCCGCAGCGGAAACCTGTTCGATATCTGGCTCGGCCACCGATGAAGAATCGCTTATGAATTCCAAACTCGCAGCAAGTTGTTCCGTGGTCGGATCGCGCTGGTAGACGGCCCGAAACAGGGCACGCACGCGTGCTTCCGGCGAGCCTTCCGCGATCCTGCGCACAAGCGCCCGGGCCCGCTCAATGGTGAACGGACTGTTGAGGAAGAACAACGCCTGTTGGGGCACGTTGGTTTCGTAGCGACCTGGACTGTGCAGCTCTGGATTAGCGAAATCAAAAACCTGAAGAGTTGTGGGAAGAAACTTTCGGTCAATCCTGCCATAAATGCTCCGCCGCGGAGAAGTGCGGCGCCCAAGTGATTCCCCCGGCACCCCGTCAAGACGCGAATCCAGCTCGCCGGAAGCTGCGAGAAGACCATCCCTCATCGATTCAAAATCAAGCCGTTGCCGCGGAAAGTGAGCGAGCAATCGGTTATCAGGATCTGCGGAACCGGAAACGTCAGCCCGTTGACGAAAGGTGGCGGATGTAGCGATCAGACGATGGATCGATTTGAGTGACCAGTCATTTTCAATCAACCGACACGCAAGGTAGTCGAGGAGTTCAGGATGACTCGGCGGGTCCGCGCGCAAACCAAAGTCGCTTGTCGTATTCACCAGCCCCTTGCCAAAATAGTGGTGCCAGATGCGATTCACCATCACCCGTGCGGTCAGCGGGTTAGCGGGATCGGTGATGGATCGCGCCAGCTCAAGACGTCCAGATCCATGGGGAACGCGTTGCCTGTTTGGCAAAAGAGACAGGCTTGCACGTGGCACCTCGTCGCCCTGCGTGCAGTAGTCTCCCCGTAGCAGAACCGGCATGTTCAGCGGCGTCGGACGATCCTCCAGAGCGATTGTATAGTTTGCCTGTTCACTCAGCGCAACGATCCTGCGTTCCACGTTCGCATAGGCGGTCTTCACCGCATTCAGAGCAGTATTGTGGAACAGCCATTCGACGTCGTGCGGGTGTGTGCGCGGGATCACGAACGGCGAATCAGGCGCACGCATCACAGTGCGGATCTCATCCCATGCCACACCGCTCAACGTGTTGTTCGCAGCCTCTTTAAACAATGTGGCATAACGAATCGCTACGTCGCCCATGGAGGCCACGACGGGAGCTTCTGCAAGTTTACTGACGATGATCGCATTCACATCAGTCTGGCCGGCTAACTTCCCTAATATGGTTGAAAACTCACTCGAAGGAGACATTTTCAAGGCCTTCCATGGGGCGAAGACCGGATTCGTCTCCTTGTCAGACTGCCCAAGATACTCATGCCAGCGGCGAATCTGAGCTGGATTCACTGCATCGGGAAGAACGATTTCAGTGAACGCGGGACGTGGCACTTTCGAAAGGTCTAACGAAGCCACCAGATACTCTTCCGCCCGTTCCAGAAACGATTTCTCTACTGCGTCCGCTTCCCGATTGAACACTACCTTGAGTTCAGCCAGAAGCAGGTCAAGCTCGGCGTCCGACTCAGCCTCTGAACTCAGCGGCGCCAGCCATTCACGTGAACTTTTGAAGATGCCATAGAGCGCATAGTAGTCGGAGGCAGGGATCGGATCAAACTTGTGATCGTGGCAGCGCGCGCAGGCTACCGTCAGCCCAAGCGTGCCACGGGTCACTACATCAATCCGGTCATCGATGATGTCCTGCTCCACACCTAAAAATCGCCGCCCCAGCGTCAGGAAGCCCATCGCGGCGAGGTCACTCGTCGCACAATCACCCAGCAACAGCAATCGGTCAGCGGCGAGCTGGAGCTCGATAAAACGATCATACGGCATATCCGTATTGATCGCGTTCACCACCCAGTCGCGATATCGCCAAGCGTGGAAAAAGTCGGGCTGCTCAACGGCGTAGGCGTATCCTTTGGTATCAGAGTAGCGGGCCACGTCGAGCCAGTAGCGCCCCCAACGCACTCCGAACTGCGGAGACGCCAGAAGTCGGTCAACCAACTGTTGAGCAACACGATCGTCCGGTTCGTCAACAGCATCCAGCCAACCCGCCAGCTCGTCATAGCTCGGCGGAAGACCAGTCATGGCCAGGTAGGTCCTGCGAATAAAATCGCGACGCGTCGCCGACGGCGACGGATCAAGCTTCTCGTCCTGCAATCGCCTTAGGATAAACGCATCCACCGGGTTCTGGATCGAGGGATTTTGATCGTTTGGAGGAATCGAATCCCGCAGAGGCTGAAACGCCCAATGGCCACTTACCTCACCTGCAGTTGCTGGTGAAACTAGGAGCGAGGCGAGAGCAGCCACGATGAACCATTGCATGGAGGAATGGTAGTCCGCCCAGAGCCTCAATGGCAACGGTGAAATCGATACGGTGTCGAGCAGGATACGCAGAGAATCAGGGAGGCCGGAGCCGCTTCCGGAGGCGACTGAGCACTGGAGTTGATCATTAACACTCGATGCAGCAAAGGCATCTGAACCGATCATTTTCATGAGGCGAGAGGGATTTGGGAAGCGATTCCGTGTATCACACCGACGCGCAAGCTTGACTCCTGCAGAGCTCAGGCCAGCATTAGAGGGTGAGATTCTCAAAAGCAGCTGGAGTGGTCGCCCCTGTCGGTCCCGGTGCGTTATCGCGCAGGGAATGGCTGCGAGTTGGTGGCCTCGGTGCGCTGGGGCTATCGTTGCCCGGCCTGCTGAAGGGCAATGAGGCGGCTCCTAAGCGTATTGCCAGTTTTGGTCGGGCGAAATCTTGTATCATCCTTTTCCTCAGCGGAGGCCCGGCGCAGCACGAGACGTTCGACCCTAAGCCTGATGCGCCAGCGGAGCTTCGCGGAATTTTCCGACCGATCTCAACGACCGTTCCAGGCATGCAGTTTTGCGAACTGCTACCTCATACCGCAAAGATCGCCCATCATCTGGCAGTGATCCGGTCGATGCACACTGACATTCACGCGCACTCGACAAGCGGTGCCTATATGCTCACGGGCTATGAGCCCCTCAGTAAGGCGGAAAACGTGCCACCCGGTCCTAGCGACTGGCCCAGTATCTCAGCTGTCGTAGGTGCCATGCAGCCGAGTGACCGCTCTCCACTGTCCTCGGTGACCCTGCCGGATGAGCTCTACAACGACGGTCACATCGTCTGGCCTGGGCAAAATGGTGGATTCATGGGATCAACATGGCATCCCACCCTCATGAAGTGCAATCCGCTACAACAGCCGATGCACATTGAGGGCATGATGCTCGAGCAAAGCATGACGACCCTACGTCTGGGTGAGCGTTACGACTTAATGCGGCAGCTCGATCATCATTTCTCTCGTGGAGTGCACAGCAATGCCGTTACCGAACTGGGCGACTTGCAGCAGAAAGCTTTTGATCTTCTGCACTCGGATGCGAGTCGTGCAGCATTTTCGCTGGAGAACGAATCCGCAGCGATCCGTGAGGCCTATGGAATTCACAAGTTTGGCCAAAGCGTTCTCCTCGCCCGGCGACTCGTGGAGGCTGGCACCCGTCTGGTGCAAGTGAACTGGCCGCGCGAAGGGGATAAAGAAGTGAAAGGCAGCCCGCTCTGGGACTCGCACGCCAATAATGCCGGAAGACTGCGCGACGTGCTCTGCCCTCAGTTCGACCGCACGTTCGCCACGCTTGTGGAAGATCTTCACCAGCGCGGCCTGCTCAATGAAACACTGGTTGTGGCCATGGGTGAATTCGGCCGCACTCCAAAGCACAATGCCAACGGCGGACGCGATCACTGGGGTTCCGTGTTTTCGGTAGCGCTCGCCGGGGCGGGTACTGGCGGAGGAAAGATCATCGGTTCAAGCGATCGAATGGGAGCACAGCCTGAGGAGCGCCCCGTGCGCCCGGCTGATCTAGCAGCAACGATTTTCCATTTGCTTGGAATCGATCCATCTGGCGATTTCCTTGATCCGCTCCAGCGCCCCCGCCCGATCACTGACAGCGGCGTTGCGCTCAAAGAGCTTGTGGGAGTCTGACCAATACCAGGAGCACCAACCCGCAGGTACCGGGTCATGTGGCAGCCGCCCATGATTCCTTCCAATCGCTGAAAGCCTTCTCCGTAAACTGGCGTGTCTTCCGGCATCTCGTGCTCGGCGTCGAAGACAACCACCTCGTGCAATTGTACCGGTTTCTTACCAGTGTTCACCAGCCTAAGCCGACAAACATCCCCTTTCCAGTTCGACTCTAGCTGTATCGCCCCAGTATCCGCACCAGTGGCCCCAGTAATTTGCGCCCCCGGAACCTCTCGGATCGATGAACTCAGACTAGACGCAGCCGAAGTGCCCCCGGCAAGCCATTAGGCCAACGGCAGCACCAGAGCGAAGTGTAACACGTGAGAGATCCTATCCCGCTTCTCTGCGAACGAGAACCCGTTTACCCCAAGAGGATTGCACCCCGACGCCGTGGCACCGGAAAGACATTGCAGCCTTGCCGCAAGTATTCCGCTTTGCTAGCCTCCCGACATGAAGTCATTGCCAAGATTAGCCCAAGCCCTCGCTCTACTTTCGATGATCAGTTCGAGCCCTGCTGAAGACATTGAACTCATACTGCGCTCCCGCGACAAGCAGAGCGATAAGACCGAAATCACTAACGCCAAGTGGAAGGCCGAGAAGACAGCGTTGATCATTTGTGACATGTGGGACGACCACTGGTGTAAATCAGCCGCCCGGCGTGTCGGGGAACTGGCGCCACGGCTCAACGAGACCGTCAAGATCGCCCGTGAGAAAGGCATTTTCATCATCCATGCGCCGAGCTCTGTCGTGGATTTCTACAAAGATACACCTCAGCGCAAGCTGGCGCAGAACGCACCATTCGCGAAGGCGCCGATCAAGCTTTCCACCGCTCCGCGCTGGGGAACGAACTGGTGCTGGACCGATCCGAAGTATGAAGGAGTATTGCCGATCGACGATTCCGACATGGGCTGCAGCTGCGAGGGTGAGAAGTGCGAGATCCGTGAAGCCTGGAGCAGGCAGTTCGAGGGCATCGAACTCGTCGAAGGGGATGCGTTGACCGATGACGGACAAGAGACCTACAACCTGCTGGCAGAGCGTGGCATCGACAATGTCATTCTCTGCGGCGTGCATCTCAATATGTGCGTCCTCGGCCGACCGTTCGCGATCCGGCAGATGGTAAAACTGGGCAAAAACGTCGCTCTTATGCGTGATATGACCGACACCATGTACAATCCAGAACGCCCTCCCGGCGTCGACCACTTCACTGGCACTGATCTGGTGATCGGTCATGTAGAAAAATACTGGTGCCCTTCGTTCACCAGCACCGACATCACCGGAAAGGAACCGTTCCGCTTTCAAGAAGACAAACGGCAGTCTTCAGATTGATGGCGATGGCTAGGGCTAGCCTTGCATGCTGTCGGAACTCGTAGTTACCCTAGAATCAATGTCGTTGAATTAAGGATCT
>JAGROY010000087.1 GCA_020439995.1 Verrucomicrobiia bacterium
TGATCAAGTTTTTCCATTCCTGACTTCAACCTCTCTCACTCATCTGCTCAAGCAATTCCCCATTTACCCATTAAATTCTTCGAAGAACCGTACTGATAGTTACCGATGGGCGGCGGCACAATACGATTGCTCTGCAACGTAGTGGTGACTTTTAGTCGCCAGTAAGACAGAAGAATTGGCGACTGAAAGTCACCACTACAACGAACCGGCTAATTCGCTACAAAGTGCAGCACGCGCACGGCTGAGCCGCCGTGTTCGGGGTTGATGGCGGCTTTGATCTGCAGGCTGTGTTTGCCTCGTTCCAGTCCTGCGGCGAACATCACGGTGCGGGGGTAGTGCAGGCCTTTACTGAAGTGGTGATACAGTTCCACTTTGCTCCAATCGCCACCATCGATGGATATTTCGGCAACTCCAGCGTCAGGGCCGGCCAGCACGTAGGCGCCGATGGATGCTCCTTCAAATTCGAGTGTCAGCGTCTCACCGGGACTTGTGCTGACGAACATGGGCACTTCGCGAAATCGTGTGCGGCACTCGCCTTTGATCGCGCTCCACTGGGGAATGGTGCGTTTCCATCCCGTTCCGGCCAATGCCTGGTCTGGAACCTCCAGAAATCTGCCGCGATCGTAGCTTTCACTATCCAGTGGCTTGGGCAAAGGTGAGCGCTTTTTCACTGCCGGAGTGCGAGTGTTAGGGCTCCAGCTGGCGGTGAAAAGTTGATCAATCAAGTCCGCGCAGATGCGGTTGCCGTACGGTGCCGGGTGCGTGCCGCCGAACTGCTTCCATGTCAGGCGGTGGTCGCTGATGCGTTGGGCAACTTCATGGGCCAATCGAATTGTTGGAAGCTGATAGTGCTCGGTGACGGCCGCGTGAGCTGCGATGGAAACGGGATCCTTGCCCGCCTGCAGTGCCTCAAGAATCGGTGGATTCACAAAGTAGGTGACGACGACGTCCACCTCTGGATTCTGCGTCCGCGCGTGACGGATGATTCCTTCCATCCCGCGAATGCAGTCGCGCCGTGCGTGCACCGCATCCTGATCATCGTTCACGGCAAACTCGACGAACAGGAGATCGACGGGCGCTGGCTCTTTCGAAAGCACATCCGCGTCGAGTCGAAAGGCGCCGGTGGTCGAGCAAGTGGAAGAAATGCCCGCTGCGGTGAATGTAAATTGTGTCTCTGGGAACCGCTTTTGCAGCAGATCACACACCATCGGCCGGTAGCCATCCATCTCAGTAATCGATCCGCCGATGAAAGCAACGTGTCCGGTCTTGGTCGCCTGAAACTTTGCGCCGGATCGCGTCAAGCCCGTGCGCACGAGCACATTTTCACTGAACGGTTCCGTCGCATTCAACGCGGCATCGACGTGTCGGGTGATGAAATTGACGATCGGCGCAGGATCTTTCAGTGCATGTGGATGGTGGTCGACTCCAGGCTTGCGAATGACCTCGATCGATCCGCCCAGTTCCCGGTAACGTTCTTCGAGAATGTTCGTGTTCTCGGCGACCGGCACTACGGTGTCCGCTTCACCGACGACGTGCAGCACGGGCACGCCTGCCTTTGCCAGAGGTTGCAGCTGTTCTTGATCGATCGGGTTGCCTTTGAAATCCGCCAGGGTGTCTTCAGTCAGGCCGTATGCCTGCATTGCTTTCTCCCAATCACTCGGGCTCCCCTTGCCTAAACCCTTGCCGCCGGGCCAACTGCTGATATCACACACCGGTGCGTCGCCATACAGGCAGGCTACCTTCTCCGGATTCCGCGCTGCCCAGTTGTAGATGATCAATCCGCCACGGCTCATGCCTTCCAGCGCCGCCTTGCGGGCGAGATCGTATCTGCCCACAACATGCGCGTAGAAATCATCCCAGTGCGCCACTGCCTCAGGGCCGCCGAAGAGTCCACCGACTTCGCAATACGCTACGTGATATCCCATTTCTAACAAAGCCACATCAGCCTGCGGTTCATGGCCAAAGAACCGGGCCCGCCAGATCCATGGCCGTCCGGCAGCGGCCTGCTTCGGGGTTACCAGAATGCAGCTGCGGTCACCCATCGCGAAATCGTAGCGGTCGAAGCCGTGCCAGTCAGACTGCTTGCCTTCGTAGTCGGCGATTGCGCTCGCAATACCGAGAGACAGGAGTACGAACAGAGAGAGGAAATGTTTCATCGCTCCCGATACTGAGACTCTCGGTTGGCGCGGCAAGCTTTTTGAGTGCACAGGTACGTGGCAGTTGCCTGCAGGCTAACCGTTACACTGGCTGAGTGCGTCGCCGCCGAATGACCATGCTGGCACCGCCGGTAAGGATTAGAAGCATTGCGGCCGAAGGTTCAGGCACAGCATCCGCATTCACTCGAATATTGTCGAGATCGATGCCTACCGCTGTGCTGGCACCGCCACTCCGGCCGCCAAATGCAACCGCCCAGCCGGTGGGATCGGTTGGCGCAAGACCGGAACCCGGGATGTTGAATCCGAGCACTGCCTCCTTCTCAAATACCGAGATGTTTTCCGCTGCACCGTAGACATCGCGGATGAGACTGAGCGAGGCCACTGCGTCATCGCCAGTGTTTTCCAGATCAAGGACGATGCGGTTGAACAGGCCATCGTTGATATTGAAACCGAGGACATTTGCTGCAACCCGTCTGCCATCGGCATTGAGCGTGATCATGTTCTTCTGTGTTTCAAACGCCCCGTCGAAGAGATCGAAGCCGACGGAGAACGCGAGATTCCAGCGTGGTTGCTCCCAGGTGACAGCTTCTTCGTTGACGTCCAGCTGGGTGAAGTCTTCTGGAATGTATCCGCCATAGTTGACGTAGTCGTAGATCGCAAATCCGAAGCCTTCGGTGCTCTGGCCGTTGGCGTCGGGCGTCATGCGGAAATCAAACTCCGCGTGAATGCTGGAAGTGTTTGCTCCGGATGGCACGAAGGCGATGGTGTTACTCAATCCTGCAACGCCGTTGGGCTGGAGTTGGTAATAGTTCCCGGATGGCCCGCCTGAAACAACCATGGGAGGTGCCATGTCTGCATAGGACACGCCAGTGTAGCCCGAGTCCATTGTCGGATTTTCAAACAATGCTGAGATGCCTGCTTGTGCCATCGTTGCTGATGCCACAGAGGCGGTCGTCATGAGACGTAAGATCTTGAACCACATGAGGAAAAAGTGACAGTATTTCGATGAAATGGTCAAAGGGATATTTTACACGGCATTGCTTGGTCTCAGCTGGGGGTTCCTGGCTGGAAACAGGTTGCGTGCCGATGAACTCCTTTCCATCGCGGGTGATCCTAACAACCCACTAGTTTCCCGGGCCGGTTCGGAAGCTCGCCAGGCGACAATGGTCATCGACGAGGGGCATCCGTTTGATCTCTCGCAGGCTCCGGATGGAGTGGGCGTCCTGACGCAATTCAGATTCTTTGTGAAGCAGGCAACGGGCAGGGTCACTCCGTTCGTCGCGCGCCGACTGGGAGATAATGCATTCAGTGTCATGGCAATAGGCAAAACGCGGGTGGTCGGTGTCGATTTCACACGTGAAGACGTCGGGACGATGGTGGGCTTCCCGTTTTCAGATGAGCCGGTGGCGCTGCGTGTCGACGACGGGTGGGTAGCTGGCTTTCTGTCGGCAAATGCAGACGGCAGTGATTCTGGCCGGTCACCTGTTCCTTTTGAGGTGACGGGCAATGAAGTCTGGACCACTGGGGGGCAGAACATTGGGGACAGCGGAAGCATTCGATTGAACGCAGCGCCAACGCGAGGTGCGCAGACGGATCTGGAGAAGATTAGCACCTATGCGTTTCAAATCACTGCGGTAGAATCGGTGACTGATCCGGTGCCGCCCATTGGTTTGGAAACGGAATCGGAGTTCATCCCAGCATCGGCAGTGACCGGGACGGCGGTGGCAACGCTGCTCGCTGTGGATCCGAATCCTGGGGATGAGCTTACATTTCGCCTGGTGGAAGGGGAGGGGAGCGCTGACAATGAGCTCTTCCGCATAGAGGGTACAATGTTAGTGACGGTGGATGATCTGCCTGGGCAGGTGCGCGACTACCAGATTCATGTCGAGGTGGTCGACAGTGGTGGCTTGAAGGTTGACGCTGCTCTTACTCTCCGCGCGCGATTGCCAATGCCCCCGGGCCGGATCACGTTGGACTCGCTGGAAATTCCGCTGGGAACCACTTCCGGCCGCCGCATTGGTTGTCTCTCCGCAGAAGATCCGAATGTTCAGGATTTCGGTGACTGGCACACTTTTCAATTTGCTGCTGGCGATGGAGATGCGGACAACGGTTCATTCTCGATCCATGACGACAAGTTGTTCTGGATCGGTGGAAATGTTGAGCCTGGTGAGGATTTTTCGATTCGCATTCGGGCGACGGATCGCACGGGGCTTTCACTCGAGCAGACGTTCGAAATTTCCGGTCAGGAGTTGGATCGTTCTTTGATTGGGAATGCCGTCACTGGCAGGAAAACATCGCGTGCCGACGTGACGCCCGCGTTCTACACAAACTTTGCTGCGATGCCATCGGACGGAGTTGTCGATGCCGTTGAAATCTACTTTCAGGGGCAAGCGAGTTCCAGAATCTTCCACATGCTGCAGTTGCGGGCGGACGTTTCGGGGGGATACCGGGTGGTTTACGACAGCGGTGCGACGGTGCCGAGAGGAGTTCAGGATGAGCCAGTAAGGATCCCGTTTTCGAACGGCCCCACCACCGTGAAGAAGGGTGATATTTTTGCACACTATGGAACCGGCATTCCGCTGAATATCGAAGGCGTTTTGAGTGACACTGGCGGTGATCAATTCTTCCCGGTTTTTGTGCCATTGGAACAGCCAGAGGTCGGTGATCGTATCGTGTTTCCTGGGGCGCTGTTCGTGAACACTGGCGGCCCGCAGCGGGACTACGCCTGGGCTGTGCATTTCTCGCCCACTGTTCCGCTTGCGCCAGTTGGTATCGCCCTTAGCTCAGTGGCGGTGGCAGCGGGTGCGACAGAAGGAACCAGGGTGGCAGCGCTTTCGGCGCTCGATCCGAATCCGGATCGAGCGCACTCGTTTTCGCTCGTGAGCGGTGCCGGTGATGAGGACAATGTTAGATTCCAGATTGACGGAGCAACGTTGAAACTTGCCAGCGCAGCACCTGAAGCAGCGGCGGAATTAGGGCTTCGCATTCAGGCCACTGACAGCGATGGGCTCCGCTGGACGCAGGCGTTCCGGATATCTGTTCTGGAGACTGCGGCACCGACGGCAATTCGCACCGATGAGCCTGTGCTCTTCTCAGGCATCCCGGTCGGCGTGTCATTTGCCCGGCTACTGGCAACCGACCCTGGCATTGCGCACGGCGAAAGGCACGCGTTCCAGTTGATCGGTGGCTATGGCGATGATGACAACGGTCTGCTGGTGATCAATGGCGACAGTCTTTCCCTGAGCGAGGTACTGGCAAGCGAACAGAGCACGCTGCGATTTCGCGTGCGGGCTACCAACGAGTCAGGTTTGAATTTTGAGCGATCCGTGATTTTGCCAGTTACCCAGATGCTCGGCAATGTGCTGGAGTCGCGGACGACCGGCGGCGAGGAGCGCGGCGATGCCTTCTACACGAACTTTCTGGAAGTTCCTGAGCCAGGTACTGCATACGGCATCAGTCGCTGGCAGCAGGCCAGTGCCGGTGAGTTCAGCATCGTGCAAATTCGCGTCACCGCGAGCAGTGACAACATTTACAACGTCATTCACAGCAGCGGCACCATCGAAGTCGCAGGCAATGCCGCCAGTGGCATCGCCCACGAGTTCTTTTTGAGTGGCCCGTCGCGGGTCGAGCCGGGGGATCTTTTTGGCAGCTATGGCAACGGGCTCGCTTTCTCGGAAACGGATTCAGCAAAAGGAAGCTTCGTTCCTGTCTACTGGGCGAGGCTTCGTCCGACGCGACCTAACATTATCACCTTGGGAAGTCCCGCCTTCCGAGTCTCTCCGCGCAATTCCCGCGACTACGCCTGGGCAGTGCAATGGCTCCCGGATTCGCGCCGCAACCCAGACCCGGATCAGGACGGCGATGGGCTGCCTGATGCATGGGAGATGGAAACGTTCGGGCAACTGTCTGAGAATGCCTTTGGCGATCGTGATGGCGATGGCCTTTCCAACCTGCTGGAGTTCTACGCAAACTCGAATCCGCTTGCCCTGTCGCTCGCGGAGCTTCCTGAAGTCGTGCCGCTCGCAGACAATCAAATCCGCGTGAGCTACCAGGCCAGCGATCTGCCGGAAATCGAGAAGCGTTACTTTGCCGAATGGTCGCCGGATCTGGAAGCCTGGGAAAAGATGAACGGTGTGACGACACTCGACGCCCCGCTCGGCGATGGTTCGCGCATGGTGCGCACCGTGTTTTCTCCACCCGCCGCAGGGCACGATGGGGGATACGTGCGTCTTCGGGCGGTGCCGTGAGAAAGTGGGCTCACGCCCTGACCCTGACGCCAGATCTAGCTCTCACTTTGGCATAGAGATCAGTATATCGACCAGAAGTCTCCTCTATTGGATTGAATCCACACCTCGCCGAAAGGACGCCTCATCCTCCGCCGAATACGAGAGGATTAAGGCGCGAACGCTATCAACTAGATCAACCAGAGCTATGAGGTAAGTGAACGCTACACGTTGGGCTTGGCGCAAGCAAGCTTGTTCAGTAGTTCAGCAGGAACGGGTTTTGGGGGATTGACGGATGGGCGGCGGAGCTGGCAGGTTTGGCTCCGGTAGATTCGAAGCATAGTGCCGGAGAATGTGTTTCAGGAGCTACTGGAGGATGCGGTTTCTTGAATGGTTGGGCTTCAGTGGGGGTTCCCTTGGTTGGCGCAGCGCGGAGGGTGTGAAAAAGCGCTGTCGAGCCAGCGCACTCCAGAGGCACGATTGGCTCGATTCTCTGCGGCTTGTCGGGGATTGCGGGGCGTGCTTTGATGGGACGCACGGCGAGTGGTTCGCCTGGCAAGCTGAAAAGAGAAAGACGATGAAATCCATTCAAGGTTACCATTTGATCACGCCGGACGACTTGCACTGGCGGCCTTCCAATTTGATGCAGATTCCGAATGCGGATTTTCTTGAACGCACGGGCAGTGAGAATCTTGGCGCGCGCCTCTGGCGAATGCCACCGCACAGCGCGAACACTCTGCACAAGCACATCCGGGCCGAGGAGTTCTATTTCGTTCTGGAGGGCGAGGGCCGTATGCGCGTGGGGGACGAGACGCTGACGGTGCCGCGCTATGGCGGCGTGCTGGTCGGGCCGGATCAGTTGCGACAGGTGTTCAACGATACCGATTCCGAGGTGCTCTGGCTCATCATCGGCGGGCCGGAAGAACTGGAGTTTCTCCAAGGCTCAAAATCCGAAATGGATCTCTCGCTGATCTATCCCAAAGACCCAACGCAACTTCCCAGGGAACTCGATGGTGTGGACTGGCCGCCGAAGAATGCCTAGATCCAATGTGAGACCGTCCGTCTCGGCGGTGGTCTTCTTCGGCGCACCTCAAGATCCCGAGACTGAGGTTTGGACGAATTCGGCAACAACGTCGGCGTTGCGTTTTGCCTTGAAATGGAAAGGGAAATAGATTCACCGAAAAGACGCAACGATCGCGAAGCCTGGAGAGCAACTCCTCCTACCTGCCCGCTTATTGCACCTTCGTAGCGATTCCATCACAGGATCTAGGCAGGTTCTGTTTTCTGCGAAAAACTTGAGAGCCCACTGGGCTTTTATAATTCGAGCCGCTTTGGGCAACAAGGCGAAAAGGCGACTGCGCTACTGAACTTACTGCGCACCCGTCTCAAGCAGTTCGCTTTTCCAGCTTTCTGGCACGATGATTCTTCCGGATTGGATGGTTTCCGCGAGGCGAGCGGTGTCGAGTGTTGAGCTCAGTTTTACTTTGCCGATCGGCCAGTTGTCTTTGCTGAGCTCTGCTCTGGGCGTCGGGTGTTTTGAGAGCACCCAGATTGCGAGTTGGCGGTAGTCTTCGGCTGCTTTGAGATCGCCTCGATTTGCCAGTTCCAGACAGTGGAGGGCGGCTGCGCGGCCGATTTTTAGATCCGCCTCTGCTTGGTTGGCTCGGAGTGCATATGTTTTCACTCGCAGCTGAAAGCTCTCTTGCCAGAGGCCCAGCTGGCTTGCTGCGCTCTCAAAGTAATCGATGTCGGAGAGGTATCCTTGGATGGCTGCGTCGCTCGCCTGTTCGCTCAGTGCCAGGGGTTCTCTTACTTTGAAGGCCTTTCTCGCGGCTTCCAGTTGCTTCTCCTTTTTGTCTGGCAGGCTTGTCCCGGCATAGCCCAGCGAAAGCCGTCGGTAAGTTTCCGCCTGGCGTTCCTGCCAGTAGACGTTTGCTGGTTCAATGGTAAGCAGCTTCTCCTGGATCGCAGCCGTCTTCAAGTTTGAGTCGACGACTGCGTGGTAGTCTTTCCGATTGTATTGAACTGCCGACAGGTTCGTAATTAAGTCCGCCTGGCGCATCAGCACATCGGTATCTTCCGGTTTTTCTTTGAGCTGGATCGCATTGAGTTCGATCGCTTTGGAGGCAGCACCTTCGGCTTCGTCGAGCAGGCCCAGATGCGTGAACGCTCTGCAGGCATTTTGTTCGATAAGGATGAGTTGTTCCACTGGAGTCTCAGCGTTTTCCAGGTCTCTGGCGCGGCTCAAGTGGGTGAGCGATTCCCGCCAGTCCCTGCCTTCCGCCGCCATCGCTCCTGTGTTGATCAATTGGCCGATCGCGATGTTCCTCCACTTGTGACTGTCTGGATATTTCTCAAGCTGTCCCGCCACCATATCGGACGCTTTTGCAAATGCTGAAATAGCTGCCTCGTTCTCGCCCTGGCGGAGGTAGTGCGCTCCTAGGCTGTCCCAGAGGTTGGACAAGCTGTCTACGACACTCTCGTCATCGGGCGAATCCCGAAGGGTATCTTCGAGTAAATGGATGCCGCTCTCGAAGTTGGTTGTCGCCTGTTCAGCGTTGCCCTGAGCAGAACGAACGCGGCCAAGATACATGTAGGCTTTGGCCTGCCGCACGCGGGATTCGATGCTCCGATCTTCAGCGCCGAGTGCATTGTAGAAGGCCTCCACTTCCTCTGCTGTATCGGAAAGGGTGGCCAGTTTTCCGATCGGTTTGAGCTGGTTGTAGAGGTCGACGACCATGAACTGGATCAGATCTTCCGATGCCGCCAATCGATCGGTGGCAAGCTTTTCCGAAGCCGTGGCCGCATCTCTGGACTGGCGGGCCTGGTGTGCCTGATAGAGGCTAACCGCCGAGCCCAGAAGGATAGCCGTCAGCACTGCTCCTGCGGCTGCAACGCTGGTGCGGTTGCGGCGCACGAACTTGCGAAGCCTGTAGCTGGCAGTCGGCGGGGTCGCAGTGACGGGCTCGCTGTTGAGAAAACGCTCGATGTCTTCCGCAAGTGCGCCCGTGCTCTGGTAGCGCCGCTCTGGTTCCTTAGCCAGGGCCTTGAGCGTCACCGCATCCAGGTCGGTATCGATGCCTGGCTTCCTCGACGAGGGCCGGGCGGCATCCGTTTCCCGGATCTCCGTCAGTGTCTCGTCGATACTCATTTTGGCCAGTGTCTCGGGAAGCAGTGGGGGCGCGCCGGTGAGCAACTCATAGAGTAGGACTCCCAAGGCATACACGTCGCTTCGCACATCGATGTCGGCATTGCCTCCACGAGTTTGTTCGGGACTCATGTAAGCGGGCGTTCCCAGGATCTCGGCTTGCTGGGTGAACAGAGCGTCGAGTTCTGACGAGCGATCCAGCGATCTGGAAATGCCGAAGTCAATGAGTTTCGGGACGTATTCCTGGTCTACCTGCGTAACCAGGATGTTCGTTGGTTTGAGATCCCGGTGCAGCACGCCTTTCACATGGGCGTGCTGGACTGCGGCGCAGATGCGGATGAACAGTTCGAGCTGATCCCGCACGGGCAGGCATCGTTTTTCGAAGAAAGTGTTCAATGGATCACCGGCCACATACTCCATCGCTACGAAGGGGCGTCCGTCGCTGAGGAATCCGGCGTCGAGAACCTTGGCAATGCCTGGGTGATCCATGCGCATCGTCGCATCCCGTTCGGCCTCGAACCGGGCTACTAAGCGATCGCTCAGGGCAGACGCGCGCAGCACCTTGATCGCCACCCTAACAGTGACCTCTCCCGCTTGCTCGGCGAGGTAGACATCGCCCGCGCCGCCCGCGCCCAGTGCGCGGACAATCGCGTAGCGTCCCACAAGTTCGCCAGTGTGAAGTTCGCCCGGCAGGATTTCCTCGTCTTCGTCGACACCGTCAGCACTGCTCAGACCAAAGTCCAGCAGTGCACATCCCGGACAAAACCCGGGTGGCGTGTTGGGAGGAATCTCGCCTCCGCATTTTGGGCATTCGGGGCCGCTTTGCATCATTTCATCTCTACCCGATTTGAGTTCATTGTTACGGGGGCAGTCGAAAATATTCAAAATTCAGATGATCATCGCCTTTCCAAAAAAATCGTGGGTCTGGGCTCCAGCGTCCAATCATTGTTTGATCTTTACTCCCTCAGCATCAAGTGCATTCTTTGGCCTGTGCATGATAGAGGTTCAAAATCCTTTCCGACAACGCGCTGGACATTGATTCTTGATCTGCAGGGCGGTTCTGAATCTCAGCGTGAGCGTGCGCTCGAAGAGTTGTGCCAGCTTTACTGGTTTCCGATTTACGGCTACGTTCGGCAAAGGGGGAAGTCGCCGGAGGAAGCCCAGGATTTGACCCAGTCTTTCTTCGCCCAGTTGTTGGCGGGAGGAGGATTCGAGAGAGCAGACGCGGAAAAGGGAAAACTGCGCAGTTACTTGCTCGGGGCGGCAAGCCGGTTCATTGCAAAGGAGTGGCGCAGGGAGTCAGCGCAGAAGCGAGGACCGGGTTCACCTATCCTATCGATTGACCATGCATACGCAGAGAGCCGGTTGGCCCAGGATCTTGTCGACGGACTCACACCGGAAAAAGCGTACGATCGCCGGTGGGCGCAGACGCTTCTTGAAGGAGTGGCAGAAGCTTTGAAATGTGAATATCATGCTCGCGGAAGATCGCGGCATCACGACCTTCTGAGCAACTACCTGTTCTGGAACTCCGGTGAGCCGTCCTACACCGAAGTCGCGGAAACGCTGGGAATGACTGAGGCTGCCGTGCGCCAGGCAGTGCTCAGAATGCGCAAACGCTACGGTGTCCTGCTGCGTGATCACATCTCGTTTACCGTCGACCATCCCGACAAAATCGACGACGAAGTGCAGGAACTCTTCGCCGCCTTCCGAAGGGATTCCGGCGGAGCGAATAGTAGGTAGCGCCCGATCATTCATTCTTTCTGCTTGTCATAACGAAAACTTTCGGCTATTCATTGACGAAAGTTTTCAATACCATGGCAAAGAAACCTGTTCCCCGCCCAACCCGTCGCGCTGCATCGTCGCAACCCACCGAGACTGAACTTGAACTTCTGGAGGTGCTGTGGGAGCACGGGCCGTGTCCGATGGGGCGCCTGCATGAGATCTACTCTGCCACCAGAGAGTCCGGCTATACGACGACACAGAAGATGATTCAGGTGATGCGGGACAAGGGGCTCGTTACCGCCGATTCTACCGTGCGACCACCACTCTACAGCGCTTCGGAACCACAGGAGCGAACGCAACGAAAGCTGCTCGACTATCTTGCACAGAAGGCCTTCGGAGGTTCGGCCAAAGCATTGATTCTCAGCGCTGTCTCTGGCGATCGACTGTCGAAAGAAGAGCTGAGCGAAATCAAACGGCGCATCAGTAGAGCCGAAAAAGAGGGAGGAAAAACATGAGCACGATCGATCACTGGCAATTCATGGAAACGCTGGCAGCCCGCATTTCACTTACGTTGTTTCACAGTTTGTGGCAGGGAGCAATGGTGGGAGTGATCGTAATGCTACTCCTGGCGCTGCTGCGCAATCGATCATCCCGAGCCCGTTATGCGGTGAGTGGTGCAGGCATGCTGGCGCTGTGCATTTTGCCTGTAGTCACATGGATTGTCCTGCGCCTCGATCCAGCGGAAACGGCAACGTTCAGCACCTTTGAACCAGCTCCGGCGATCGCCACACCGGACGTGACTGCCGACGGTGAAAATGCGTCACGCTCAGCCCAACCGCTTTCACCTGCGATTTCAGTGGGCGCGATTGTCACTACGCTATCTGAATTTGAAAGCCCCGGAATTCCCATCGGAAGCGGGATGCCTCCTCGCCCCGGTCGAACCAGCAGCGACCTCAAGGAATCTCCCGGATCTGCTCGATTAGCGGCAGTCGATCGCACTTCCCCCTTGGATGAGGCGCGCCAATGGCTTTCCAACTGGTCGCCGTGGATCGCGGGATTCTGGAGCTTGGGAGTCGCCATTCTCGGTACCCGGGTCTGCGGAGCGTGGTTCGCTGCATCACGGCTGAGGCGTTTGGGAGTTTTTCAGGCACCGCAGGAATGGCAGCAGCGGCTCGATCAACTGGCCACTCGCATGGGAATCT
This sequence comes from Verrucomicrobiia bacterium, assembly GCA_020439995.1. Lineage (GTDB taxonomy): Bacteria > Verrucomicrobiota > Verrucomicrobiia > Verrucomicrobiales > DEV007 > JAGROY01. Next base: position 12,452 of record JAGROY010000087.1, read on the forward strand.
GTAGCGCCGTCGCCCTGCTGGAGTCGAAAATGATCGATGCACCCGTCGTCATCGGCTGGTTGAAGCCAGTGGTGTTGACGCCCATTGGGATGCTCACCGGGATGACGGTGGATCAAGTGAACGCGATTATTGCTCACGAACTCGCACACATCCGCCGTCACGACTATCTGGTCAATCTGCTGCAAACGATTGCCGAAACCATGCTGTTCTATCACCCAGTTGTCTGGTGGTTGTCGCGGCGACTCCGGTTCGAACGCGAACAATGCTGCGACGATCTCGCAGTGGAAATCTGCGGCGACCGTATTGGCTACGCAAAGGCACTGTGCATGATCGAAGAGCAAAGGGCCACTACACAGATGGCACTCAGCGCTGGCGAGCGACCACTCGCAAGACGCATCTTTCGCCTGCTGGGAGATCGACCAGCAGACGTCAGCAGAGCCCACCTGGTCGGCTGCATTGGAGTCATCGCCCTTTTGCTCGCCGGAACTCTGATTTGGCAGCAAGACTCAAGCGGACAAGAGGAAGCAGAAGACACAGCAGATACCGCATCACTCTATTTTGATCATCACGCTACAGGGAGGGAAAACCAGATCTGGCGCATCGACTTTGTGAACGGCGAGGAGGTGAAGCGGGAGATGGTGATGGAGGTAGGAGGATCGTCAACGAGTCGTCTGGTGAACCAGCGCTACGTAGTCTCGAACGATGGGATGATTGTGGATCTTGCCGAAAGAAGAATCCTGCGCCACGGCGAAGGATCGCTGCGGGCAATCACAGAGGAGGCCGTGATTATCGAAAAACCCCATGCTCTTGGAGAGTTGGTAGCTTTCCACCTGAGCACCCAAACCGAGCGCCCGTTCCTAAATCTGAATGAGATCAAAGATCCGATACGATTCGTTCAAGAATCAGAGGAGAACCCACAAGACCCGTATGGAATCGTCTTCTCTCCATCTGGAAAGTGGTCACTTGCGCTTCGACAATCGGGCGTGTCGAGGGCTCTCATCCATTCGGAGGACAAGAAGTCCGTTCCGCTACCTATACAGTGCAGCTTTGAAACCCTTATCTACTCCTCAAATGCATACGCTCCCTCACCAGCGCTCTGGCTGGATGACGAACGCGTGCTATTCGCGCAAACGAACTCCAAGCTGATCACAGCAAACACGAATGGCGAAATCGAAGAGATCGTCAACATTCCAGATCTGGATCCAGGGGAGCCTGCGGATCAATCCAAAGTTTCGTTGAGCTACCAATTGTTCCGCGATCCGATCGGCAACGTTGTCTACGATGCAGGTCACCTCGGTCGTTTCAAAATTGATGTCGAACGAAAACAGTGGGCACCTTATTCCCGGTTTGAAGCCGGGCATGAATTCTCTAAGGAAACCTGGAGGAACACTGTATTGCGTCCAGAGTTCCAGTCATATGGTACCATTGTCCGCTACCGCGATGAGGTAATTTCCCAATTCTCCAGCACGGACGCCTACTTCGACGATCCAAACTTGAGCATGGTCGCGACCGATGGGTACCTCGCCTACGTGGATGAACACGATTTCCTGAAGTGCTGGAACGTTCACACGCGTGAAGGATGCGATCTCAAGGGCCGCACCTTTAAAATGAACGGTGGCCGATTGCTTGGGTGGGTAAAAACTCCGATCGAGAAAGTGACACGGGAAGAGGCGACTAACAGGCCCACCAGGCCGTTTGAAACTTTTGCCAAGAATCTGGATGCATCGTTGTTTTTGGAGATCGGCCGCTTGAATGAGATTCGACGCTATGACTTTAAGGATGGCCATCAAATCCGCGATGTATTGGTCAGCAAGACAACCGGATCCGGGAACTTGGCAGATGGTATCATCGTGAATAGTCGATACTTTGCTTCCAATGTGGGGCATGTGATCAATCTTGAGACTGGCGAGACTACATTTGAGGGTCCGGCAGGCAGGCGTGTCGGCTGGGATGGTGACGAGATCTTCTGTTTTCGACAGCCGGACGACTCTGCAATGAATCATTTGTATGCGATCAATGTTGAAACCGGCAAAGAACGACTGGTCTACGCTGCGGACCAGGGACTCGACTATGGAGCGCTTTCGCCGAATGCTCGCTACTTTGCCTATGCGGAGGATCCCGGTGAGACGATCACGATCGTGCGTCTTCGCGATGGAGTGAAGAGGGTTGTTCGACTGGATGGCGAGGTTCAGGTTTCGAAGCAATATGGCAGCAAACGAGAAGTGGTCTGGCTGGATGAATCGCATGTGTTGACGACGGCTACAAATTCGCGACTGGCCCGCGTCGGTGTTGACGGTGAATTGGAGGCAGTAGTTGAAATCCCGGAACTCGAATTTTCCGAGACTCCTGACGAAAATCGAATTCCCGACCACCTCGAATTGGATGTAGATCTCGGCGGTAATGTCACTTTCACCGCCTCAAATCTGGGGTCGTTCGCCATTGATGTCGACGCGAAAACTTACACCGCCCTTGAACGATTCAGGGAAATAGATCAGGGATACGGATTTGCGATTGGCATAGATTCGCGGAGTCGTCCGGTAATTCGCTATATGGGACAGGACATCGGAGACAGATTCGATTGGCCCGTCGCCTTGAGTAATTTCTCAGAGACGGCCGCGATCGACGGCTATTTTACCAGCGATAGCGCAGGCGCCTATTGGAGCTCAGAACTTCAGGAATGGACATCTCTCCCCACTGGACGAGTGCTCGGGTGGGTCGATCACCGCACCACTACGGGTGAATCAACACCATCGCTCGCTCTGGAGCAGCAGCTGAGCGATCTGGTGGTTCATGAATGGGGAGTGCAAGTCATGGGATCGAGCAGGGCAAAGGGGCCGCCATCGGGCAACAATCCGAATCTGCTTGGCCCGCCGCAGGAGTTACTGGATGAATTGCCAGCGTTTGTTGAACGCCCTGAAACTGTCTACACGGACATTTTGAATCGAGGCTGGAGGAAACCAGTCGTTCATGTGTATGGCAGGGCAGGGCAGGAGTTGAAGCTCAAGGTAGAGACACCGACGGGTGTTCCATTTGCGTACTTCCCGTTGAAGCCTGAGTTCAGCTTCACTGCGGGCAGCGAGGTCGTCTTTCCGGATCGGATGATGAATGCCACCGGTTCCAGATTGACTGGTCTCGAATGGAACATGACTCTCAGCGACGAGCCGCCAGCGCTCAATGAAGTCGCAGCGGATCATTGGTGGAACTACTTGCGCGATGTTCCCGGCAGTTATCTCACAACCGCCAGCGGCAACGAGCGATTCCTGTTTTACGAGGCAACGGCAAATGTTTCGTTTCCCCTGAAGCGCAAACTGGACGGCGAAGGACTGACCTTTGAATGGCTCGAATCACCACCAGCGGACAGCGCGATGGCAAAGGAAGAATTTTCTCTACAGCCTTTGATTATCCTCAACGATCTCGGGAGCTATCGGATCGGTCGCCTGGCGGGTATTCCCTGGCGAGGAGGCGAAAAGCAAACGATCGATCTCGACGATCTTTACGGCGGTTCCCAAGAGGGCATTCTTCAAGTATGTCGGCAGCAATGGCAACGCGCCGGAATGACCCAGGCTGAGTCTGAAGCCATCGTCAATACATGGAAGCCGGACATTCTGGGGACTCAGGGGCTACTCTGTCTCTACACGGTGCCACGCTCCATTTATGACGCGATGTTCCCGATCACCATCGATCCGAAACCCGATCAACTCGTTCGCGTCGGCATGATCTTCGATCGCGTTGGCTATGAAGGCACGCAACTGCAATCGCTGCCGCGCCTCACTCAGAAAATCGAGAGAATCTGTGCAGAGTTGAACTCACCTACTCACAGCGGGGAGCGGAATCAACAGGCCCGAGCAGAATTTTGCGCATTGAGAAACTTTTCCGAACCGCTCATCGCAACGAAGCTACAGTCGGAGAGTGCCTACAATGGCGCAGCCAAGCTTCTAGAGCAGTGGAGCGACGAGAAGTCGCAGACAACCCGGCAGCCCAACGATGCATCTGAACGGGGCCCGGGGGCCGAGTGGTTTCAGGCCCTCCCCTATGAATCCAGACCAACCCTTTTGAGTGATTCCTTACTCGAATCTACAGGGTACGCGTGGTTTCCGCCGTTCATTGCTGCTCATGATTCTTCAGTGCTCGGCAACACTCAATCATACAGGAAGCAACACGGATTCATGGAATTGAAAATCTGGTGGGATGAGGAATCCCAGTCCTTTTATCGTGCCCCCGGATCACTGGTGAAAATGATAAGGTTTCAGAATGCGCTCACCTTCGCAGAAGCGGAACGACTGTGCGCCCAGCGCTGGGGCCAGTGGTCGGATTCAGACAAACTGACAGTCGATGGCGATGACTTCATTGCATTCTTTGATCCTGGCGAAAACGAGTTGCACCTCCTGACAAAGCCCGTTCCCCGAGGTTCAGGCCGAACCAAAATCGTCCAGCCGATCGGAACCAAAAGCAGGTCGCAGAACTCGCCGCAGGGCTATATCGTCGACTATCAACGCTACTCTGCCATCACATCCGGTGAGTTGCGACTGCATCGCATCGGCAGCTGGGATGAATTTGATTTGGAATCTTTCACCAGAATCGATTTCAAGACAGACGATGACTTCACTCCTAAACCTGAAAGACTCACTCACTTCGAGGCCCAGGTTCCAGTCTGGGGAGAATTGCAGATCAGCTTGAAAGCAGAAATCCCCAACCTGAACTCCTTCGTCTACGAGGTAGACAACAGTCGGTCTTACAAACAAGAAGACAAGGTCACGACTATCATTAATCCAGAAGATGAGAAGGTGATCGAGAGAATCAATGGTGGTAGAATCTGGGGAATCGACAGCGGTTGGCTCACGCGCAAGAAGCTGACAGAAATGGTAGACGCAAGAAACTGGGTCGCTACAGTATTGACCTCCATCGAACTGACCCTCGACGGCAAAACGATTACCGCCCCACCTGAAGCGATGGCGAATCTGTTTGCCCCGCGACTGGAGGGCAGTGCATTCATTTCTCCAGACGCCAGAACCATTGTCCTCCAGATGAATGGCAGCGATGGCGCTGGCTCCTACGTGGTGCGATGGCTATTCGTCGATGGAGAATACCGCTGGCGGACTCGTCTGGATCCCGAATTGAACTGGTGAACTCCAAGTGCGGGATCTGCCCCGGAGTAATTCTAAACCCATCGATCGAGTCCACGCTATTCCAGATGCTTGAGCGGATTGCGCCCGATCATCGGGTACTGTTCCAGGTCAACGACTGCACCGCTGATGGGGCCGAACTCGGCGCTGAGGAAGTGGATGACGGTGGAGGCGATCTCTTCCGGGGTGATGAGTCGGCGGGCGGGGGAATAGGCTACTGGGATTCGTGTCGGCCAGTTTTCTTCCATGCCTTGATCCATCCGACGTTGCTGCTCCTGCTTCGTCAACACCCAGCCTGGGTTCACCTGGTTTACACGAATTCCCCTGCGGTGCAGCGTGTCGCCAAGATTGCGCGTCAGGGTCTGCAGTCCGCCTTTTGAAATACTGTAAGGCAGCAGGTTCTCCTCGCCGCAGTAGGCGTTGACGGAACCGATGTTCACCACGGGTCCCTGCGATTTTTCGAGGTAGGGCAGTGCTTCTTTGATCAGGAACATTGGTGCCCGTGTGTTCACTGCAATGAAGCGGTCGAAGTGCTCAGTGGTGGTATCTTCGAGGTTCCCCTGAGCAACGATCGCGGCGTTGTTGACGAGTCCGTCGATGCTGCCAAACGCCGCGATCGCTGCGGCAATAATGCGTGCGGGCGCTGCGGTATCGGATAAATCATCCAGGTGCAGTGCCGCGGCCTCTCCCAGTTCCGCGCAGAGCGCTTCGCCCAGTTCGCGCTCGTCAAGTCCGTGGATCAGCACCCGGGCGCCTTCCGCGACGCATCTGCGCGCGATGGCTTCTCCAATTCCCATGGTGCTTCCGGTGACGATTATGGTTTTGTCTTTCAGTTTCATCGTTGCTGTCTTGGTGTAGCATCCTGCTATGGCTGAGACTCAAGTGAAAGCACTCATCTTCGATTTTGACGGGCTCATTGTCGATACGGAAACAAGCATCTACACGGCTTGGAAGGAACTTTATGCCTCCCAGGGGCAGGAGTTGTCCCTGTCGGATTACGTCCGTTGTGTCGGTAGCACCTTTGCTCAGTACAATCCGCAGTCGGTGCTGGAGGAGCGTTGTGAGCATACCATCGAATGGGAACCGCTACTGGAGATCAAAGACGCCCGCATTCGTGTGCTGCTGGAGGGGCAACCCGCTCTGCCGGGAGTGGAGCAGCTTCTGCAAAGTGCTGACGAACATGGGATCCCGTGCGCGGTTGCGTCAAGCTCGGAGGCCAGTTGGGTCAAGCCGTGGCTGACAAAGCTGGGCCTGCTCGACGCCTTTGTCAGCATATCCACGCGTTGCCAGGGGCACACGCCGAAGCCAGCCCCCGATCTCTTCCTGAGCGCGGCGAAAGAGCTCAATGTTTCGCCAGCCGATGCTCTGGTCTTCGAGGATTCGTTCAATGGGCTGGCGGCCGCCGTGGCAGCAGGCGTGCCTTGCTGGATCGTTCCTAACATGGTGACCGAGGGCAGTGATTTCTCTGCCGCTCACCGCGTCCTGCGCTCGCTCGAAGAGGTGCATCTGCCCTCAGTCACGGTGGATCGAAGATGACACTGGTAATGCGCCCGGTGCTGTGCATACGTTCACTGCATGCTGACCAAGCGTATCATTCCCTGCCTCGATGTAACGGACGGCCGCGTCGTTAAAGGAACCAAATTCCTGGATCTTCGCGATGCTGGAGATCCGGTCGAAAGTGCTGTCGCCTATAATAACCAGGGCGCGGATGAATTGGTGTTTCTCGACATCACGGCATCGTCGGACAATCGCAAGACCATGGTCGACGTGGTGCGGCGGACTGCTGAGCAATGCTTCATGCCGCTGACCGTCGGAGGCGGAATCCGCACCGTCGATGACATGCGTGAGATGCTGCTGGCCGGGGCCGACAAAGTGGGCGTCAACACTGCTGCCGTGAACCATCCAGACATCGTCTCCGAAGGAGCGACGGCATTCGGACGACAGTGCATCGTGGTCGCCATCGACGCTAAGCGCAATCGAGATGCCGATGGAAATTTCGACGGCACCTGGCGCGTCTTCACCCACGGCGGGCGGAATCCTACCGAGCTGGATGCGGTCGAGTGGGCGCAGGAAGTCGAGCGTCGCGGCGCAGGAGAAATCCTCCTGACCAGCATGGACTCCGATGGAACAAAAGCCGGCTACGACATTGAACTCAATCGCGCCGTCAGCGAAGCAGTGCGCATTCCCGTGATCGCCAGCGGCGGTGCAGGAAATCTGGATCACATGGTCGACGTCCTGCGCGATGGAAAAGCAGACGCCGTCCTCGCCGCCAGCATTTTCCACTTTGGCGAATACTCAGTGGCCGATGTGAAGCGCTACCTTGCCGAGCATGGGCTTCCTGTGCGCACGCTGGCGTAGGCTCTCATTTGCTCAGTCACCGAGATCACTCCCGTCCCCAAATACCGCCGTGCCCTGGTTTATTCCGATACTTATATTTTTCGCCCGTGTTTTTGATGTCTCTCTCGGCACCTTGAGGACCCTTCTCATGATCACTGGCCACCGTGCCTTGGCCGTCGTGCTCGGAGTCTTCGAAGTCACTGTCTGGATCTTTGCCGTTGGAGGCGCAGTAAAGTACTTGAACAACCCCTGGGCAGTGGTGGGGTACGCGAGCGGTTTTGGTGTGGGTGTACTGGTGGGGATGATGCTCGAAGAGAAGCTGGCGTTCGGCCATCGCATGGTGAGAGTGATCTCTAATCGTACCGATTTCGATGTTGCCACTTTGCTGCGTAAGGAAGGTTACCGAGTCACGCGCGTCGAAGGCAGCGGCATGTCTGGCCCCGTGGAAATCTCTTTTCTGGTGATCCGCCGTAAGCAACTTGGCCAGCTGCAGAAATTCATGAAAGAGCGGCTGCCCGAGGCGTTCCTTTCCATCGAACGGGTAGAGGTCGCCCAGAGCCTCCATCCGGTCACTGCCGAGTCGCGCTTTAGCCAGTCGCTGCTAGGAAGAATCGTTATCCGGAAGTGATTTTCCAATCTGGAACGATGGATGGCAGGGATGGCGGTTCCGCAGTTTTCCTCAGCTATTCGGCACCGAAGGAGAAATTGCAAAGCGAGTACAAGATGAAGCGGCGGCGTGATCGTTTTGAGCGGAAACTACGGGTCAGGTGATGGTGCCGCTTCTCAAGGCACACATACACATATGCATAGGAGGAGGATTCAAGGTGCCGTGGGGAAGGAGTCTGGCAAAGCCTGTATCCACTTGTTTCATCGCTCAGGAAACTTGCGCTTTAGCAGGATCGCGGCACATTCGCGGGAACTATGAGTCATTCTCACGCACCCAGTCTTCTCACTCGCCTTGCCGAAGAATACGGCACGCCCTTCTGGATTTATGATGCCGGCGTTCTGCGCAGCCGGATCGGGAAGATCAAGGCGATCACTGACTCACCGAATGTGCAGGCCCGCTTTGCAATGAAGGCCTGTCCTGCCACGCGGGTGCTTAAGGAAATGCTGGCGAATGATATCTGGATCGACTGTGTCTCCGGCAATGAAGTGCTGCGAGCTCTGCACGCGGGCTTTTCCTCCGGTATGGACCCGGCGCGGATCTGTTTTACGGCAGATGTTTTTCGTGACAATGCTCTGCGGGTGGTGCTCGAAAACGGCATTCTGCCGAACGTGGGTTCGCCGGGGATGATCGCACAACTGGCGCAGGCCGGCTATCGCGGTGCCGTGTCCATTCGTGTGAATCCTGGATTCGGTCATGGTCACGTGAATGCCTGCGACACGGGTGGGCCGAGTTCCAAGCACGGTGTGTGGATTGATGATATCGCCCCGGTGGCGGAATCGGCAAAAGCAGCAGGCCTGACGGTAACGATGGTGCACGCGCACATCGGCAGCGGGCCGCAATTCCAGGAGCTGTATGACAATCTGGGGCAGCTTGCTTCTGAGTTCGGCAAGTTGCTGCCACTCTTTCCTGAGATTCACGCCGTCTCCCTCGGCGGCGGAATTCCGCACGACTATCGCAATCCGGATGCCGAGTTCCCGCTAGAGAATCTTAAGTCGTTGTTCGCCGAATCGCAGCGCAAGTTGTCGGAGATCGCCGGGAGGACGATCCATCTCGAAATCGAACCGGGCCGTTTCTACGTTGCCCCGTCCGGGACACTCGTCGCACGTGTGACAGATGTTAAATCGACGAACACCAATGCCAAGGGGCTGGGGGCTAAGTTCGCCATGATCGATGCTGGATTCGTCGATCTCGTTCGTCCGGCGATGTATGGTTCCTGGCATCGCATCGAAATCGTCGGCAAGGAAGGCCAGCCAACCGAGCCGATCGTCGTGGCAGGCCCGCTGTGCGAAAGCGGCGATGTCTTCACTCGCGACGATGCCGAACTCCTTCAACCCCGGCAGCTTCCCACTCCTGCCGATGGCGACCTCATGACCATTCACGATGGCGGAGCCTACGGCTACTCCATGGCGTCGAACTACAATTCAATCGGTCGCGCACCCCAGCTCTGGCTGGAGGAGAACGGTGATGTCGAAGTGATGTCGCGCCGGGAAACATTGGACGATATTTTGATGCTGGAGAATAGCTGACGTTGAGAAATGTTCGCTGCTCCACGATTTGTGAACTTGGTTGTCATCCGGTCACAGGACATCGATCGAGCTGCTGCCTTTTACAATGCGATGGGATTGCTCTTGGGGAAGCACGGTCACCGCACCGGGCCTGAACATTACTCGACGGAGGTCGGCGGGTTCGTTTTTGAGATTTACCCGCTTGGCCCGGGGTGCAGAGCCATGCGGTGAATCAAAATGGAGAGACCAAGAGGTGAGCAAACGCCTGCTGCTGTGAATTAGATTGGAAACCACGTTCCACGGTTGAATGTTAGCACAGGTGTAACGAATGCGGAGGGCCCGTTCGAACATTGCGGTTCGCGTTTCTGGCAGAACGTGCTATTCATCCGCCCATGAAATGGTCTCTTTTTCTCGCTTGCGCAGCGCTTTTTTCCTCTTCCGCATCCTTTGCTCAGGACAAGCAGGAGAGCGCTGATGAGCCGGGCAAAATTGCACTCGTGCTGCATGGTGGCGCGGGTGGGCTGACAAAGGAAACGCTGCCCGCAGACCAGGAGGCAAAAATTCGCGGTGGAATCGAGCGTGCGCTGAAAGCTGGCTATGCTGTTCTGGAAGCCGGTGGCGAAAGCATGGATGCGGTGCAGGCGGCGATCACGGTGCTGGAGGACGATCCTAATTTCAATGCCGGCAAAGGAGCTGTGAAAACGAGCGAGGGCAAACACGAACTCGATTCCTCCATCATGAATGGCGCGACTCTGAAGGCGGGAGCGGTGGGCGGAGTTACCATTGTGAAAAATCCTATCAAGGCGGCGCGACTGGTGATCGACAAGACGTGGCACGTGATGCTGGCCGGGCCGGGGGCGGATTCGTTTGCCAGGGTCAATGGTCTTGAGCTGGTCGAGCCAGATTATTTCGATGTTAGTGTGGCCATGCGTGATCTGGATCCGGTGGTTGAGGAATATCACTTTGGCACCGTCGGGGCTGTAGCACTCGATAGGCAGGGCAATCTGGCAGCCGGCACTTCTACGGGTGGTTTGGCAGGAAAGGAGTTTGGGCGCATCGGGGACTCTCCCATCATCGGTGCAGGAACCTATGCAGACAACGAGACCTGTGGTGTCTCCGGTACCGGGCAGGGTGAGTATTTTATCCGCCGCGCGATCGCCTACGACATCTCGGCGCGAATGAAGTACTCGGATGATTCAGTGGCGAAGGCAGCGGAAAGCAGCATCGCTACACTGACAAAGGATGGCGGACTGGGAGGCGTTATTGCATTGGACCGCAATGGCCATATTGCCACACCATTCAACACGTCGAGCATGGCGAGGGGGTTTGTCGATACGGACGGCAAGGTAACGATCAAGATCTTTGCCGACTGAGGCTTAGGAGCTGGATCGGCTGATACGATTTTATTACAATTTCGTTAGAGGAGGCGTTCGCTCCTTGTGGCATGTGCTGTGTGATCGTAGGCTATGCGCATGATGGAATTGATTTCAAAAGTAGCGGCAATTGTTGGGCTCATGAGTGCACTTTCGGTGGGCGGAATTGCAGGGGAAAAGAAAGTTCCCGCGAAGCCGATTGAGGTGTCGATGGCAATGGTGGAGATCCCGCTCAGTGATGAGATCCAGTTTGGAATGGATGCGTTGAGAAGCGTCCATCCAGAGGCTGCCACGGGGGGCGGCATCGGAATCATTAAAGGGGAAATTTCTGAGATTCTTGAGCGGCTGTTGAAAGTGAAAGGTTCGATTCTGGTTTCGAAGGGCACTGCTTCCACTGAAAATGAAACCGGTGAGGCGGTCTTCACGGCAGGAAAAGGTAAAGTTGGAAAACACGGATTGAAATCCGGTGAACGATCGAGGGTGTCGGTGCACCCGGTGATTGACTCCAGCGGGAACACAACATTGATGGTCACTCAGTCGACTGAGCGGGTGACTGGCTACAAAACGAAAACGCTGCTTACGCGTGAGCCGGTAATCGCGAAACAAACGCTTGAAACGTCGATGTCAGTCGAGCCTGGCAAGACTGCGGTCATCGGTGGGCTGATACGAAACGACGGCAAGCGTAGCTTTGAGTCGCTGCTATTGCTGCAGCCGTAAAGTAAACACTCACACGCTGCAGATCTCGACCGCTCTGCGGAGACTGGCGATTTTGTCCTTGCGGGTCGGGATAAATTCCTGGGCGACGAATCCTTTGTATCCCGTCTCGATGATCGCGTTCATGATAGCAGGGTAGTAAAGTTCCTGGGTTTCCTCGATCTCATTGCGGCCCGGAGCGCCGCCTGTATGATAATGTGAGAACCACTGGTGGTGTGTGCGGATGGTGGCGATGACATCACCTTCCATCACCTGCATGTGGTAGATATCGTAGAGCAGCCGGAAGTGCTCGCTGCTGATGCGGTCACAAAGTTCCACTCCCCAGGCGGTGTGGTCGCACATGTACTCCGGATGTTCGACTTTGCTGTTGAGCAATTCCATGCAGAGGATGATGCCCAGCTTTTCTGCCAGTGGCAGCAGTCGCTTGATACCGATGGCACAATTTTCCAGCCCCTGCTCATCGTCCATGCCCTCCCGATTGCCAGAAAAGCAGATGACCTGCCTGGCACCGACGGCTGCCGATGCTTTCAAGTGCTGTTCGTATATCGCGTGCAGGGTATCATGATGTTCGACGCGATTGAACGCGCGCTCGATTCTTCCCACCGTCTCGCCCGCCGGAGTTTTGCCTGTGGGGAAGCTGACCATGGCGCAGGTGAGTCCGTGCTTTTCCAGAGTAGGGAAATCCTCCGGCATCACCAGATCGATCGACTCCAGTCCCAGCGTCTTGCCTTCTGCGCAAAAAAGGTCGAGCGGAATATCCTCATACGGCCATCTGCAAGCCGAGTGGCGTATGCGGCTGGTTCCGGGTGAAATGGTGGCGGGCTCCAGTGATGCGGGAGGTGTCTGTGCGGGATTCATTGTTGCGGGAGTGCAACAGATGGAAGTCCCGCAGGTCAATCGGAATCACAGAGATCGTGCGAAGTTCTAATCTAACCGTGCCGTAGCGATCCTGCGCTGCCATCTACAGCGGGACAAAGGAAGGTCAGTCCTCCACGAGTCGGAGGGTGACATTCGCGCCAATGGCGCGGTGCGCTGGAACCGATTCTCGGTCACTTGACTAAGGTTCCCTCTGATCTAAAACAGCGACCCGCTACAATCCGTTCGAGCTGCGCAAAGTGAGCGTCACTTCGAATCCGGACGGTTCTAGATTTTTCACTGCGGCAGTTCCACGACACGATTCCATACACATTTTGACGATCGAGAGACCGAGGCCAGTGCCTCCTGTTTCGCGAGTTCTGGCAGTTTCCGGGCGATAGAACGGATCAAAGAGACGCTCCAATGCCTCCTCTGAAACTCCGTCCCCACTGTCGGTGATTCGCAGGCGCGTCTGCCCTTCAACCGGGTAGTCGACATCGATCGATATCGGGCCTGCTTCGCCCGCATAGAGGATCGCATTCCTTACGACGTTTGCGATCGCCCGCTGCAGCAGATTTGCATCCGCCAGTACTTTCGGCGTGCCCGGGATGTTCAGTTTGATTTCTTCAGTGGCAGCAGTTTCCCGCTGGAGCGCCAGATCAATGGCATCCGTAAGATCAATCGCCTCCAGCTGGATCGTGGTCTCCCGTAAAGAAGAACGTGAGAACGACAACAGTTCGTTCACCATTTGCGACATGTGATCCGCTTCTTCCCGGAGATCCTCAAGCGCTTCCCCGTGCTCACCTGACAATCGTCGCTCCAGAACTCCAAGACTCATCTGCATCCTGGCGATGGGAGAGCACAATTCATGCGCAATATCTCCCAGGAAACGTTTCTGCCCTGTGACGTAACCACTTAACCTTCGCGACATTCGGTTGATCGCCGCCCCCAGCTTCCCAAGTTCATCATGCCGGTCTTCACTAACAGAGACGTCAAATTGACCGGATGCTATTGCTTCAGTGGCTAGTGTCATTTGTCGCAGGTAGCGGGTAATCCGGTGCACCAGCGGCAGCCACAGTAACACGGACAATGCCAGAGTGCTCGCTACAAAAACTAACCAGGGCCTGATATCTGGGAGCAGGCGACTGGAGCTGAGCGATTTCGTACTTCCTACGAGAATGGCCGTATCCGGTCCAGGACTTTGCGGGTATCGATGCGCCACCCGCACCGCAAACCAGTATCGGTCATCGACTTTTTCCGATGTCAGAAACAGCAACTCCGATGGACGCGCTCTTCTCCTTGAATCTCCATCAGGGCCACCATCTGGGTCTCGTCTCTTTTCGTCCCCTCTCCGCCGCGGTGGAAGCCCTTCCTTACGGGGAGAGGGCGGACCGAATTCTCGTTGATCCTTATTGGGCGGAGGGCGACGCTCCCGTGGAGAACCACTTCTACCGCCAGGCGGTTTCGATCCCCGACCTCGAAGCATCGTCGAAATCTCGGCGGGGTATGCCATGTCTCCCATCACTGTTGAGATGGGCTCTCCTCCTTCCCCCGCCAGGCTCAACTCTACATCGTATGTAGTCGAATACCGATCAAGTATTTCCCTCCAGCCGCTCTCGTCGCTGGCTCGCGCTTCCGTCGCGAATGCATCGGCCACGTTGCGTATTCGATTTCCCGTCTGCCCAGCCAGCAGTGTTCCTCCCAGATCCAGCTGTCCCCTGATGAAGTAATAAAACCCACTGGCAAGTAGAGCCAAATTGAGCCCAAACCAGAGCAGAATCTTAGCATAAAGTGGCAAGTACAGCGGGTGCATGGTCAGGAATATTCCGGATTGATGAGCAGGTAACCTACCGATCGGATTGTGCGGATGTAGCGCGGCTGCTTAGCATCATCGTTCAACTTCTTTCGTAGTGCGGAAACATGGACATCGATCGATCGATCGAATACATCGAAGTGCCTGTGTGCAACATCCTCGATCAACTGCTCGCGGGACTTCACACGGCCCTTCGCTTTCATAAACGCTGCCAGCAAATCAAACTCAATTGCCGTCAAGGTAAGAACGGTGTCGCCCTGAGAAGCGGTGTGCGTTCCCTCATTCAAGCGAAGGTCTCCGCAGGCGTATTCAGATTCGTGCGAGTGCGCGGGGTCTCGCTTAACTTTGGCACGACGGGTAACCGCTCGCAGTCGGGCCAAAAGTTCCCGTGTTGAGAACGTTTTGGGCAAATAATCATCTGCACCTATCTCAAGCCCTACGATCCGGTCTGCTTCGTCTCCGCGTGAGGTGAGCATCAAGACCGGCGTGTCCGAGCCTGCGCGAAGTCGTTTCAGTAGTTCAAATCCATCCATTCCAGGCAACATCACATCCAGTATGATCGCTTCGAACTCCCGGCTTTCATCGAGCGCCAGATCCAATCCGTCTGGGCCCGTGTGTGCGGCAGCTACCTGATATCCCAGAGGTTCCAGATAGTCTCTAACAAGGCGACACAGCTTTCGATCATCATCAATGATGAGCAGCTGAGTCTTGGCATAGTCGATGTTCGAGGATTGGTTCATACTGTTAGCGCACTGTTTATGTCCCACAGAGATCTGTATTCGGAGCAGTTTTTACACATCCTTAACAATTTCTCCAGCATTCCACACGGAAGCTTAACAGCTCTGTGGTTTCTTTGTCATGTGGCGATCGGGTGACGCGTTAGATTCACCTTCTAGCCGCATAAAAACAAGAACCCGCAACGAAAGGATATCAAATCAATGAACTCATCGAATTCGATGATCCGCACTGCGACCAATGCAGCATTCTTCGGAATCCTCACACTGGCCGCTAGCGGGCAGGATCCACGAGCCGATCGCCGCATTTCGCCGGATGCCACACGAGCCCAGCAAAGTGCCCCTGACCGGTCGTCTTCAAGACCGACTGCAATACCCCAGCCCACAGTGCCGATCGTTAAGCTTGGCCAACTGACGATGCCCATGCCGACCGAAGTGCGCGCTATTGACGGCTCTGGCAATAACCCAGCCGAATCTGAATGGGGAGCCACGGGTACCATGCTGTTGCGAATGGCTCCGTCTGAATATGCCGACGGCTCAGATGCTCCGGCAGGCAGCGAACGTGCCAGCGCGCGTTCGATCAGTAATGCGTGCGCCAGTACATCCGGCGACAAACCAAACTCTCTAGCCCTTACTGATTATGTATGGCAGTGGGGGCAGTTTATCGATCACGACATCGATCTAACGGCTGTCGTCGGCGAAGACGAACAGTTCGACATTGCGGTACCAACTGGCGATCCATGGTTCGACCCAGCGGGCACCGGTGAGGCGACGATACCGATGGATCGCTCCATCTATAACTACATAGAGGGCGTTCGCCAGCAGACGAACGAGATCACCGCATTTATCGACGGCTCAAACGTTTACGGTTCCTCCGCAGAAATCGCGACCGAGTTGCGTGCAAACGACGGCAGCGGTCGGCTCAAGACCAGCGACGGGAATCTCTTGCCATTCAATACAAACGGTTTCGACAACGCTCCGACGAACAGTCCGAACTTCTTCCTCGCTGGAGATTTCCGCGCCAACGAGCAGATCGCTCTTACTGCTATGCATACGCTGTTCATGCGGGAGCACAATTCCTGGGCTGGCGTGATAGCGGAGCAAAATCCTCTGCTCACTGGCGACGAAATCTATGAACTTGCCCGAATGATTGTCTCAGCCGAAATCCAGTCGATCACCTACAATGAGTTCCTGCCAGCAATGCTGGGGCCTGATGCGATCCGCCCCTATCGCGGCTATCAGCAGGATGTAAATCCGAGCATTGCCAACGAGTTTTCTACCGCCGCCTATAGATTTGGTCACAGCATGCTTTCGCCAGAGCTGAAACGGATCAACGCCGACGGAAGCCAGAGCACTGAAGGGAACATAACTCTCGCGAATGCGTTCTTTAATCCCGCTGAAATCGTAGACAACGGCATCGATTCGATCTTGCGGGGCCTCGCCGCACAAGTAGCTCAGGAAGTTGACAATGAAGTCATTGATGGCGTGCGCAACTTCCTGTTCGGCTCTCCTGGATCAGGGGGATTCGATCTGGCTTCCCTGAATATCCAGCGTGGCCGGGATCATGGCCTGGCAGATTTCAATTCCATTCGGCTCGCCTATGGGCTCACACCAGTGCGCCGCTTCTCAGACATCAGCAGCGATCCAGCTGTGCAGGCCAATCTTGCTGCCGTCTATTCCTCGGTGAATTCTATCGACGCCTGGGTCGGTGGGCTTGCTGAAGCCCACGCGCCCGACTCACTGGTAGGCAGCACATGGAGTGCGATCATCTCGGATCAATTCGAGCGCCTGCGTGATGGTGATCGCTTTTTCTATCGCAATGTTCTGCCAGCAGAAATGATCACGATGGTAGAAAGTCAAACGCTTGCGGCTGTCATCCGGCGCAATACCGGCATCGGCCACGAAATCCAGGATGATGTGTTTCGCGCGGATCTCACTGACCAGGTCTTTGAAGTGGTTGACGTCCTGGTAGATTCCACAAAGCGTGAGATGACACTCACATTCACCTCGCGGCCAGGTCGCCGCTATCGTCTGGAAAGTTCCTTGAATATGCAACAGTGGAACGTCGTCGACGGGAAGATAGAGTCTCAGGGAATCCTCACGGCCACCACCATTTCCATGCGTCCGCTAGACGACGGCAAGTGCTATCGAATCACCGAGCAGTAGAACTTCATTCAGCCAGTAGCCCTCAGCTGTCAGGCCCTGTTAAACACACAATCCTTCGATGATGTTCTGACCGTGCCGTAGCGGTGCTGCGTTTCGCTCACCGATTGCTCGGACAGATAGTGGAGCAGTTCGATGCGTCCGTTCACCAGGGGCGGTGCAGCATGTATGGAAATGTTCGCGTCGTTGGCTGCGCGCATGACGTTGAGGGGGAGGGCGGCGGTGCTTCGGATTACGGTGGATCTGTTAGTGCAGCAGTGGCCTTCCAATCTCCAAGCAAAATCTGCATCGGACTCTGTGATTTGATTCGGGAAAGCGCTGACATTGCACTTGGTGGCGGTGCTGAGTTCCACGGGAACGCCGCAGATTCTGCATGCGAGGGATACTTGCAGAATCGGCAGGAGTTCATCTGCCGGGTTGTTGCTGCGCAGGATGACTTGGTGCCTGGGACGGTAGCGGAAAATATTGCTCTCGCAGTCGAGCGCTGTGGGATCGTGATCGATGGAGAAATGTTCATTCCACCAAAACGTGTAGCTTTCGGCTGAAGCCAGTAGCTTTTCCTGTGCGGTTGCGTCGAGCGGCGAAGCCAGTTTCTGAAGCTCCTCATGGAGTGCGGGGCGAAGTGCAGTGCGATGTTTTGGCAGTGCATTGTCCGACCAGTGGGCGAAACTTGCCACGTAGTTGGGGCCGCCTGCCTTGGCTCCTGTACCGACTGTGGAACACTTCCATCCTCCGAATGGCTGGCGTTGCACGATGGCACCAGTGGTGCTGCGGTTGACGTAGGCATTGCCCACTTCAACGCGTTTCTTCCACAGGGCGGTCTCCTGTTCATCAAGTGAATGGATGCCTCCCGTCAGTCCGAATGCGTTGTCATTTTGAATCGCGATGGCTTCGTCAAGATCGCGCACTGCGATGATGCCGAGAACGGGCCCGAAACACTCTGTGCGATGAAACCAGCTTCCGCGTGCGACGCCAAGCCGGATGCCGGGCGACCACAGGCAGGGATTGTCCTCGACCATGCGCGGCTCGAGTAGCCACGATTCGCCGGGATCAAGCGTCGTCAGGGCGCGGAGCAGATCGTCGCCGGGTTCCCGGATCAACGGTGTGACCACACTGGAGAGTTGCCATGCCGGGCCTACGCGCATGCTTTCCGCCGCGTCCTTCAGTTGCCGCAGGAAGACTGGATCGTCGAGCACCGCCGACTCAACAAGTGCGAGGCTGGTGGCCGAGCATTTCTGGCCGGCGTGGCCAAAGGCTCCCTTCACGAGGTCTTTGATTGCGAGATCAACGTCGGCTGCCTGGGTGATGATGAGGCTGTTCTTGCCGCTCGTTTCGGCGGAAAGCCGCAACTGCGGTTTCCACTGCTTGAACATTCGGGCAGTTTCGTAAGCGCCTGTCAGGATCACCGCGCTCACTCGATCATCGGTGACGAGGCGTTTACCTGTGTCATTGTCAGGGACGGTGAGAAACTGGAGAACATCACGCGGAACTCCGGCTTCCCACAGGTGCTCGGCGACTTTGCTTGCCGTCAGCACTGACTCCAGTGGCGGTTTCAAAATGACCGTGTTTCCTGCCATCAATGCAGCCATGCAGCCTCCTGCTGGAATCGCGTAGGGGAAGTTCCACGGCGGAGTCACTAACACTGTACCCAAAGTCTGCGGTTGTGCGCCGTCGAACCAGCCGGACGAGGCATCCAGTGACCGGGCGTAGTAGTTTGCAAAGTCGATCGCCTCAGAGATTTCGGCGTCCGCCTCGGTCACTGCTTTCCCTGCATCGAGAATCATGCAGCCGATCGTGTCTCCACGGTGCCGGGCGATGACCGCCGCAACGTTCCTCAGAATCGCTGCCCGTCCCTCGAATCCCAGCTCTTGCCACTCGCTCTGGGCAGCCGATGCCCGGGCCAGCGTTGTCTCGGCATCGTTGTCGTCTCCCAGCTCGTAGCGATAAGCAATCGTGCCGGGCCGCGAAGGATCGTGACCGTCTGCGAGTTTCGCGGAATTTGCATGCGCTGTGGAAAAAGTGACAGGAGGCAATGTTGCCGTGCTCCATTGGTTTACGATTCCCTGAATCCACTGGCGGTTGGGTTCGAGCGCAAAATCTGTGTCTGCGGCATTTTGAAAAGGAGCCCCGGTAGGATCACAGACGGGCACTTCGGTCATGCGGTTCTGGGTTCGATTTGAACTTGAGCGAAGACTGGAGGAATTTGCCAGCTCGCAGGCGGCGAGGAAGCTCTCCTTTTGCCGTTGCCATGCATCGCTGCCTTCTTGCAGCGCGAACAGATCTCGCAGGAAATTGCCATCCTGAGTGTT
Organism: Verrucomicrobiia bacterium; assembly: GCA_020439995.1. Taxonomy (GTDB): domain Bacteria; phylum Verrucomicrobiota; class Verrucomicrobiia; order Verrucomicrobiales; family DEV007; genus JAGROY01. Next base: position 32,045 of record JAGROY010000087.1, read on the forward strand.
TTCCTCAAGGCGGCGCACCAGATAAGCGATGGCACTCTGGAAATGATCCCGTTGCACGATGGGCGCGTACATAATGAGTCCACTGGCACGCTTTTGAACGGTCGCCGCCTGGGCGTTTGCCATTCCTTCGAGCATCTCAAATTCGATCTGGTCTGCGCTTTCCTGTTCCAATTTTTCGCGCAGCAGCAGCGCGTAGGCGATGTCGAAAAGGTTGTGGCTGGCCACACCGATCCGTAGCGATTCGAGATTCTCCGGCGTGCAGGCGTACTGGAGCATTCGTTTGTAGTTGGCATCGACTTCCAGTTTGGAATGATACGGTGCCTGCTCCCAGTCGTGCAGGGTGGCTTCCACTTTTTCCATTGCGAGGTTTGCGCCCTTGACCAGCCGGACTTTGATTCCGCTGCCTCCTCCGGCACGTCGATTTTGTGCCCAGGTCGTCAACTTGATGAGCGTCTGGTATGAGTCGGGCAGGTAGGCCTGCAACACGATGCCCGCTTCGAGGTGCTGGAATTCTGGTTCGCTCAGAACTTCGCAGAATCCATCCACCGTCAGGTTCAGATCCCGGTATTCTTCCATATCGAGATTCACAAACTTTGGCCGATCGTCGGGGCGCGGGTTGGCAATGGCAGCGCGGTAGAGGATGCGCAGGCGCTGTTTGATTTCCTCCAGCGTCGCCCTGTAACCGACTAAATGAATCTGACTGAAGATCGCTGAGATTTTAACAGACACGTAGTCGACTGCGGGATCTGCGAGCCTTTCCAGCACGGCCTCCAGTCGCCTGCCGGCTTCACCTTCGCCCAGCACTGCCTCGCCCAGCTGGTTGAGGTTGACGCGGGTTCCGGATTTCTCCCGTTGGCTCAGGTAGGCGGACAATGCATCGTGCTCCCCGGAAAGGATGACGTTGCGGGATTCACGGCGCACTTGCGCAGCTACCTGCGGCATGACGATCCAGGGGACAAAGCGGGATGCCACTGCCGCGATTCGCAACAGAGTGCGGTCGAATGCGCCGAGATATTTCGGGGGATTGAGTTCTGCGATGAGGCTGCGAAACCGCTGTGCGCCACGCTGCGATCGTGTGAAGCGCATCACCTGATCCGCCAGGGCGATGGTGAACGCCTTGCCGGCTGAGTCGTCGAGCATGCGCGCCATCTGCTCAGACCGTGCGCGGTCTGCTGGTGTGCTAAGTTGCTTGCTCTCACGCAGCAGCATGCTGGCCAGTTCACATGCCTGCTCCGCCAGTGAAGGTTCTGCGGCGCAGGCCTGCGGTTCGTTCGGTGTATGTGTTGCGGGCATTGTGTTTGCTGTCTTTCGAGTACACTAGCACCGGCGTATTGAACGAATTGCACTGGAGGAGCGTGTGTTTTTTACAAGACTTGCGGGCGGGGATTGGGCAGGGTGCGGCTGTGAACTCGGCTATCCAACAAGCGATTTCCCTCACTGACCGGCTGTTCGAGCCGCTCGGTGATGTCGTCTATTGCATCAAGGACGTGGGGGGGCGCTATCTCGCGGTGAATTCGGCATTCGTCGAAAGGGTGAACCTGCGATCCCGGGACGAGGTGATCGGCAGGACTGCGGACGAGTTGTTCGCCGCGCCGCTGGTTGCCACTTACATTGAGCAGGATGCGGAAGTTTTTCAGACCGGGAGTTCCATCACAGACCGCCTCGAACGCATCACCAACCGCGACGGATCGATCGGCTGGTACCTCGCCAGCAAGCATCCGATTCACGATGCCGATGGAGGCACGGTGGTGGGACTTATCGGCGTATCGCAGGACCTCCATGCGCCAAGCACCGGGGATCTCAAGCTCTCGCGCCTGGCGGAGGTGGTGGAGCACATTCACGCGCATCTCGATGATCCCCTGCGTGTGGACGATCTGGCAGGTCTCGCGGGTCTATCCGTGCCACAATTCGATCGGCGCATGCGCAAGGTGTTCCGCTTGTCCGCGAAACAGTTCGTGATGAAGTGCCGCATCGAGGAGGCGTCCCGCCTGCTGGCAGAGTCCAACCAGTCGATAGGCGAAATCGCACTTGCCTGCGGCTTCTCTGATCAAAGCGCCTTCACCCGTCAGTTTAAGGCGACTACCGGTCTTCCCCCGGGTGAATTTCGCAGTCAGGCTTGAAGCTATTTCAAGAGACATAGGTGCGGATGGAGGGGCATCGGTGGGATTTTCGTTTACGGTGATTTGCCGCAGCGGGCAAGTCGTGACGAAAAGTTCACTCGGTGCTGTTTGGCTCCAGAGGCACTACTGATGAATCTCTGCTGCATTGGATCGGATCCGCAAGTTATGGGATTCGAATCTTCAATCAGGATGGGTGGGCGGTTGGTATGATGTA
>JAGROY010000437.1 GCA_020439995.1 Verrucomicrobiia bacterium
GGCTCCGCTTCTCCGGCCACCTCAAACATGTGTCGGAGAATGTTGGGGCGAAAAAAGAAAAAAGCAGTAAGGGCGTGGATGGGAGGTAGATCAATTGGCATTCGACTCTCCAGAGCATCCGTGGCCATCTGTTTAAGGAAAAGAACACAGGTGTCCACAGATTTGAGAAGATGAATACAGATATCGGATGGACGACCGTGCCTCACGGTTGGGCATTTTCCAGAACCTGGTGCCGACAGGACTCATAGAGTAGAGTAGCGTCAACGTTCTGTTGAGTTTCACTCCGGGACAATGTGTGACCGTCCGTCTCGCCGACCTTCCCGCTGCTCGAATTGAATGACGAGATACTTGTCGCCGCAATGTTCTGTGCCATGGTTGCCACGCCTGAATTGAAAAATGAGTCATCACTTGCAGCCAGCGCCCCCGGCGACGCAGAGGAAACCGGAGCTTCCGGTGTGGACTTGGCGCGGGCTCAGAGGCAGCGGTATCTGCTCGGGCGCTTGGTGGTGCTGGCGTGGCGTCACTGGCCGCAGTGCCTCGTGCTGGTGCTCCTTCAAGCCGTTCTGCTTTTGCTCGGACTGGTCAGTCTGGGTGGGGCAGGGCTGGCGATCGATTACCTCCGCTCGCTGCTGGAGCCGGGGGCAGCCGCGCCACCGTGGCCCTTTGGCTGGTCGCCGCCTGGGGGCTGGCCGCCCATGCGGACGCTCTGGTTGATTGGCGGATGGATCCTGGCGGCGTCGGCGCTCAGAGGAGCGCTCTCCTTTGCCAACACCTCGCTCGCAAACTGGCTCGGCCAGGCCAGGATCGTAGTCGAACTCCGCGCGCAGGTCTTTCGCCGCATGCAGCAGCTTGGCTTCCGTTTCTTCGATGCCAATGCCACTGGTTCGCTCATCAATCGCGTCACCGGAGACACCCAGTCGGTGCGGCTCTTCATCGATGGCGTGGCCATGCAGAGTCTCAATGTCCTGCTAGCCACGTCCGTCTACCTGACCTTTCTCCTGCGCATCCACGCAGGACTTGCGATCGCTTGTCTCTCAGTCATGCCAGTGTTGGCGGTCATCGTAGTCGTCTACGCACGGCTGCTACGGCCAGAATACGAGGCCGGTCGCGAGCGCGTCGATACCCTGGTGCGCATTTTTGAGGAACTGGTGCGTGGCATCGGAGTGGTTAAGAGCTTTGGCATCGAACCCTGGGCAGAGCGACGGTTCCTCGAAGCCAACGCCGGGGTGCGCGACCAGAAGAGGCGCGTTTTCCAGCGGCTCTCCACGTTGACTCCGACGGTGTCGCTCCTCAATCAGGTATCAATGGTGATTCTGTTAGGGTACGGTGGCTGGCTGGCGATCCACGACCGCATTGCCATCGGCTCGGGGCTGATCGTGTTCGCCGGCATTCTCCAGCAGCTCGCAGCGCAGGTGAACGCCGTCGGCAGCATCGCTGACAACCTCCAGCAGACTCTCACCGCCGCTGACCGGGTTTACGAGATTCTCGACGCTGAACCGGAAATCGCCGACCGACCCGATGCCGCTCCCCTGGAGCGCACACGCGGCCACGTGCGCTTCGACCAAGTGAGCTTCCGCTTCACCCCGGCGAACACCGTTCTCCACGAGATCGACCTCGACGTCGCACCCGGCGAGAAAATCGCCATCGTCGGAGCGACCGGTTCTGGCAAGAGTGCGCTGATCCACTTGATTCCCCGTTTCTACGATCCCGATGCCGGGCGGATTCTGCTCGACGGGCGCGACCTCCGGGAGTGGCGACTGGCCGATGTCCGCCGCCAGGTCGGCCTGGTTTTCCAGGAAAGCTTTCTGTTCCGCGCCAGTGTCGCCGCGAACATCGCCTTCGGCAATCCAGAGGCCACGGACGAACAGATCGAACGCGCGGCCAGGCTCGCCGTGGCGCACGAGTTCATCGAGCTCCTGCCTCAGGGCTACGAAACTCTGCTGCACGAAAACGGCTCGAACCTGTCGGGTGGCCAGAGGCAGCGGCTTGCGCTCGCGCGGGCAATCCTCCTCGACCCCGGCATTCTGGTGCTCGACGACCCCACCGCCGCCGTCGATGCGGAGACCGAAGAGGAGATCCTCGATGCAATGGAAAGCGTGAGCCGCGGACGGACGACGTTCATTGTGGCGCACCGCTTCAGCACCGTGCGCCGCGCCGATCGCATTGCCGTGCTTGAAGCCGGACGTCTCGTCGCCATGGGCACTCATGCAGAACTGCGCGACTGGCCCGGCTACTACCGCGACGCTGTGCTTGCCGAGAAAGGAGGATCCGAATGAGAGACGTGAGCGAAGACCTCGACTCCAGGCTTCATCCGCAGCGGGGCAAAGTGGCAGGCATCGTCGACCACCGCACGCTTGACTCGATCCGACGCGAAGCCGGGGAGGCCGAGGAGCGGGATCGCGCGCCATTGAGTTTCCACCTTATCCGTCGGTTGTTCGGCTTCACTTTGCCCTACCCGGGGAAGCTCGTGCTGCTCATGACTGCGGTCTTCGTGCGTTCCGTGCAGATGCCGCTGCTGGCCTGGGCGGTGGGCGCGATCATTCGCGGGCCAGTAGCGCAAAAGGACGAGAACGCGTTCTTCTGGTGGGTGCTGGGCTTTGCGTTGTTCGCTTTGTTCTCCGAGATCACGTTCCACTTCCGCATCAAGTGGGCGCTGCAACTGGGCGAGTCGGTCATTCATGACCTGCGTGCCACGCTCTTCCGTCACTGGCTGCGGCTGGACATGGGCTATTTCAACTCCCATGCCGTTGGACGACTCATCGGCAGGCTTACGGGGGATGCAGAAAACGTTCGCGTCGGCGTGCAGAACGTCCTTTTCGTAAGCCTGGTCCAGGCGGGACAAATGTTGGGGTGCGCCGTGCTGATGCTTTGGGAAGACTGGGTGCTCTTCCTCGCTGTGCTGGGAATGGCCCCGATCGCCTGGGGCCTCAACCGCATCTTCCGCGCCCGGCTCGGTGCCGCCTACCGCAACCAGAGCGACAGCTACAGCCGCATCACCGCGACGATGGCGGAAAGTGTTAGCGGCATCCGCGTCACTCAGAGCTTCAGTCGCGAGGGCGTCAATGCCGAGCACTTTCGATACCTGGTGGTCGATCATTCGCGCCTCAATATGGTTTCAGCCCGCACCAGCGGCCTCTTCCTTCCACTCCTCGAACTCAGCGGCCAGCTCTTCCTCGCGTTGCTCGTCGTGCTTGGCGGTTGGCGCGCCTTGCAGCCGGACATCGCCATGTCGCTCGGTAGCGTCATCCAGTTCTTCTTTCTTGCGGGGCTCTTCTTCAGTCCCATCACCGTGCTGGGCAACATGTTCAACGAGGCGCTTAGTTCCATGGCCGGTGCGGAGAAAGTTTTCGGCGTGCTCGACACGCAACCGGCCTGGGAGGAACCGCTCGATGCCGAGGAACCCGAGAGCTTCGCCGGACGCGTCGAGTTTCGTGAAGTCGGCTTCTCCTACGTGCCAGGGCGTCGGGTGTTGGAGAATGTTTCCTTCGTCGCCGAGCCTGGGCACTGCGTTGCCATCGTAGGCGCGACCGGCGGTGGCAAGAGCACTCTCGCCAGTCTCATCGCCAAGTTCTACCTGCCCGAGTCCGGTGAGGTGCTCCTCGACGGCATCGATACCAGGCGGCTTTCTGGAACCTGGCTGCGGGGACACCTCGGCATCGTTCCCCAGCAAAATCACCTCTTTGGCGGCACCATTCTTGACAACATCCGCGTCGTCCGGCCCGGCGCCACCGAAGCCGAAGTCTGCGAGGCTCTGCAGCGGCTCGATTGCCTCGACGCCATCGAAGGCGCTCCCGGCGGCCTCCGTGCCGAGGTCGGCGAGCGCGGCGCATCGCTTTCCCTCGGGCAGCGACAGCTTGTCTGCTTTGCCCGCGCCCTTCTCGCCGACCCTGAGATCCTTATCCTCGACGAGGCCACCAGTGCCATCGACCCCATCACCGAAGCCCGGACTCAGAAGGCCATGCGCCGCCTCCTCCGGGGCCGCACCAGCTTCATCGTCGCCCACCGTCTCAGCACCCTGCGCCACGCCGACCAAGTGCTTGTCATGGAACACGGACGCCTCGTCGAGCAGGGCTCGCCAGCCGATTTACTCGCCCATCACGACGGCGCCTTCGCCAGCCTGTGGAGAAAGGCCGGGATGGTTGCAGAGCAGGATTCGGATTGATCAGGCAACAGCTATTACCTGTCAGCATTCAGCATTCAGCGGACTGCGAATCCCCGTGCGTCCGATCCCCTTCGCCACATGCGTGTAGTACGGGCATTGTGAATGTATGAAAATAAAATGTCCACTTATTCACCTACGTCCCTTGACAATTGTCTTCGAATTCTTTGAGGTCAGTCAACGAATGAAATTTCCCAATGGGGATTCAAGTCTTGCAAGCCGATTGGACTGCGGGTATGAACTTAACATTTGTGAATGAAAATCCGTTTGAATTAAGGTGATGCTATGAACAGACACCAACTAGCCACACTACTGTCTTGGTCTGGGGAAGAAGGATTCCCTGGGCGCAAGCGTCTGCAAAAGGTCGTTTTCTTCCTTCAGCAGGCAGGTTGTGATTTGCAGTGCCACTACACGCTGCATCACTTCGGTCCGTATTCGCGAGACGTCGCCGACACCTGCGACGAGATGGTGGCTGCGGGATTAGTCGAAGAGACAGGAGGCCCGAAGAAAGGTTCGATGCTGTATGCTTACAAGTTGAAGCCGGAAATTCTAAAATTGGTCAACGACGCGCCTGAACCGCAAGTCCAGCAATTCTGTGATCTCGGCAAGCGATTGATTGGCGCAGATCTCTGGCACTTGGAGCTTGGCTCGACAATCCTCTTCTTTCACCGGCAGAGCAATGACTGGGAGAGTGCATTGAAGGAAGCCTGTACGTTCAAGAAAGTGCCGTTGGAAGCTGCTCCCAGCCGAGACTCCTTAAATTTCGCAAAGAGTTTGGCGCTAGCAGTCGCCAGCTAACCAACAAAGAAAACGTGTGTGTCCGACAAAGTCTTTCGCGACCCGCTATACAACTACATCGCTTTCGATCGAAAGCGCGACGGTTGGTTGATCGAACTGATCAATTGTCGGGAAGTGCAGCGACTGCGGCGGATTCACCAACTGGGCGTCAGCAACTTCACCTACCCTGGGGCGGACCACACTCGATTCGCTCACAGCCTCGGTGTGACCCACCTGATGTTGCTGGTGCTGGAACACCTGGAAGATGTTAGCGATGCTGAGAAGATCAGGAAGGCGAGGCAGGCATTGCTGGCTACGGCTCTATTGCATGATGTCGGTCATGGTCCCTTCTCGCATCTTTTTGAGCCATGCCTGGACATCAATCACGAACAATGGTCCATCGCGGTCATCCTTGATGAAAACTCGCGGGTCCACCAGATACTGAAAGAACAGGATGCTTATCTGCCAAACGTATCCTCTCATTGATTCAGG
>JAGROY010000438.1 GCA_020439995.1 Verrucomicrobiia bacterium
GGCCACCGTCTGGAAACCGCGGAATGCTTTGAGCGCGTTGACAAAGGGCGCGCCTTCTTTCCATTCGAGTAACACTTGCTCAAGTTTTTCCTCAAGCATTTGCACGCGCTTGATTCCCTCATCGATGGTTCGAAGGTAATCCTCGAGGATCTGATCGAGGATGGGATCGGCCAGTTTCATTTTGCGCAGGTAGCGCATGTGAGCCTCCGTCCAGTTGGTCTTGCCATCGTAGCGCATGCCCTGGCGAAGCAGGAAGGCGCAGAGCCGCTGCTTGTCTCGGCGCAAGTCTTCGCTGGCATCGGTGCGGGCGCGGCACAGATCGCGGACGGCTTCGGTTTTGGCCTCCGGAATGTAGATGCCTGTAAGCATTTTGCCGCGCAACTGCCGGGCAATCTTGATGGCGTCCTTGCGATCGGTCTTTACCTTTTCACCAGCGGCACGTTCCATCTTTGAAGGGGCAACGACGATGGTGTCATAGCCAAGTTGCAGCAGTCTGCGCACGAGAACAAATCCCGTCGGCCCCGCCTCGTAGGCGATGCGAATCTGCTTCTTGGTGACGTTGAATTTCTTGCAGATGCGGTTGAGCGCGCGTTCGACGGCAAGGTTCGATCCGCCACAGCTGCCGTAGAACTGCGGATCATCGGATTCGCAGGACAAGGCGCAGGCAATGGCGATAGAGTTCTTGTGCACATCGAACCCGATGTATAGAATGACGTTTGTGGCATGTTGGAGATGTTGTTTCATTATGAATTCAAGTTTATCAATGAATGTGGATAGGCTCCGCCTTCGTGGCGGAGTAGCCCACGCTATGCACCCCAACATGCCACGCTCACAAACCTCAAACCCGCAGTGGCAAAACTGAGCCGCAGCCATATTGTCTCGGGCATGGTCAGCGACCACGAGCAAGGTGGCGTCGCCCGGAGCGAACTGCATGGCACGGATGCTCCCCGACTGCGAAAACGTGCCCGTCACCGGCACTCCCGTCGTCGCTTCCCAGACGCGCACGCTCCCCGATCCCGTGCCGGTCGCGAGGCGACTGCTATCGCTCGTGAAGCGCAATGCACCGACTTCGCTGCCGTGCTGGAGAGTCGCCATGACCGCCGCGTCTTTCAGGCGAACCACCTTGGCGCTGCGGTCGGCCAAGCCCAGTGCCAGCAGCCGGGAATCGGTGGAAATCGCCGCCGCGAGGCAACGCGCATCAAGCGTGAGCCTGCTTTGAGAACCGTCCGGCCCGAGCACCGTAACTTCGCTAGACCGGGGATCAACGACAACGCAGTGATTGCCGTCCGGGCTGCACAGCGCATGCGACGAGGCGAAATCAAAGTGATGCTCCGACTGAAGCGAACCGTTTCGATGTAATGTTAGGATCTCTGTGACTCCATCGCGTATCACGATGAACCGGTCGCCTGCGGACGGACCGATGACTTGCTGCACCGCCGGGCCAGTTGGCGCCGTTTCATGTGGTTGCTTCCCCGAGCTAACATCAAAAACGTGAACGCCTCCCAGTTGCGTTCCGATCACCAGACGTTCTGCCTTCGAATCAAAATCCAGCGTGCGGATTCCCATCCCGAGTCCTGAGTTAAACTCTGCGTGTTGCTTCTGCGGCGTGCCCTGGTCGTTCACTTTCCAAATTGAGATCCGTCCCTGCCACTCCGCGACTGCCATCCATTCTCCACGCCTCCCGAGTGCGGAAACGGTGTTCGTTTTCGGAAATTTCGAAGGAAGCGGCAAGCTCATGAATCGGTCAGGGGCAATGTTAGGCTCCCACAGTCGAAATGACTGCTGCCCGGGTTCCTGTAATGCCAGTCGGCCATTGTCGTCTGCGTAGATCGCGGGTTCGGTCGTGTCTGCCGCGACGAAGAGCGAGTGGGCCGGGGGGCGATCCAGCTGAAAAACCGTGAGGTCACGACCGCTGCGGACAGCCAGCCTCTTGCCGTCGGGCGAAAAGACGACGGCTTCCGGATATTGCCTGAACGGTACTGGGGCGAACGGGCCGCTGGACATTGCCGAAGCCGAATCCGTTTCCAGCTGCTGGAGGTGAACGGCACGTTCCCGGTTGCGCGCGGCGAACAGTGTTCCCCCCGGGCTAATGACAGCGGCATTCACGTCGACGAGCCGCGGAAAGACGTGCGGTGCAGGTGCATAGCCGAGCCCCGTCCACCATTCCGCGCTGCGATGATCCCTGCAGATCAGGCTCGCGAGACCGAAGTCACCGTGACGCATGAACGTTACCGCATCGTCGTTCGGGATCGAGCCGATCAATGTGCAGTCAGGAGTCGACCAGGTCTCCAGCGAGCGGTCGGTCGCCACCAGCAGCGAGTCATCAGCAAGCGAGCGAGTGATGTAGCGGATGCGCCCGTGCGTTTGAATCGGCGGGCCGATGGGGTCGTTGGTCGAGGTGCTCCAAAGGCGCAGGGCGCGGCTGTAGTCGGAGCGCAGCGTCGTTGAGATCCACCGACCATTACCCGCGAGCAACGCAAGGCGGAGCGACTTGCCCAGTTCGTGCCGTGCGGTGACCTGACCGGTCGCGGGATTCCAGGCCATCAGGGTTCCGTCGTCGGTGCGAATCATTGCAGTCTCTCCGTCGTCGCTCATCTGCACTTCCGAAACGCCGATGCCCTTCCCGGCCCGCCATCGCGCAGTGACCCGGGCTTCGCTCAAGTGGACGCCAAGGACGTGACCGTCAGCGCAGGCGATGATGGCAGAGGTTCCACTGTCCGCCATCTCTGCCGCTACCGGTGCTGCTGGAAGGTCCACGGTGCCGACGACGGTCCCGCCAGGGTGCAAGCGAACTTCTCCTTTTGAAGGTAACAATGTTAGAGATAGGACTGTTTCAGCATTGGCAAACACTGGCGGAACCACGACGTCCGCTGATAATGGCAACAGATCGGGCTCCGCCAAGGGGACGGCATACTTTCGGTAAGTCATCTCCCACAGCAACCGTGAGACGACCGCGCTATCGGCCGGATCGAGCTGGTGCAAATGCGCCATGTGCGCGAGTCCGGCACCGGGCTGGTTCGCCCGAAAGTGTTCCTCCGCACGATCGAGGTGCAGCTGCCTCACCGATGCCTCAGCCGCGGTGCGCTGACGCGATTCCTCACCCGCGAGTTTTTCTGCCCTGCTCCATTGCCACAGCACTCCAGCGAAACCGGCAACGAACAATGCCGCAGCGAGTGCGCCGAGACTGGCGATGGCAGGATTCCGCCGCGCCCATGAAAGCAGGTGCTCAAGGCCACTGACTGGTCGAGCCACAATCGGCCTGCCGGCGAGAAAGCGCTCGAGATCAGCGGCGAGATCAGCGGCCGATCCGTAACGCCGGGCGACATCTTTCTGCAGGCACTTGAGGCAAATCGTTTCCAGATCGCGGGGCACGCCCGGGTTCACACGACTCGGCTCGGCGGGGTCCGTCGTCCGCACCTGCTCCAGCGTCGCTTGGATCGTCTCGGCGAGAAATGGCGGTCGGCCGGTAAGCAAATGGTAGAGGATGGCACCCAGCGAGTACACATCCGCAGGGGGGCCGCAGGTGATCGCAGCATCGTCAGCAGTAATTCCCCCAGCTTGTTCAGGTGGCAAATAGTGCGGCGTCCCCAGTGGGCCTCCCGCCAGGGTCAGCCCAGCGTCATCATCGATCCGTTTGGCCAGTCCGAAGTCAGACACGAACGGCGCTCCCGATGCGTCGAGCAAAATGTTAGACGGCTTCAGATCCCGGTGCACGATGCCCTGGGCGTGCGCGGCGTGCACAGCTCGGCTGATAGTATGCAGGACGCCTGCCGCCTCCCGCGGCTTCATCGGCCCGTCTTCCACAAGATCGCTGAGACTTCCGCCATCAACCAGATTCATCGAGAAGAATGGCAGACCATCGTGGGTGCCGACCTCGTAAATCGAGACAATGTTAGGGTGCCGCAAGCGGGCCGCGGCTTCTGCTTCCGCCTGGAATCTCCGGACGCTTTCGGCATTTGCCAGGCGACCGCCGGAGATCGTCTTCACGGCGACCGTTCGGTTCAGCGAGAGCTGGCGCGCCTCGTAGACGATGCCCATCGCTCCACGACCGATTTCGCGCGTCAGCTGGTAGTCAGCGACGAGGTCTGCCGTCGCCGGTTCGCCGTTGCTATTTCCCAACGGAGCGAGAAACTCCGCAGCAATGCAACGCGGACACAGGCCATCCACACTTTCATCAGGGGAAAGCGCGGAGTCGCAGTGTGGGCAGGTCGGGTCGATGCTGGGCAAAGATGGAGGGTCAGGAGTTGCAACGACACATATGCCGTGGGCTTACACGAAAAAACGTCACGAAGCCCCAGATGTAGGCCCGGGCTCCGGGGACGTAAGGACTTTGAGTAGAT
>JAGROY010000439.1 GCA_020439995.1 Verrucomicrobiia bacterium
CTAATGCGTGCGCTCGATCTTCACCCGAAAGAACATTTGCGGAACGTTGTAGCGTTTTTTCATGAGATGCTCGGCTGGGCATTGCGCCTTCTTCTTTCTGGCGGTATGCGGATTCCATGGCGCAAAGTTATGAATCTGCGCCCACGCTCGGATCAGCATCCCTGAATGTACGAAGTGCCCCCACAGATGACGCATCGCAAATAGCTTTACTTGAATCGTGGACTTCACAGCTTCTCAACGATGCTCTACATGTTCTCCCACTACACGATCCATCATCCCTCACCTTATGAAAATCATTCCCGCACTCGTTATCGCCGCAGTGCTCCTATCAGACGCCCACGCCCAGGGGCAGGTCGCTCCATTGAAGAGCAATATCCCTTATATTGAGAGCGGCCATGAGCGGCAGGTGCTCGATATCTATGCCCCACCGGGCGCTCGGAACTGCCCAGTCATGTTCTGGATTCATGGTGGAGGATGGGAGGTTGGTGACAAGAGTGATGTCGGGTTGAAGCCAACGGTACTGGTCGAGATGGGATTCATCTTTGTTTCTACCAATTACCGTCTGCTGCCTGAGGTTGGGATGGACGTGTTGATCGGCGATGTCGCAAAGTCATTGGGCTGGGTGCACCGTCACATTGCGCAATACGGCGGGGATCCGAAGAGGATCTTTGTCGGCGGCCATTCCGCCGGAGCTCAACTAGCGGCCATTCTATGCACCGATGATCGCTATTTGAAAAAGGAAAGTGTGCCTTTCGGTGATCTGAGAGGCTGTATTCCGGTGGATGGTGATACTTACGACATTCCAAAAATCATCCTGACTGCAGAACACCGACAGGCGATTTATGGTGGCAAGATGTTTACCTTTGGCCACCGTCAGAAATTCGGAAACGACCCAGAGAAGCACATCGATTTCTCCGCCGTGACACATGTAGCAAAGGGTAAGGGCATCCCTCCTTTCCTCCTACTCTACTTTTCCGGGAATCCGGACACGCGGGCACAGGCGGAGATCTTCGCAACCCGGTTGAGAGAAGCGAACATCCCAGTCAAGGCCTACGGCAAGAGCGACAGCAACCACAGTGCCCTGAACAATGATCTCGGCACGCCAGGCGATCCAGCGACCGATGAGTTCTATAAGTTCCTGGATCCGCTGGCGGCAGAAACAGCAGAGTGATCGCCCCCGACTGACAAGATGTCCGCACCCACTCACCTTTTGCACGCTTCAAAGTGGCGCCTGAACCTTCTCGCCGCAGTAAGTGCCATCGTTATGGCGCAAGGCTTACGTGCCGATGACGTCGAACCCTTACTCACTCCAGCCTGCCAGCTTTTTGAGCAGTATTGTCAGGAATGTCACGGCGGCACGAAGCACAAGGGCGACTTCCAAATAGACAGCCTTTCGGACGATTTTGCCGATAGGGCGAACCGGGAACGCTGGTTCACTGTATTCGAGCAGCTCAAGTCGGGCGAGATGCCTCCGGAGGACGAACCTCAACCGGCCACTGAGGAGATCCAAGCCGTCGTCGACTGGATCAGCGAACGCGCTGAAAAGGCGGAACGCGCACAGCGGGCCGCAGAAGGCCGGGTGGTCTTGCGGCGTCTCAATCGAGCCGAGTATGCCAACACTCTGCGGGATCTTCTGGGAGTGGAGGTTGATCTGACCGATTTGCTGCCGCCTGACACATCGACCACCGGATTCGACAATAATGCCGATGCCCTGCACACCTCCTCCTATTTGCTTCGCAGTTATCTCGACGCCGCCGAGCGGGTGCTGGACGAGGCTATCGCCAGCAGGGAGCGACCGTACCAGATCAAGAAGGTGTTCGACATCAAAGAAGAGAAAACTGTGCAACCCACGGGCAGCGTCTACCGCCACCTCGACGACGGGGTAGCCATCTTTGCATCGTGGGAGTCGGCGAATATTCGGGTTACCATGTGGAATTTCCGCAGCCACGTGCGCGGCAAGTATCGCTTTCGCATTTCCGGCTACGGCTATCAGAGTGATTCTAAGCCGGTGAACTTTCACGTTACTGCGGGCACGTTGAAAGAGGTGACCGAAGAACGCCTTATCGACTACTACGCGTTTCCGGCGGACAAACCGACGGTCATTGAGTTCACTGAACAACTTGAGCCCGAGAACCGCATCCGCATCATCGCTGATGGCCTTCCGGCTCTGCCCCCGAAGGTGGAGGAAATCGGTGCTGACAAATACACCGGGCCAGGTCTGGTCATCCAGTGGGTCGAGGTCGAAGGCCCGCTGCTGGAATCGTGGCCACCGCCAAGCCATCGGATGATTTTTGGTGATCTCAAACGGGAGCGCGTGGAAGGCAGCGGTGAAGCCCACAGCTACGAAGTCGTCTCGGCGCAACCGTTGATCGATGCCGAACGGATTCTGCGCGAGTTTGCGCGGCGGGCGTTTCGACGGGCGGTGACAGATGACGATGTCCAGCCTTTCCTGACGCGGGTGAAATCCCGGTTGGCGGGAGGATACACGTTCGAGCAGGCGGTGCGGGTAGGACTCAAGGGCATACTCGTTTCCCCCAGTTTCCTGTTTCTTCCGGAGACAACTGAACTCGACGACTACGCCCTTGCCAGTCGATTGTCTTACTTCTTGTGGAGTTCGATGCCGGACGAGACGTTGCTCGATTTCGCTGCTGCGCGACGGCTTCGTGATCCAGGTGTTCTCCGCGAACAAGTCGAGCGCATGCTGAAGGATCCGAAGGTTGCGGCCTTCACTGAAAATTTCACTGGCCAATGGCTCAGCCTCCGCGCCATCGATGCCACCTCGCCGGATCAAAAACTTTACCCGGAATATGACGACATCCTCAGGGCCGCCTTAATCAAAGAGCCCGTGCTGTTCTTCGACGAAGTGCTAAGGAACGACCTTAGCGTGACGAACTTCGTCGATTCAGATTTCACCTTCCTCAACGAGCGCCTGGCGAGGCACTACGGCATTCCAGGTGTCGACGGCGCGAATATGCGTAAAGTGGCTGTGCCGCCGGAGAGTCATCGCGGCGGGGTGATGACGATGGCCAGCGTGCTGAAGGTGACCGCCAATGGCACGACGACTTCACCCGTCCTGCGCGGTGCCTGGGTACTTGAACGCATCCTGGGAACGCCGCCTTTGCCGCCGCCACCGAATGTTGGAGCAATTGAGCCCGACATCCGCGGTGCCACCACGATCCGCGAGCAACTGGCGAAGCACCGCACGGTCACCAGTTGCGCGAAGTGTCACCGCGAGATCGACCCGCCAGGCTTCGCGCTTGAGAGCTTCGACGTCATCGGCGGATGGCGTGATCACTACCGAGCCATCGACGATGGGTCACGGAGACGAGGGCTGGCCGTCGCCCCCAGCGACGTTTTGCCTGACGGTCGCCGCTTCGAAAACATCGACCAGTACAAGGCATTGCTGCTCGACGACAAAGATCAACTCGCCCGCAACCTTACCGAAAAGCTGCTTACGTATGCCACCGGTGCCTCTCCGATGATCGTGGACGAACCGGAAATCGAAGCGATCGTAGGAAAGATCCGCGAAAAGGACTACGGCTTCCGATCCTTGATCCATGAAGTAGTGCAAAGCGCGCTGTTTCAAAGTAAGTAAGCCCGTTGTAGCCCTTAATCTTTCGAACAAGATGTATAAGATAAAACGCCGCACCTTTATCCGTTCCGCTGGGATCTCGCTTGCACTTCCCTGGCTTGATGCTTTTTGCAGTGACTCCAAGCCAGAAGCGACGAACCAGCCCCCTCGCCGCATGGTGTGCATCTGTGCGCCGCTCGGGCTGCATCCTGACAACTTCTTTCCTGAACAAAGCGGACAGGACTATGCGCCCTCGCCTTACCTTGAGATTCTCAACGAACACCGGAATGATTTCACCGTGATCTCCGGACTTGAGCACGCCGGGATGAGTTCAAGCTTCGGGCATCAGGCCTCGGCCAGCTTCCTTACTGGTGTGCCTGGAGCCGGACGGCCGGGATTTCGCAACGCGATCTCCCTGGACCAGTTCGCCGCCGAGCACATTGGCGCAAAGACGCGATTCCCCAGTCTCGCTCTGTCGGGCGAGGGATCGGGCGGCCTTTCGTGGACACGCACCGGCGCGCTCATTCCTTCCGATAACTCGCCGTCCAGAGTATTCGCGCGACTGTTTCTCGACGGCCGCGCCAGTGAAGTGCGGGAGCAGATGCGCCGGATCGAAGACGGGCGCAGCATCCTCGATGACGTTCGCGAACAGGCGAAGTCGCTGCGCACCGGTCTCGCCAGCAACGATCGAGACAAACTCGATGAATACCTCACCAGCGTCCGGGAGTTGGAGCTGCGGTATCCTCTCATAGAATCAGGGA
>JAGROY010000440.1 GCA_020439995.1 Verrucomicrobiia bacterium
CCAACCAGCCTCAACCCAACCAGCCGCAACTCAACCAGCCGCAACCAAGCCGAACGCAGCAAAATCAACCCACCAGTAGCGATGCGGGTGGTGGCGACGGTGGGCAGGGCGCATCTCAGAAGCCTGTGGCAACTGCTGAGTCCGAGGTTACAACGCCGCTTGGCGAATTGGGCATTGGGGCGGGGGACAGGGAGGACTGGAATGCGTTGCCGTCAAAACTTCAGGAAGAGCTCATTCAAAAACAGGGGACGGCTCCACCAGATCGCTACCGCCGGGCGATCGATGCGTATTTTGAGCGCATCGGTGGGGGGCGTCGATCACTCAAGAAAGAAGCCAGAGAATGAGCAGCCATTCCGAAATTTTCCGTCGTTGTACGGCATCGATGCGTTTCATTGCGGTTACCGTTTCCGCTTTAGCGCTACTGTTGGGTTCTGCCGATGCTCAGCAGGCAGAGAGTCTTGCTGACGTGCTGAGCGATTCCCAATGGCGAAGCCTGGAGAGGTCGGTGGACAGGGGGCTTAAGTGGTTGTCGACACAGCAGGAAAAAGATGGCTCGTTTGATTCCGCCAAGGTTGGCCAGCCAGCTGTCACATCGCTGGCGATTATGGCGTTCCTCTCGCGCGGACATCAACCAGGCTCTGGGCCCTACGGAAAGCAATTGGAGGCGGCTATCGATTACGTGCTCAATGCCCAACGCGGCGACGGGCTCTTCAGTGTCCTCGATGCCCGGGGAGAATACAAAAAGCATCAGGCATCGCATACGGCGTCGTATAACCATGCCGTTACAGGATTGATGCTCGGTGAGGTCTACGGCATGTGTTCCGGGAAGCAATCCGAGCGTGTTCGACAGGCGATCGAGAAAGCACTCATCTACACATGGAAGCTGCAGCGTAACCATAAGGATCGCGATTCCGATCTCGGTGGTTGGCGTTATGTCGCAGATCGCAATGATCGTGACTCGGACATCGGTGTGACTGGTTGGCACCTGATGTTCCTGCGCTCTGCGAGGAATGCTGAGTTTGATGTGCCCAAAATGTTTATTGACGATGCCCTCGGTTTCGTCAGGCGCTGCCGTGTTGATACGAGAAAGGGAGTCTTCAGCTACTATCCAGATGACGAGGATGAGGCGAGCATGACAATGACCGCGATCGGAACGCTGTCCCTGGCGCTCGGTGGCCAGTTTAAAGATCCCCTAGTGAAGGAAGCGGCAGACTGGATGCTCGACAAAGGTGTCGACGACTACGACGACAACAAACGCTGGCATTATTGCCACTACTACTATGTCCAGGCGATGGCTCAAGTGGGGGGGGAATACTGGCGAGAAACGTTTCCGAAGGCGCTGAGCGAGCTAGTGCGCAATCAACGCAAAGACGGGAAATGGGAACCGTCCAATGGCCCGAAAGAGGAGGTTTTTGGCCCCAGCTACTTCACAGCACTCGGAATTCTAACACTGACCCCGCCCTACCAGCTACTTCCTCTTTATCAACGGTAGAAAGTAGCTTGCTTGAGCTGTAGCTCAATCTTCAGACGCCTCCCCGTGATGAGATCAATTGCTGGCATGTTAGCATTCTCCGGATCCGGGCTGGCGTTGACATTCTGTTTTATCGTTCACTGTGGTCTTGCATCTGGCGGCGACTCTTCCCTAGGCTCCCGCTGAACCACACAACATTCCAGCCATGAAAAAGTCACGCATCTATCCAAAGTCATCCTCTCTCCTCATCGGGCTGCTCGTCGCAGTGTGTAATGCATCTGCGGAGGAGAAGAAAAAAGCGGACTCCTACATGGGAGACTGGAAAGGAACGGTCGAGCTGACGGATGGATCAAAAGTCGACGCGGCTGTGCGGATGATCGCGCTTGGAGATGGACGCTATCGTGCGCGGATGTTCTCCAATTTTATGACTAGAGAAGAAGTCACTGCGGAGATGACCGGCACGTTTCGCAATGATCACCTGCAGATGATCGACGTGCCGCTCACGGAATCGAGTATCGTTTCTTACAGCGATCAGGGATTTGTTGTCGGCGGATCCTTTGTGAATGGCAAATTTGCGGATGGCAAGCTGACGGGCACGATCAAGGGAAAGCGATCGGGCACGTTTGAGCTACAGCAGCGCTCTTTCACATCGGCGACCATTGGCATGAAGCCGCCAGCTGGGGCCACTGTGTTGTTCGATGGCAGCAATCTCGAGCACTGGTCCAAGCGCGTGAAGCCTGAGCAGGAAGCTCAACCCGCTGCGTGGAAAATTGTCGATGGCGAGCTGGAGGTGAACGGAACGGGGGACATCATGACCAGGGAGACCTTTGGCGATCATCTCTTGCATCTCGAGTTTCGCACACCGTTCATGCCATACGCGTCTGGGCAGGGCAGGGGAAACAGTGGTGTCTATTTGCAGGCGCGTTATGAGCTTCAGGTTCTGGATAGCTATGGGCTGGATGGTGCAGACAATGAATGCGGTGGCATTTATCAGATTGCCAGGCCTGACGTAAACATGTGCCTTCCGCCGCTCGAGTGGCAGACCTATGACATTAGTTTCCGGGCCGCGCGGTTCGATGACTCTGGTAACAAGACGGAGAATGCAAAGATCACCGTGAAGCATAATGGTATGATCATTCACGAAGATCTGGAGTTGCCCAAGGTGACGGGCGGTGCCTACACAGCGGATGAGAGCCAGCCCGGCGCGCTTTTGCTTCAAGATCACGGCAACCCGGTGCGTTACCGGAATATCTGGATCGTAAAGAAGTGAAGTGGCGATGGCGGGTGGAGATGCGGACTCCGATTCGTCTGTGTGAGGGGTGACGCGCGCGGATTTCCGGTTCCCTTTGGCGAATCCGTGATCTATGGTCGCCCGATATGTCAATGAAACTTGGAATTATCGGGTGCGGGAAAATGGGCACCGCGTTGTTGCGTGGAATTCTCGCACGGGGAATCTGTGCCGAAGCGGATGTTTGCGCCAGTGATGCCATCGGCGCGGCCACTGCAGCGCTCCAGCAGCTTCACCCGGATGTAATCGTCGGCAGCAATGAGGCTGTTGCGCGACATTCCGATGCGTTGCTGTTGTGCGTGAAGCCCTACCAGATCGTCGAAACTTTGAAGCAGATCGCCGCTGCTGGTGGTGATCCACTGGTGATCTCAATTGCTGCGGGAGTGTCCCTGGAAAAAATGCAGGCCGCCGCAGGAGCCGAAGGGCGCGTGGCAAGAGTCATGCCGAATACGCCGGCTCTGGTGGGGAAGGGGGCTGCCGCATTTTCTCTCGGGGGTCAGTGTACAGAAGCGGATGGACAAACGGTCATGACCTTGCTCTCCGCAGTCGGGCACGTCGAGCAGGTGCCCGAAATCCTGCTGAATGCTGTGACAGGATTGAGCGGCAGCGGGCCGGCTTACATTTACACCATTATCGAAGCCCTCGCTGACGGCGGTGTAGTCATGGGACTCAGCAAGGCGCAGGCGCTACAACTCGCTGCGCATACCGTGGCGGGCGCTGCGGAGATGGTGATCCAAACGGGTGAACATCCAGCCGTGCTGCGTGATAACGTCACCAGCCCTGGCGGAACCACCATTGCCGCGCTGGCAAAGCTGGAAGAGAAAGGGTTGCGTTCGGCGCTGATCGAAGCCGTGCGCACAGCTGCATTGCGTGCAGAGGAACTTGGCTGATTTTCTATATCGATGGGAAAAATCTTAATCGTAAGAGGCGGGGCGATCGGTGATTTCCTGCTGACCATTCCAGCCATCCAGTTGCTGCGTGAATCGCTGCCTGATCCGCACATTGAAGTCCTCGGCTACCGCAATGTTGCCGATGTGGCTACAGCATTCGGTATCGTGGAGGGGGCCCGATCGATCGAGTATGGGCCGATGGCGCGGTTTTTTGTTCCAAACTCGGATCTCGACACCGGCCTGACGAATTACATCGGGCAATTTGATCTGGTGTTGAGCTATCTGTTTGATCCTGACGAGTATTTCAAGAACAACATCAAGCGCTGTGGCGTCGAGACATTTATCCAGGGGCCTCATCAGGTAAAGGATGATCGCGCGCTGGGTCATGCCGCACTTCAACTGGCCCGTCCGCTGGAAGGGCTGGCGATGTTTCTGGAAAATCACGCGCCCGTTTTTGATTTTTCAAAGGCTCGACCACTGGAATCGAGTGCAGTGTTAGGGAAGCTGACAGCACGGGAAGAACGCCCGTTGATCGCGTTGCATCCCGGCAGCGGAAGCCCCAGCAAGAACTGGGACATTGTGCGCTGGGTGGAAGTCTGTGAAGGACTGCGCTCGCAATATCCTGCGGCCGCATTCGCAGTGATCACAGGCGAGGCTGAAGACCAGAGGATGGACGTATTTCAGCGTCTGTTTGCCGAGGCTGGTCTGCCGCACATCAGTATCCACGCCGCTCCGCTTCCCGAAGTGGCGCATGCCCTGCGGCGCTGCGATTTGTTTCTAGGACACGACAGCGGTGTGTCGCATCTGGCGGGTGCCGTCGGAATTCCGGCAGTGGTTCTTTTTGGGCCAACCGTGCATGAAATCTGGGCCCCGAAAAATCCTGAGGTTCATGTCATCCCAAGCCCCACGTTTGCAATGGACGGCATCCAGCCGGACCTTGTGATCGCTGCGGCGAGCGAGAAGCTTGCGCGAAAGTTTCGCTGACTGACCCATAGTGATCGTAGAGCACCCAGCAAGCCGGGAACGTCAACCGTAGGACGGCGAGGCATTCCGTCAGCGTGTAGGTCGAAATCAAAAGAGAGACCTAACTATCCTCCTGGTGCCTGAAGGGGAAATGGATTGACCGCGAAGACGGAAGGGCGCGATGCCCGGGGGGGATCCTTAAAAATAAATGAAGTGACTCATCAAAACGACGAGCAAGCAGCGTTGTGCAACTGGTTCCGTCAAAACGGTCTCAGGTGGGTAATCCCAGAGATTTAGCCCTTTGCCCGTGGCTCTCCCGTCACCCGGTCTTTCGGATCGCTGGAGACGAATGGTCCGCCTGCCAGTGGGGCTGGCTTTGTGAAGGCTACGTCAGGCATGTCGCTGGGCTTGCCGGCGAGTGGGAAATCTTTGCGCAGCGGATAATAGGGGTAGCCTTCCCACATCAGGATTCGGCGCAGATCCGGGTGGTTTTTGAAGCGGATCCCCATCATGTCGTAGACTTCGCGCTCATGCCAGTCGGCGGTCGGCCAGAGGTTGACCACGCTGGGGACTTCGAGATGGTCCTCGGATACTCGTGCCTTGATTCGCAGGTGGACGTGGGTGTGGAGCGAATACAGTTCGTACACCATTTCGAACCGTGGCTCCTCGCCCATGTTGTCGACGCTCGAGATGTCGACGAGGTAGTCAAAATCCAGTTCTTCCTTGCAGTAGGCGAGGATGGCTGGAAGTGCGGGAAGTGAAACGAGAATCGTTTGTTCGCCGCGAAACTCATTTTCGCTGAGGATTTCAGCGGCAAATTTGTCCTTGAGGGCTGAGACGGTGTCAACTGCGGTAGTCATGGCAATGATGGCGATCGTTCAGGAAAGTTCGTCGATGAGTTCTTTCTTTTGAGCAACGGTCGATGCCTCTCTGGACACCTTGTCCTGAAGTTTCATCAGTCCTTCCAGCAGTGCTTCTGGCCGGGGAGGACATCCGGAAATGTAGACATCAACAGGGATCAGCTGATCGATTCCCTGAAGAACGGCATAGCTGCGATACATGCCTCCACTTGAGGCGCAGGCTCCCATGGCGATGCACCACTTCGGCTCAGGCATTTGATCCCAGATGCGCTTTACTGCCAGTGCCATCTTGTAAGTCACGGTGCCAGCGACGATCATGACGTCTGCCTGTCTCGGGGAAAAGCGCATGACTTCCATCCCGAAGCGGGAGATGTCGAAGCGAGACGCGCCGGTGGCCATCAACTCGATCGCGCAGCAGGCAAGGCCCATGGGCATCGGCCAGAGCGAGTTTTTCCGCATCCAGTTGATCGCAGTATCAACTCGGGTGAAGATCACATTTCCTTCGATTTTTGAATCGTAAGCAACAGGCGTTTCGGCAGCGGGTGCGGACATAGTGGGATTGACGTTCAGTCTGGCGTTGAGGCGACGGAATCCGAAGCCTTTCAGGGAGCTTATCGTTCAGCCTCTGGCTCGCAAGCCCTTTGTGAAAGATTTCACAAAGTCGAGCAAGGTATCCAAATTGTTGAAAATCAGAGAGAAAAGAGGTCTCATTGCCGATCGACGAACGCTTGAGGCAACGGTTGGATCAGTCGATATTCGGATAACTGCCCAGAATCTTGAGGAAGCTGCAGTGGCGCTCCAGTTTATCGAGGCATTCGACGACTTGTGGATCCTGGCAGTGGCCGAGGACATCGACGAAGAAAAAGTAGTCCCAGTCCCGCTGTTTGGACGGGCGGCTTTCGATTTTTGACATGTTGACGCGCAGTTCGTTGAACGGCTGGAGGGCATTGTAGAGCGATCCTGCTTCGTTCTTTACGGAGAACATGATCGAGGTGCGATCGTTGCCGGTGGGTGGGCAGGTGGTTTCGCTGAGCACCAGAAACCGGGTGGTATTGGTGGCGCTGTCCTGTACTGATTTTTCGAGCACGGTCAGTCCGTGGAGCTGTGCGGCCAGGGGGCTGCCCATTGCTGCCGACTTTGGAGTTTTTGCGGCGATTTCCGCTGCTTTGGTAGTGCTGGAGCACTCGACGAGGCCGACTTTTGGAAAGTGCTTGTTCAAGTAGTTTTTGCACTGACCGAAGACCTGAGGATGGGAGTAGATGACCTCGATGTCTTCTTTTGCGCAATTCGACATGATGGCATTCTCGATGCGCAACAGAACCTGCGCGCAGATGCGCAGCGGGGAGTCGGCAAACAGATCGAGAGTGTGATTTACGGCGCCCTCCGTGGAATTTTCGATCGGGACGACTCCGTAGTCGGCGCGTCGTCGTGCGACTTCCTCGAAGACGTCGTGGAAGTTTGCCTGCGGGCTGTAGCGGACGCTGACCCCAAATTTGCTCAGCGCGGCCTGGTGGGTCCATGTTCCTTTAGGGCCTAGATAGGCGATGCTCAGGTTCTCCTCCAGAGCCAATGCGGCGGACATGATTTCGCGGTAGATGCCTCGGATGGATTTTTCCGGCAGGCGGCCCTTGCTCTTTTTGATCAGGCCCTGAAGCAGTGCTTCCTCGCGCTCGGGGGCATAAATGGCCAGTCCTTCGCGTCGCTTGATTTCACCGACCTGATGTACGAGTTCAGCACGCTCGTTGAGCAGCTCCAGAAGTTTGCTGTCAACTGCGTCAATCTTGTCGCGGATTTCGTCGAGTGCCATGGCGGTGATGGAATACTATTTAGAGCGATGTGCGAAGCTCAATCTTTGTCGCCGTCCTCGCTGTCGCCGTCTTCGCTGTCGTCGTCTTCGCTGTCGTCGTCTTCGCTGTCGTCGTCTTCGCTGTCGTCGTCTTTGCTGTCGTCGTCTTTGCTGTCGTCGTCTTCGCTGTCGTCGTCTTCGCTGTCGTCGTCTTCGCTGTCGTCGTCTTTGCTGTCGTCAGCCGTCGCAGACTCAGGTTCTTCGGCTCCCTCAGGGAGAAGTTCTGGTTGCTCGGCACCTTCTGCCTCTGGAGCTTCCGATTCGGGCTGGGGAAGTTTTACCGCACGGAGTTCCGCCGCGTTTGGAAGTTCGTCGATGGACTTGATGCCAAAATGCTCAAGGAAAAGATCGGTGGTTTCGTAGAGCAGGGGACGGCCTGGAAGATCGGCCCGGCCTGCGATTCGCAAGATGTTTCGATCGAGCAAAGTCTGTAGCACTCCGTCGACGCTCACGCCGCGCACTGCCTCTACGCCTGCTTTTGTAATGGGCTGGCGATAGGCAATGATTGCCAGGGTTTCGAGTGCCGGCGGGCTCAGTCGCGACGGCTTTTTGCCGGGAAACAATTCCCTTACCCATACGGAAAAACTGGGATTGGTGAAGACCCGCCAGCCGTCGGCCCTTTCCAGTAGCACAAACGCATGTCCCTGTTCTTCATATCGGTCACTCAGAGTTTGGATCGCTTGCGTAACCGTTTCCTCGGTTACGTCGCCGATCGAGGCCATGTATTCTGCTTCTGAGGCATTTTCTGATTCCTCTTTCTGTGCTCCGGCGATCGCGCTCTGGATGGCTTTGACGATCTCGTTGGTGCGGATGCCGTCCTGGGCGGCAAAGATCAGTGCCTCGACAACAGTTGCAAGTTCCAGCGTGGGGGGCGTATCCATTTCCATGAATCAGGTGTTCTCGTAGCGGTGCAGTTCTATGTCGCCCAGCATCACATCCTGTACTACCCGGAGTTGGTGAAGTTTGATGAGTTCAAGCATGGCGATAAATGTAACGATGACTTCGTCTCGTGAGGTCGCTTCGTCGAAGAGTTTCGAGAATTTGATCGAGCTTCCCGGGCTGAGCCTGGTGAGCAGGTGGTCGATCTTGTCGCTGACGGTGTAGCGCTCATCGACGATTTCGCGGAAATCGACCACTTCCTCGAAGCGGTTGAGCACTTTCTGAAAGGCCCGAATGAGGTCGAAGATCCCAACGTTTGGAAACTCCTCAGGAACCTCTACTCTTGGGGGCTCGGTGAGCTGAGGGGCAACGGCGTAGTAGTTCTCCTGCGCTTCCGCGCGTAAATGGAGGAATTCTGCGGCATCTTTGAACTTCTTGTACTCGATCAGTTGCCGGATCAGCTCCCAGCGGGGATCGTCCTCTTCGGCGTCATCTTCCGGAGGCTGCACGTGTTTAGGGAGGAGGGTTCGGCTCTTGATGTACATCAGGTTGGCCGCCATCGAAACGAATTCGGCGGCGAGGTCGATGTTGAGCATTTTGAAGGTATCAATATACTTCATATACTCCCCGGTAATCTTCTCGATCGAAACGTCGTAGACATCCACCTCGTCCTTTTTAATAAGGTAGAGGAGGAGGTCGAGCGGGCCTTCGAAGATGTCGAGTTTGACTTTGTAGTCTTCTTCCACGTGGCGGCAGGTAAGACGAATCCCTCAGGCGGCGCCAGTAAAATTCTCGTCGAGCACAGTGGTTTTTTCCAAGTGCCTTCAGTCACGGTGGTTGTAGACGATGAAGTGGGCTTTTGGGGAAAGATAGTTGGCAAAACCAAAGTTTTCGGGTACATCTCCGACTTCGGATCGGAACCTACCCGCAACTGAGTTAAGCCGAAAACCCAGCCACACATGAGCGAAAGAGATCCCTTAGGGAGAGAGTCTTACAACGAATTGATGAACGAGTGGGCGGACACGCGCAATGCGATGCTCCGTATGCAGGGGGGGATCCTTCATCCGCCAGCTTATCTCAGTCCAGTTGCAAGGCTGTTCGGGTATTTATGGAGAATTGTGGTTGTTGTGATTGTTGTGATTGTGGGGGCGTTCTTCTTCATTCAGAGCCACATCAAGAGCGCAGATTTTAGCGATATGGTGGGATCGAGGATTGGAAGGATGCTCCGTGCCAGTGAGGTGGAAATCAGCCCGCTGCGGTGGAAGCGCTCGATGGCCAGCAGCAAGCAGGTCACTCTAAAGAGTTCGGACACGAGCTTCTTTTTGACGGAACTCAAAGCGGAAGGGTTTCGGTTCAAGTTGCCATTCGGATCCCTGATGAAAGACGAATGGAAAGTTGAGGACATTTTCATCGGCGATCTTACGGCGGATGTGCGACCTGGAAGCGGTGGCGAGGGAGCGTCTATAATGGACGATCTGAGCGGAAAATGGGGGATTGACCCGGGAAAGATCGAGTTCGAGAGCGTTGATATTGCCAATGCAAATCTAACATGGGGCTTAGTCTCGACTGCCCGGGGGGGACTCACGAACGCGCGGATTGAAGTGGTCAAGGAAGATGGAGTCTGGGAGATGCATGTGACCAAAGGTCAATTGTCCCAGAACTACCTTCGGAACCTCAACGTGACCAACTTGAAGATCCGATTTCTAGAGAACAGTCTGATTTTTTCAGAGGGGGAATTTACAATGGGTGAAAATGGCAAGGGAACGCTTGAGGGGAATATTAAGGTGGGCGAATACCCTGAGTTTGATATCAAGGTTAATCTTGATGGCTGCGACATGGCAGACGTGCTGCCGAAGTATACCGGTGCTGAAATGACCCGGATGACCCCGGAAGAGCAGAGTGCAGCAATGGCGATCGACACTCTCCGGGATATGCTGCCTGGGCGCGTTACAGGTTCGATCGTTCTGACAGGATCATCAAACAGCGCTGCCGGAATCAAGACGCTCGGACGCCTGGGATTCAATGAGGCCACTGAGCAAACGGTTCGGATTCTATCCATTCCGTTGTTTGACGATCTTGGTGGCGAGACGGGCAATTCCCACTTGCGGCGGCCTCTGATTACCGGTGGTACTCTGGCTTTTGTTACCAGCGAAGGGGTTTGCACGATTTCTGGAATGGATTTGCAGCTGGGGCAATCCGCCAGATTGATGGGTGAATTCAGTTTTGGGATTGAGAAGCAGTTGAAGAAGCCGTCGACAAATAATCAGCCTCCGGTTCCCGGGGTTCCCATCTTGGAAGAAGCTCCAGAGGTGCCGATTCCCAAATTTGATGGAACTGTGCAGTTTGGAGTAACGCCTGCCTCCGTTTCCAAAGTGCCTGCCAAAACTCTGGCGGAATTTTTCCCCGTCTCGCGAGATGACATGATCTGGATGGATCTGCCGCTTAAGGGCAATCTTAAGGAGGTGACAGCGGACACCGGGAGTCGCTTGCTGAAGTCAGTCCGCCTGGCTGAAAAGGAGAAAATCGAATAGGCGTTGTGGAATGAGTGTTCGCCTGCAGTTGCGTGTCGTTCCCAATGCGCCTCGTGACGAGTATGTGGGCGTGATGGATGATGGGATTACCCACAAACTGAAATTGAGCGCGCCGCCCATCGATGGCAAGGCTAACAAAGCGCTTCTCAAGTATCTGGTGGCAAAGTTAGGGGTGCCCAAAGAAGCAGTTTCGCTGTCAGCGGGCCTGAAGAGCAGGAACAAAGCGGTTACGATTACGGGTGTGACTGAAGATGGGGTGATCAGGTTGCTTTCTGAACCTTGATTCCTTCCGGAGAGATCACCGC
>JAGROY010000088.1 GCA_020439995.1 Verrucomicrobiia bacterium
TTTTTTCCGCCGCGATGTACTAGCAAGAAACGGAGGCACCATATTCCCGACCTGTTGTTGCTGAAATCCTATTGATCCATAGAAGCTAAATTCATCAGGAATGGATTGGAGTCGAGCAGCTTCCCTGACAGATAATCCTCGATTATGTTCTGGATGAATTAGCATATTCTTTCTGAAATTCCCTATCACGACAGACGGTTCATTCGAATTAAGGCGACGATAGATTCCCGTATGACATCTCGTCCGATCTGTGTAGTTTTTCATTAGCTTAGCGGGAATATCTTTCCAGTTTCCACCTTGCGGTACGTGACTGTAGCGTTCAATGATATACTTTGCGTTTACAGTTACCAGATTCCCAGTTACCTCACTCAGTCCGTTTCTGAGCATTTTTGCGTAGTTGCTTGTCGCTTTCTTCCCGTATGGAAGGAGGTCAACGTTTGATCCATTGCCTAGAACCGGAAGATCATTGATCGCATTTCTTACTGTCAGCTTTTTCAACTTTGCCCCAGTTGGTAGCCCTATTTCTATTGAATCGCGAGTCCCAACAAGAAAGGCTCGAGTGCGCTTCTGAGGAACTCCAAAATCTGCAGCGTCAAGCAACCCAAATGAAGTTTTGTACCCCAATTTCTCACACGATACTCGAGCAAGCTTAATGAACCGCCCTCCTTCGGTTTCCACGATTCCCTTCACGTTCTCCATCACG
The DNA here is from genome assembly GCA_020439995.1 of Verrucomicrobiia bacterium. Lineage (GTDB taxonomy): Bacteria > Verrucomicrobiota > Verrucomicrobiia > Verrucomicrobiales > DEV007 > JAGROY01. Next base: position 704 of record JAGROY010000088.1, read on the forward strand.
AAGAAATCGGGACTCCAAAGCTCCAAGATTCGAACAAATTCGGAAAACAGCCAGTTATTTGGATTCAGAGCGTTCCTATTCCTCTGATTTGAAGTCGAGAACCCCTGACACGGTGGGCCGCCGAAAAGAATTGAAAAAGCGCCTGGGGGTTTCTCAGGGAGATCCTTTAGTTTTCTGATATCGCCCTCAAACAGTTCCGTCGTCGGAAAGTTTTTGCGGTAGGTTTCACAAGCTCTCGGACAATTCTCCACGGCGAGAGCGACATCAATACCAACTTGGCGCGCTCCTAGTGACATCCCTCCCGCCCCACTAAAGAGGTCAATTCCGATTGCTTGGGTGGGTTTTTCGGTCATTAAAATGGTCGCAAGTCTCGTCCGCTCAGTAGCAATTTGAAAATCCGTCGATGGACACCGTACCAGAGGCTGATTCCCAATCATACGGAGTTCTGTGGATTCGTCAATTCAATGAAAATGAAGGGACGTGGCAGACGTAGCATAATTTTTAGATTTACAATCTTTACCTCCATTACTAGAGTGCAAACAAGGGACGAGGCATTATTTGTAGACACGCTCCCGCCGCTTAGTTACCCAGCGCAGACGCGCTCGGCGATGGAAACGCTGTTCAAGCGCGATCCGAACGGGCCGGATAGCCCCGAGCGCTTGAAGCGGATTCTCGGGCGCGATGCCAATCGCAAGGCACAGGAAGCTATTGGGATGGTGGCGTGGCGGATGGGTTCACTGATTTATAGGAGCCCTTTTGAAGAAGTTGACAAAAGGGAAGTGAAATGCTTCCTTTTTGCTATGGCAACTCTCGTGATCAAGTCTTTCCCTGAAGAACTTCATGAAAAGCTGAAAAATGTGGCAGCGGAACATCGGCGTTCGATCACAAAGGAAGCGATATGCCTTTTGGAGAAAGCCCTCTCAAATCAAGAACAAGAGGGGGTGAAATCATACTGGGCAAACCGGAAACTGTTACCTGAATTTGAAAAATCCATTCAAGCTGGTGCCTTTGGAAGCGGCACAGATTCGACCCATCTAATCAGTGAAGAACGGGAAGAGCGATGATTTCAGCCTACTACGACACGAATTATCTCTTCAAACTGCAATGCCAAGAGCACGGTAGCACTGAAATTCAGGCCCATGCTCGGACTGTCGATCGACTGTATTGCTCACTTCATGGCAAAGCGGAATTCATTTCTGCCGCCCACCGAAAAATTCGCGAAAAGACGGCAACTGCAGCTGACCTTTCTCTACTTCTCGCGCAGTTACACAACGACACTGCTGCCGGCGGGCTTCGATGGATTGCTATCGGAGAGCCAATTATTAACCGAGTGGAAAGCATTTACCGAAGCGCGCCAGCCCACACCTATCTGCGGGCAGCGGATGCCATTCATCTCGCTTCCGCTGCAGAAAATGGATTTCGGGAGATTTTTTCGAATGACAAACATCTCCTGGCTGCGGCCCCTCTTTTTGGTTTGCAAGGGGTTAATTTGATTCCATAAGGCGAGGATCGTTGTACCAGGGATGGTGGTTCGCTCGTTGCGAATCCAATGGCTACCGCTGACGTGGTCTCGATTGACGGTGCATGTATCTGCAATGATGGTGGAGATATGAGAACCACAGTGACAATTGGTCCTGACGCGGAGATTCTTCTGAGCGAGGAGGTTCGGGGTTCGGGGCGTTCGTTCAAGAAGATGCTGGCGCGATCGGGCGAGGCTCGGGCCGTTGAGCCCATTTTTGGTGCTCCGTTCCCGGCGGAATTGGAAGGCGGAAGCATGAATCACCTCTCTGAACTTCTGGATGACGACCGCACTGTGAAGGAGCTTGGAATATGATTAGCCATCCTGCACTGAACAACATCACCGAGTTTCGTCCAAACTTTGTCACGCATCTGGAATGCGGGCTCACTGGACAACGATTCGAACGCGGTCTTGTCCACGGGTTGTCGGATGCGGGAAAGCCTTTGCTCGTGAAGTATGATCTGGAAAATCTGGGGCGCTCGCTATCCCATGAGATGCTCTCTGGCAGGCCTGCGGATCTGTGGCGCTATCGCGAGTTTCTCCCCGTGGTCGAATCCGCAAATGTGGTATCGCTGGGTGAGACCATGACGCCACTGGTTCCCGCGCCGAAGCTCGGGAAGAACGTTTGGGTCAAAGATGAGGGGCGGCTGCCGACCGGATCGTTCAAAGCGCGCGGACTTTGCATGGCGGTCAGCATGGCAAAGGAACTGGGCATCAAGCGCATCGCAATGCCGACGAATGGCAATGCGGGCGCGGCCCTGGCGGCCTATGCCTCGAACGCCGGGATCGAGTCATTTGTGTTCTGCCCTGAGGATACGCCAGAGGTGAATGTCAGGGAAATCGCGCTTCAAGGCGCCAGGGTCTGGCGAGTGAATGGCCTGATCCACGATTGTGGTCGCATCGTCCGTGAAGGAGTCGAGCCGATGGGATGGTTCGATCTGTCGACGCTCAAGGAGCCCTACCGCATTGAAGGAAAAAAGACCATGGGCCTTGAGCTGGCCGAGCAACTCGGGTGGCGGATGCCAGATGTCATTTTCTACCCGACTGGCGGTGGCACCGGTTTGATTGGAATGTGGAAAGCCTTCGCTGAGCTGGCGGAGCTGGGATGGATCGGCAGCAAGATGCCGAAGATGATCGCCGTGCAGGCATCCGGCTGCGCACCCATCGTTCGCGCATTCGAGCAAGGAGTCGAATTTGCCGATGAATGGAAAGATGCGCACACCATCGCCAGTGGCATTCGAGTGCCTGTGGCAGTGGGCGATTTCCTCATCCTGCGTGCCGTGAGGGAAAGCGGCGGTTGCGCAATGACTGTGGACGACGTAGCAATCCAGCTTGCCCAGATCGAAGCCGCCCGACGCGAAGGCATCTTACTCTGCCCCGAGGGAGCTGCAACCCTTGCCGCTTACTGGAAGGCGATCGCCGATGGATCAATCGGTGCCGACGAAGAAGCCATCCTGTTCAATTGCGGCAGCGGACTGAAATATCCGATGCCACCAGCTGATGATCACATCGACATGAATGCGCCGATCGATTGGCTGAGCTTCAAGGCTGAGGGCTAAACGATCCCGAACGCAGGAACCTTAACCGCCAGAAGGCCAATCGGTTTCCGAGCCGCGCGGCTCTGCCCGGGTGGGAGCAAGAGCCGAAAAGGAGTCAGATCGTCGGCGATCTGTCCAGCTCCCTGCACCTGCCTACCCAGATTCGGGCTGAGGCTGGACTACCGATTCGGATCAAACCCGGAGAACTCGATTCCTGCCAGGTCAGCGAGGGAGCGGTCGAAGCTGGCGAGATCGTCTTTTTGGAATTGGTTGAGGTGATTGTGACCGCAGGCGCGGGCCATGACTTGCATGAGTTCAATGGTAGCCTCAAAGAAGTTTGCGAGGCGGCGAGCTGCCACGTCGACGTTCAGCTGGGCGCGGAGTTCGGGCTTCTGGGTAGCGATTCCGGCGGGGCAGAGATTGGTGTTACAGATGCGCGCCCCGACGCATCCGATGGCTTGCATGGCGGAGTTGGAGACAGCGATTCCGTCAGCACCGAGAGCGAGAGCCTTGGCAAAATCCGTATGCGTCCTCAGTCCTCCAGTGATAATCAGCGTCAATCTCTGGCTCACACCGATTTTATCGAGGTGGTGCCTGGCTCGAGCGAGTGCGGGGATGGTCGGAACCGAGATATGATTGCGGAACAGAAGCGGAGCAGCACCGGTTCCTCCTCCTCTGCCATCGAGAATGATGTAGTCGGCACCGGCCGCGACGGCGAAGTCGATGTCGCGCTCGATGTGTTGGGCGCTCAGCTTGTAGCCGATTGGAATACCGCCGCTGATCTCGCGGACGCGGTCGGAGAACCTGGCAAAGTCCTCAACCGTGTTGAGATCGGAAAAGGTAGGTGGGGAGACTGCGGGTTTGCCGGCTTCAATACCGCGCACCTCGGAGATCCGGCCAACATTCTTGTTGCCCGGAAGGTGTCCGCCAGTGCCTGTCTTCGCGCCCTGACCACACTTGAAGTGGAAGGCTTGAACCCGGGTGAGGAGAGCCTCGTCGTAACCAAACTTCGCCGAGGCCAACTCGTAGAAGTAGCGGCTGTTCGCCTCCTGCTCATCCGGTAGCATGCCACCTTCGCCAGAACAGATGCCAGTGCCAGCCAGCTCCGCACCCTTGGCCATCGCAACCTTGGCTTCTTCGGACAGAGCACCAAAGCTCATGTCGCTGACGAAGAGCGGTATATCGAGAACGAGCGGTTTCCTGGCTTCGGGGCCAATGATCAGTTCAGTGCCGACCGGGACATCCTCGAGGAGCGGTTTGGTCGAGAGTTGAGCCACCATGAACTGGATGCCGTTCCAGTCAGGCAATTCGGAGCGGGGCACGCCCATGGCGCCCATTTCACCGTGGTGACCGAGCTTGCTGAGGCCTTCCCGGGCTAGCTGGTGGATGAAGGCAACGGTCGGTTCTTCCGGTGTAGCCTCGGGCTCAGGCATCGCGTCGGCGTCCCCTGACGCTTCGACTGCGTACTCGTTGCCAACCTGATCGTCGGGAATCTTTGCGTGGGTGCCGTCGCAGAAGGGCGCATTGGCCGTGTTCTTGCAACGGCAGAGGTAGGCCTCGCCATCAGCCTCGGCGGTAAAGGGCTTGGGCGTGAAGCTGGTACCTTTGTGCGAACCGTCGCAGAAGGGTTGGTTGGCGGACTTGCCGCAGGTGCAGAAGTAATATTCTTCCCCGGCTTTAAGGTCGACTGGGATCGGCTTGTTGGCTGCAACAGTTGGTTTGTCCATAGTGTGTTTTTAATTTGGGATAGATTCCGGATGAGGCGCTGAGAAGCGTGTTAGAGATATCTAATCTTCAGGCTTTGCTTCAAGATCGAAGTTCAATGATTACCGCGTGGTAGATGAGATCATCTTTCTTGCGGCAAAGGAGAAGATATCCCGAGCTTCCAGCCAGCCGTGATTGGCGGAACCGCGCTCGCTGGCTCGACGAGGGACGGCTTGAGAGGTCGATGAAATGTTCACGCCGTTACTTTTGCGTCTCTGACGGCGGACTGACGAATACTTTGTGCTTTGGGCTTCCATGCCTTTTGGTTATACCGATGGAGCTGAGACAGCTGATATATTTCCCAATGGCAACGGAGGAAGGAAGCATCAGCGGGACACCAGAGAGGTCGATTGCCTACCGGCCTACGGTCTCGGACGAAAATAAGGGACGTAGGCGCTGATTTGTAGACAACGTGCCACGTTCAAGAGCGTGAGTGCTTGACGCCTCTGAATCTCTCTACTCCACGATCACAACAACGGTCGAGGAGGGTTATAGCCTGATCCAGGGCTCCCATGCGAAGAGCCTCCCATTCAGCGAACTCGATCAACTTGAGGCCCTATGGCTCTGCAATTCGGAGGCGGAGGAAAATCACATCGGTCAGATCTGATTCGATGCGCCAGGTGCGGCTTACCGCGATGGCTTCCACAGGGGATGTGGCGATCTCCGTGATGGTCGCCGACTGCCACTCGTTGAGGTTCGTCGACATTTCTGCAGTCACTTTATAGCCATCACTGTCGACAAGTTGGGTGAATGTCAGGGTCGCTCTGCCGCTGTCAAAACCGATGATTAGTTCAGGCACTGATCCTCGATTTAGCGGATCGGAGACGAGGACAAATTCGACGGCGTTGGCAGCGCCGTCGCCATCAGCGTCCAGGTCAGGGGCGGCGTTCTCTGCGTCGGGTGATCCGAAGTAACTCGTGGCCCAGACAGCGTAACCGCCACCGCCAGGGTTATTCTCGCCATCTGATCCTGGGCTCGGCGCGGCATTTACCCATGATGTCGACAGCGTCGGATCTCCACCCGCATTGAGCACAAGCGATTGCCCACGCATCGCCACAGGCCATGGGGCTGCCGCTTCGTAAGCAAACTCCAGCACCACATTGCCCTTTCCAAATGTGATCGCAATCGTCTCGCCGCTATTGCTCAGCTTATCGTTCCCCCATTGCCCGGCAACAGGCATTCCCGCTCCATAGCGAGCAGCGAACGCGGCGGCATCCGCGACGATCAAGGCGTAATCACCGGGAGCCAATTGGGCAAGAGTGCCATCGGCAAAGTCGAAGTCGACACCCTTGGTGATGCTCAACACGGTAAGATCGATGGGCGTTGTACCGCTGTTGTGGATCTCGATGAACTCGAAGTCCGAAGTCGTGAAGCCTGCGGCACGTTCGGCATCGGAGGCGTCGGATGGATAGTACATGACCTCGGTGATGGCGAGTCCGTTGTAGGGTGACGTGTCCGGAGTGCCGGCAACGAACTCGACTGCATCCGACCAGTGACTGGCCCGACCACCGGAGTCGAGCACTCGCGAACGCACGCGATAGGTTGCCCCTGGCTTCAACGCGTCAGCCGGAATCTGTACTGTCGTTGTGCCAACCTCGATAATAGGCTCAGCGTCCCATACCGTTTCCATCTCATATTTCCAAGGCGTACCAGCTTCATAATCGGGGGTAGCGGGATTGTAGATGCGGGCGATCCGCCACTGCCGTGTGCCGAAGGCCGTGCCAGTAGCACTCGTGTAGGCATCACTGCTGAATCTCAGTTGATCGAGCGGGAAACCGACACCACCGGAGTAAGTGACCATCGGCTTCTGCGGTATGGCATCATCGTTTGCTTCAAGGCTGAGATACTCAAAGCCGTAACCGTTCTGGTCGCCGTCACCAATTTTCCACCCATCCTGGTCAGTGTCGGTGGTGAAGTCCTTAAGATACTTCTCGTATCCCTCATGGTCTGCCGTGGCGAGCACGCGCCGCACGACTCCTCCCTGGAACGACTGATTCATCGGTGTTCTGTAGAAGGCACCCTTGTGACCGCCGGTGGACTTTGGATGGTTGTTCCACATGAACTGATCGACGTCCACCATCGTCAGCGCCAGATCTGGCGGATTCACAATGGTGGCCAGCTCCTCGACCACCTGTGCGACCTGCCCACCAAAGTCGCCCTTGTCGCTGACCAGAAGGTCAACCAATTCGCGGCACCGGTTCTTGAACTCAATTTCGATGTCGTCATTACGCAGGCAAGCCTTCTGATCGATAGTACCACTCCAATGCGTTTCCGGCATGGTGAGCATGTCCAGGTCCCAGGGAATCGGCGCCCAATGACCATCTGGGTTGTGATAAAAGTAATGGTTCCAGCCTTCACGAATATCGATATTGCCGACGATTCGATTGACCGCGCGGAATCCGTAATAGGCGGAGAGATCGAAGTTTTCCCGCCACCATTCCGTTGTCTGGGCGCGGCGGCTCTGACCGAGAAAGCTCGTCCAATCGCTCGTGTTTGTTGGCTGCGTCGGCCCCTGGTTCTTCTTGTCGCCACTGCCACCCTCGATCTTGTAAGTATTGCCATCGGGCAGTTTTCTTGATGAGAGAAAGCGGCTGTCAGGATACTCGACGAATAGATAGAGCCCCCAGAGATCTCCGTTGTATTGACTATCGGCGGGGGCTTCTTCAGCGTCGTCCACCACCCGAAAGTGCAGCCAATGCGTATCAGGCGCGGGCGTGCCCGCAAGTTGGTACAGCTTGAATCCGAGTGCCTCCTCCATACCAGCCATGCCACGGTTCGCTGGAACCCATGGACTCGCACAGGCATTCATATTCATCGTCTTGATCTTCGTCGCATACTTCTTGCCATAGTTGTCTCGCGCGATCAGGTCGTGGTTTCGGGTAAAGTGGATGCGCCACTTGTTCTTGCCCGATTGATACGTCGAAAATTCTCCCCGGTTGCTGAACTCAATGTGATCGTAGACCACTCCGTCGTAGACGAGCGTGCCAAAAAAATGCCGTCCCTCAAAAGCACTCTGGTATTGAGAACGGTTCACGTCCGTTGCATCGGCGATCAGTTGATAGACTGGAAGATGTGTCAGCGCCGCGATCGGGAACTTCACGGTTTCCGACGTCCCTGGGCGGTCGGCCCCTGACCACTCCGGCACTCCATTGTAGACGTAGTAGGCGAAGTTCGGCTGCTCGTCGTCGGCATACGGGATCGTGACCGAGAGCCCGGCGTTGTCCGTGGCCGATATCCGATAGCGCACCAGCCGCCTATGCAGTTGAACGTCGGCGGGAATCGTTGCAATGTAAGTGTCCGCTTCCGTGGTGGACAACGTCATGGAAATCGTCGTCCAGCTTGCGGCATCCTCGTAGCCGTCATCTGTTTTTCGAATGTAGGCTCCGGGTTCGACGACCTGGTAAGACAGGCTCAACGCGGCCACGCCATCGGCATCGGTCACTTTTACGGAAACCGTGACGGCATCCCCAGCCTTGGGATCGTTCGGCGTGTGCGATACCTGCCGCGTCTGCGGTGGCAAGTTGTCCGCAAGCACACTGTTCGGCCGACCCGGCGTTGGATCGGGAGCCCCGCCCTCTATTGTCGGACGCACCAACTCGATGTCGACACCAAAGTCGCTGCCGCCGATCGTTCCATTGAATGCCTGAATCGCGATGACATTGGTACCCTCGCGGAAGGCACCAGCCACGCCCGTGATCTCTGTCTTCGTTAGCGTGTTCGATTCCTTTGAAGAAGCAGAAGCCTCGGTGTCAAAGGATGGTTCGTCAGTGACATTGAGTCGGAAAACCTCCGTGCCATTGATCCAGACGACGACGCCGTCATCGATGATGTAGCCCAACTGCAGAGCGGAGGGAATTTCGCCCGGAGCGACCTCAAATTCACTACGAAGAAACACTGAAGAATAGCTGCTCTGCATGTCCGCAAGCTCGGTAGACCACTCTACACCGGGCGAACCGACACCGCCGAAACCAACGGGAAGCTTTGCCATTTCCCAGGCTGCTGCATCGTATTCTGGAAGGCGCCAGGCGTCTATGGGATCGGAGGCCTCCGCAGTCCCCTTTTTAAAATGCCAGCCGTCTGCTGAGCTTGAAATGTAGGTCAGCTCCGGAAGTGCACCGGGCGGCTGGGAGCTGCGCCACGATCCAGCGAGGTCATTATCCAGCGACGGGTTGATCAACTCCATCGAGCTGCCCCCACCGGCGGCCCGGCTCGGCCACGGATACCCGGACTGGTAGTCGACCACGTCCACGATCTTACCAGACGCATCTTCGAGCGACAGTTTCTCTCCACCATTGCTTAGCGATCCCGCCCACGGACCCAGTGCCTGCGCGCCAAACGATGCCAGCAGCGTCTCAGGTGACTCGGCTACAATGAGAAATGCCTCGGGCGCGATGGACGTGTTCGGTGGAAATGTGAAGCCAACCCCGCCCAGTCTCCATCCCGATATATCAACCGTCTGCGCACCGCTGTTGTAAAGCTCTACGAATTCATCCGGCACCGTCTTGTCCGCGGGATCGTAATGAATCTCGTTGATCACGACATCAGCCGTTACCGCAACGGCCGTGGTGGCGAAGAACGAAATGGCTCGGACGAGAGTGAGGCTGTTCATGATCATCAGAAATGAGGAGAGTAGTTGCTCAAGGGTTTTATCAGGTCCCATTTGAATAAGCAATCCAACCGTGAGGTGGCGAGGTTGCCCTTGGATTCTTGCTACCATTAGCCAGTAGAGGCGCAGTCTTGACGGGCACTACCAATGATCGCATCGTTTCCAATCGGCAAGCCTCTTCGTGCCACTCTTCTATGATCCGGTTGTTATTTATTACCTTCGTATGGCTCTTCGGGGCGGCCATGGCTTCTGCCGCTGACACGTTAGAGCCCTTTCTCGAAAGGCACTGCGTGCGTTGCCATGGGCCGGAGAAGGCAAAAGGGGAATTGCGGATCGATCAGCTTTCCCGCGATTTCCAAGCGGGAATCGATGGCCATCTCTGGGCAGAAATCGTGGAACGTATCAACGCCGGGGAGATGCCGCCAGAAGAGGAGGTGCAGCCCAGCGAGGGCGAGATCGCAGCGGTGATTGCAGAGCTCGATTCACGGATTGGTGAGGGGCGGGCGGCACGGATGGCGGCGCGACCTCCAGTGGCCCACTATCGGCTGAGCCGGAAGGAGTATCATCATACGGTCTACGATTTGTTGGGCGTGCGTTACGACCCGACGAAGCCAGGCGAGTTGAACGAGGACCCGCGGTGGCATGGCTTTGAGAGAATTGGCTCCGAGCTGTCACTAGCACCGTCTCATGTGGAACGTTACTACCGTGCAGCGGAGACAGTGCTGGCGCGGGCGTTTCCTGATAAGCCCGTCGAGGCTCGGAAAGTTCGCAAGACGGCTGCGGACATTCGCTACAATGGTGGCGAGCGGCAGCAGGCTTACCTCGACCGCTTCGGGATCAAACGGCCGCTGCGTGCGTTGATCTTTCCGGGCAGGACGCAGCAAGCGCTGAGCTCGCATTGGTTTGGCCAGACCGGGCCGGAGCACAGTGGACTCTATCGGGCGCGCATGCAGGTGAGTGGCATTCGTCCGCCGGGTGGACAAACGGCGCATCTTCGCATCGGGAAGAACACTGGTGAGGAGAACAACGAAGGCTTGATCGAACTGGATATTCTCGCGCCGGAAGATGCGCCGGAGATCATCGAGTTCGAGGTGTTCCTGGAGATGCCGACCACGCTCGATTTCAACGTGGTGGCGACCGACATCATCGACCGGCAAAAGGGTGCGCATTACCGCAATGCCTTGTCGCAGCCCTTCTACATGTTCACCCACAGCAGCGAAACCGGTCTGCTGAATCCGACGGCGCCGAAGATGTTCGATGAAGAAGGCAACGGCATCTATTCCATGGTGCTGCTGGACTGGATCGAATGGGAAGGGCCGATCGTCAGCGAAGCCGAACTCGCTACCCGTGAGGGCTTGTTAGTGCGTGAGGACGCAGCACCGGACGAGGTCGAGGATCACTTGCAGCGCTTTGCGGAACGTGCGTGGCGTCGGCCAGTGTCGATGGATGAATTGTCCCCGTACCTGCGTGCTTATGCGTCGGAGCGGGCGCTTGGTGAAAAGGTGTTAGATGCCTATCAAGTGGCGCTGCTCGGCGTGCTGACGTCTCGCCATTTCACCTATCTGGTGGAAGGCGATGTCGAGCCGAGGGAACAATTGACCGACTGGGAACTGGCCTCGCGCCTTTCGTATTTCCTCTGGAGTTCCATGCCGGATCCGGAGTTGTTTGACGCCGCTCGTGGCGGAAAACTGACAGGCGATGAGCAAGGCCTCGCCGCGCAAGTGGATCGCATGCTTGCCGATCCGAAGATTGATCGGTTCATCGCCGACTTTCCGCGTCAGTGGCTTCAGTTGCATCGACTGGGGATGTTCCCGCCGGACGGCAAACTTTATCCCGAGTACGACGTCTGGCTGGAGGCGAGCATGCGCGAAGAGGTGGTGCACTACTTCCGTGAGGTTTTCACTAACAATCTCCCACTCGATGCGTTCATCAACTCCGACTGGACGGTTGCCAATCCGCGTCTTTGCGAATTCTACGGCCTGCCTGAATCGAAGACGTCCGGCTTCGAGCGCGTGTCGATGGGGCCGGAGCACCACCGTGGGGGTCTGCTGACCATGGGTGCGATCCTTGGACTTACGTCTGACGGCACGCGGCATCGTCCCGTGCATCGTGGCGTTTGGTTGAGCGAAGCAATCTTCGGCAAGACGCCGCCACCACCACCAGCGAACGTCAATCCTATCGAGCCGAATCCGCCCGACAGTCCCAAGGCAACGATCCGGCAACGAATTGAAGCCCATGCCCAGAACACGAGTTGCGCCGCCTGCCACCGCAATATTGATCCGCTCGGCCTAGCATTTGATCAATTTGACGCCATTGGTCAGTGGCGCACCCACGAGCGCGTGGAGAACGGCCAAGGTGAAGATCCGCCGGTCAATGCCAGCGGCAAGCTGCCTGATGGTCGTGAGTTCGCCGATGCGGAACAATTCAAACAACTCCTGTTCGAAGATCGCGACCGATTCCTCCACGCCTTCGTTGAGCACCTTTGCACCTACGGCCTGCGCCGCGTTCTTACGGTAGATGATCGCGAGGACATTCAGTCCATTGTCGACATGGCGAAGCAGAAAGACTATCGTTTGCGGGACATCATCCGTGCCGTGGCCTTGTCTGAGTTGATGGCAAGCCGTTAGCGATTAGTTATTAGATGTTAGTCAAATATAAAGCCGACCAATATCTCCATCACAAAACCAATGCAACCGCTAGCCGCCAAAAGCTAAATCCTATGAAAACCCAATCCTGGTTGATCAGCCGCCGCCACGTTCTCCGTGGGCTCGGGAGCGTCATCGCACTGCCGCTTCTTGACTGCATGCGCCCGCTTCGCGCTGCCGAAGTTCTAACGCCTCGACGCAGTGTGTTCATCTACATTCCTAACGGAGTGAACACACTCGACTATCAGATCACCACGCCGGGCAGGGACTACACCTTCTCGCGCTCGCTGAAGCCGTTGGAGAAACATCGCGACGTGGTGACGCCGATCAGCGGTTTGCATCATCCGGGAGGATTGGGGCACCATCACAATTGCGAGAAGATCTGGCTGACGAGCGGCAAGCTGGGGCCGACGGATCGCAACACGATTTCCGTCGATCAACGGATGGCGGAGGTGACTTCGCCACACACGCGTTTTCATTCATTGGAGATTTCGACACGGGGGGAATCGCTGGCCTGGACAGCGGACGGCGTCCGACTTCCGGCGATGGGTCGATGCAGTGAAATCTTTGCGCATCTGTTTGAGGAGCCCAAGAGCGGCACCGAGGCACAACGGCGTGCGCTGCGCCGTAAAGGGAGTGTGTTAGACTCGAATCTCGAAGAGGTGCGCACGCTGGAGAAGAAGATGGGCATCGAAGACAAAGGACGGCTCGATCAATATCTCACCGCCGTGCGCGAAACGGAGATCCGCACACAGCGAGCCGATGCCTGGCTCGATATCCCAAGGCCCGCTATTGCTGAGGCGGATCGCAAGCGGGCGGATCGCGATGTCCCGCAAACGCAAGCGGGTGAGTATTTCCGAACGATGTATGATTTGATGGTGCTCGCCTTTCAGACCGACGCCACGCGGGTGGCCACCTTCTGTAGTGGTACCGAGGGTCAAGGTCTGCCGATCCCAGAGCTGGGGATCTCACAATCGCGCCACGAACTCAGCCATCACAACGGTGATCTGGGTCACATGGAAAAGCTCACGCAGAGCGATACCTTTGCGGTCGAGCAGTTCAGTTATTTTCTGACCCGCTTGTCCGAGACCAAGGATCTCGACGGGCGGCCTTTGTTGGACACGACGATGGCTTTGTTCGGTAGCGGCATGTCCTATGGACACAGCCACGGCAACGCCAATCTGCCGCTAGTGCTCGCTGGCGGCTCAAGCTGTGGACTGAAGCACGGTAGCCACCTCGACCTCAACCAGGGCCACTTTGACGGCTACCAACTGGACACCCCCGGCCAACACTATCAACTTTGCAGTCGCCCGGCCAACAGCGACGCGCACATGAGTAATCTTCTCCTCACCATGGCGCAGAAGATGGGCGTGGAGACCGATCGATTCGGCGACAGCAATCGCGATTTGGGGCTGGGATGATCCGATACCTACGTTGCCTTTGGATGCTCCTTTCGGTTAGTCACGCCTGCGCGGGGGAGGAACCGTTCCGCCCGGAGCCAGGAAAGTTTCCGCCACTAGCGGAAGCCAAGTCCTACCGCGGTGAGCTTGTCTTCGTTGACCACGTAAACCGTCGAGGAAGCCTTCGCCTACATGTGGATGGTCATTTCCACGAAGGGAAATTGCACCACTTCGCCATGCTGCCCTATGGCATGATCCGCTATCATGGCGCTCCGGCCGACTTGCGGGATATTCCCATCGGCACCGTCTTGTACGGACGGTTCTACCTGTCGCCCGATCCCAAGACCTCCGCCGTTCCCAACGCAAAGGGAAATGAGGTGACCCAGCCGGCTGAGAACCATGCCATTCTGCTAGAGGACGACTCGAGCCTGTGTTTGCGCGAAGGCAAAGCCTGGAAGCTGAACGAAGTGGAGATCAACGGAAACGAGGGTCACTTAGTCGTTGGCCTCGATCGCAACGAGGGAGGCGATGGGCTCGGCGGCGAACACCATATCACCATCGACGGCTCCACCCGCATCTGGCGTGGGCGGGAACTGTTAGGACTTGATGAGTTGCTTGCGGAAGGAACTTGGCCGACGAACGGCAAGAAGAAATTCGAAGATCAGCCGATCCAGCTCGCTCTCACCTGGCATCCACGTTACCTCTACCAACAATTCCACGCGGCCGACCTCTGGCTCGACGAAGCCGCTATGAAAGTCGCCACCGAGCGCCAGCGCCAACAGCACATCCGGCATATTCGACTACGCTGGATGCCCGCTAGAGTGGACGCGGTTGAGCACGGGAAGTTCGGTCACGCCACGGTGACGGCGACCCTCTTTGGCGGCATGGACGAATCCCTCTACGCCGATTTCAAAGCGGGCATTGGCGGCAAGATGGCTGCGGCAGAAAACACCCTCCGCACCTGGTGGCCTGATCACGACGGAATGGACGGCAAAATCACCTCGGTGGAAAAATCCAAAGCTGCCCCCGAGTTCGGCAGCAGCGGGATGCAGATCCAATTCGAAGTCCCCCTCATTCTCGAAGGCTTCCGCCCAGGCTACACCGTGCGCATCCGCCCACAGAACTGGCCCAACGTCAAACCGCCGTTCGAAGAATGCGTCACCGGCTTCGAAGACCGCTGGCCAAGCCCTGACATTTTCCAAAAATGAATGGCGGCGCCTCCATGACCACCTTGCTTGAACTCGAGATGGAGGCGGCGCGGCAACGACGGGACCAGGAAAAGTAGCGAACGCCATGTTTGAATGTTTACCAATCGACCACAAAAACCTTACCATCTGCGGATGCCACGCTCTCAAATCCCGAACCGCCGCGACTTTCTGCGTTCCTTTGTTGCGGGATCGTTGCTCATGCCGGGGATCCTGCGACAGCTGGTGGCTGATGACAGCCCGTCCGATCCACTGGCACCAAAGCGACCGCATTTCCCGCCCAAGGCGAAGCGGGTGATCTTCCTTTTCATGACTGGTGGGGTGTCGCATGTTGACACCTTCGATCCCAAGCCGAAGCTCGCAGCCGATGTTGGCCGCGAGGTGAAACTGGATCATCCAGAGATCCGCAACCGCCCGGGTTACGAGCGCATTTTTCTCAAAGCGCCGCAGTGGGGCTTCTCGCCACACGGCCAGTGCGGCACGGAAGTGAGCGAGCTGTTCCCAAACGTGGCAACATGCATGGATGACATCGCGCTTGTCCGGTCGATGCACACCGATCACTCTAATCATTACAATGCCACACTGGGAATGCACACTGGCTCATTCGCGTTCGCCCGGCCGAGCATGGGAGCCTGGGTGAGCTACGGCCTTGGCACGGAAAACAGGAACCTGCCATCCTTTGTGACGATCGCCCCGGCGCAGACTTACGCGGGAACGCAGGTTTATGCGAGCGACTTCCTGCCCGGCGCGCATCAGGGCACGCTGGTCGTTCCAGGTGCGGAACCGGTGGCAAACATTCGGCCACGCATCGGCATGGATCGGCAGCAGATCGAACTTGCAGCTCTGCAGGCAATGAACCGTCGCCACCTTGCAGCCCGCACCGGCCACGCTCTGGCGGAGGCGCGCATCCGCAGTTTTGAGACTGCGTTCGGCATGCAGATGGAAGTGCCGGACGTGTTCGATTTTTCAAAGGAAACGAATGCCACGCATGCTCTCTACGGGCTGGAGCGCGGCGCGACCACTGGGTTCGGCTGGCAGTGCCTGGCGGCGCGGCGACTGGTCGAGCGCGGCGTGCGTTTCGTGGAGCTGATTGATACCGGCTCGTCTGGCAACTGGGACTCGCACGGCGACATGAAGGACCACGAACGGCTCGCTCGGAATGTCGACAAGCCGATCGCCGGGCTGCTGAAGGATTTGAAATCGCGCGGCATGCTGGAAGACACACTGGTCGTGTGGACGACGGAATTCGGCCGCACCCCATTCAACAACAAAGCCGATGCCGCCGGACGTGAACACCACAGCTGGGCATTCAGCTCATGGCTGGCAGGAGCCGGAGTGCGCCCCGGCATCGTCCACGGCAGTACCGACGAATACGGCATCCGCCCGGCGACCGATCCGGTGCATGTGCACGACTTCCACGCCACCATCCTGCATCTGATGGGCCTGGATCATGAGCAACTAACATTCCGCCATAGCGGTCGCGACTACCGGCTGACAGATGTCTACGGCAACGTTATCGGCGGACTACTGGCTTGAACCGGCAATTTCGGTGCCCCTACCGGCAATGAGATTTGCCCAACGCGGGAATTGCAGCTACAGAAGACGGCGTGAGCGATCTTCCATCCGCGACCCGTCGCAACATTGCCTGTTTTCTCTGGTTCCGGATACTGTTCAACTGTCGGTTCTACTATCCGGTCTACACGATCCTGTTCCTTGATTTTGGACTGACACTCAGGGATTTTGCCTTGTTGAATGCTGCGTGGGCAGTCGCCATTGTGCTGCTGGAAGTTCCATCAGGAGCGCTGGCGGATCGCATTGGCCGACGCAAGCTGGTGGTGGGCGCCGGCATTCTCATGGTAGTGGAGATGCTGGTTCTGCTGCTCGCTCCGGTGAATGGCGGAGCTGTCCTGTTCGGCATGTTTCTTCTCAACCGGATACTGAGCGGTGCCGCCGAGGCAGCTGCTAGCGGAGCGGATGAAGCGCTGGTGTACGATTCGCTGCCAGAGGAAACCCGCTCAACCCTCTGGCCGAAGATCAATGCACGGCTGATGTGGATTCAATCTCTGGCTTTCGTGTTCGTCACCATCACGGGTGCTTACGTGTATGATCCAGGATTCGTGAACACCGCTCTGGCAAAAGTCGGGTTCGGACAGATCCCGCTCACCCAGGAGTTCACGTTGCGGCTTCCTATCGCACTCACGATGGTCACTGCCATTGCCACGTTGATCGTCGCCCTTTGCTTTCATGAACCTGAAAGCAGTGCGGCTGAGGAAGTGGCTTCGACCAGTCCAGTGAAGGACAGCTTCCGCAATACTTTACGCACGGGTGGCTGGATTCTTCGCACCCCGCCAGTGCTGCTGCTCATCGTGCTGGGAATGTTCTTCGACAGCTTCATTCGACTGTATTACACCGTATCCAGTGAGTTCTTCCGCCTGCTGGACATCCCCGTGAAGCACTTCGGCTACATTGGCGCAGTGGGATCGCTCATCGGTATGGGTGCCGCGTTCATTGTGGTGCGAATGGTGAAAGCCTGGTCACCTTCGCGCAATTTTCTGGTATTGTCAGTGTGCGTTCTCAGCGGACTCAGCGGACTGGCACTTGCCCGCCCTGAATTTGGCTATTGGGGCGTTCTGTTAGTGTTGCCACTCTGGCTGGGGATGCGCTTTCTCCACTACTTCCTTTCGCAGTATTTGAATGCGTCGGTGGATTCGAGGCACCGGGCCACCGTACTCAGCTTTAAGGGGCTTTCGATGAACCTATCCTACGGTGTCATCACGCTGCTGTTCGGCCTGCAGACAGCGCTACTGCGCGGACGTCTGATGGAGAGTGACGGCGTGGAGAGCGACGCAGTGAAAAGAGAAGTATTCGCCACAGCTCTGCCATGGTGGCCGGTCGCCTTCCTGATCGCCGGATGTCTGCTTTACCTGGCGGTGCGGCTGTCCTGCAGAAGCCCTCTTCGCAAGCTTCTGGAAGTGAGCGATTCGCGCGAATAGCATCTGTTAATACAGGTGTGTTAGAGAAATACGCATTTACCCTCCTTCGTCTGATCGAGGGTTGCAGTTCGCAGATTTTCAGCTCACATTCCTTTGAGCATGAGGGTCGAATCAGAAATGGATCACGTTAAATCGCAAGGTGCACTTGACCGGGCGAGTCCTCGTCGCGTGGCTTTGCTGGTCGTGGCGATCCTGTCTTTCTTCGCGATTGGATACTTCAGTGCTCTCATTGTGCACTGGCACGGGGAGACCCTGCGCATTCGAGACAGAGCTGCGATAGTAGCCTACTCGCCAGGTGGACACCAGTCCGCCCGGGTCGGCGAACCTCTGGCATCTTCCCCACGCACGGTGGACGATTTGATCGAGATCCAACGTCAAGTGGTGCAGTGCATCGAGCAGTGCTCTCCCGCCACCGTGGCAATCGCGATCGTAGGCGACCATTTTCACGGAGGCCTTGCCGGGAGTGGGGTGGTCGTAACGGAAGATGGCTTTATCCTTACGGCAGGCCACGTGAGTGCGGAATCTGATCGCCAAGTAACGGTTACTTTTCCTGATGGCACTTCGGTCAACGGGGAAACGCTCGGTATGTCAATGGCGTCCGATACGGGGATGATCAAAATCACGGATGAAGGGAAGTATCCCTTTGTGCCGCTGGCAGAGTCCGGTGACATCGAAATAGGAGAGTGGTGCCTGGCGCTTGGATATCCTGGAGGCTTTGACAGGGAACGCGGAGCTGTCGCCCGCATCGGTCGCCTGATTGGAACGTCGTTGAGCACGATCCGGACAGATTGTAAACTTCTGGGTGGCGATTCGGGCGGCCCGTTGTTCAATCTTGCAGGTCAACTCATCGGAATCCACAGCCGGATCTCTGACAGTCCTGACGAAAATTATCACGCTCCGATCAGCGCATTCCATCGCGGCTGGCAGGACTTGCAGGAGAAAGAAATGATTCAATACTGGGACGAGCGACGAGGTGGTTTTCTTGGCGACCTCGACTGCGCCCCCCTTGAAGACGACGCCGGCCTTTTGATCAGAAAACTTTCAGGGGAGTCACCCGCAGCACTGGCAGGGCTTCGGCTGGGCGATATTATTACACACATCGATGGCAACAAAATCATCGATACCCTTGAGTATGATACCGCGATCGGCGGCCAGCTTCCCGGAGCGAGGATCAGCCTGCGCTACCGCAGAGGAACACAATCGCTGGCAGTCGATGTGATCCTTGGTGAAAAACCCGAGCCCGAGCCGGTTCGCTAACTTGGATGCGCGTTGAAATGGTGAAGCGACGATTCGTGTGGTTCCTGCTTCTCACCGCAACCCTGTGCGCTACAGGGCATGGTCAGGAGGTTTCTGACGAGACACTTCCCGGCAAGCGAATTGAACCTGACGCGCTTTCAGGTGAATCACTGCATCAAGTCGAGCGTCTCAACGGCAGCGTCGTTACCAGCGTCTTCGCCAGAGTGACCGCCGACCGTTCGCAGTCGATCGTGCCCATTGTAACGACGAACGGTAAGCTGGTAGTCTTGTCGGTAGCTGTGGCTTCCAATGGCTATGTCGTTTCGAAGGCCAGTGAACTGGAGGAAATGGAAATCGACAGGCTGATTGCCCGCGTTCCCAGCCATGGACCGGTCGCCGTTAAGATGGTGCAGATGCAGAAAAAGAACGATCTCGCGCTGCTGAAAGTAGATGCACAGGTGGTTCCAATTGAGTGGGCCGCTTCGACGACGTTGAAGACTGGCTTTATAGTCGGTGCCCAATCCAATGCCAGTGGCGCTATGCGCGTAGGAATTGTGAGTGCCGCACCACGCCCTATCGAACGCGAGGGCGGAGTCATTGGTGTTTTGTTAGAACAGCGCATCGCTGAACCGGATAAAAGCGGTGCTCTGGTCACTCATGTATTCGAAGGCAGTGGTGCCGCTGCGTCCGACATGAAGAGTGGCGATGTCATCCTCTCCGTAGCCGGAAGAAAGGTGGACTCACCGCAGGCAGTGACTGAAATGTTGAGCGCCTTCGATGTTGGAGAGAGTGTCGCAATCGTTCTGGAGCACCGTATCGGCGGAAAAATTACTGAAACCACTGTCGAAGTAACCTTGGGTTACAGGCGATCAGTGGGCGACAGGCAGGATCGCAATCAAGTTCTCAGCGGCGCATCATCGAACCGCCGCGCGGGCTTCGAGAACGTGATTCAGCATGACATCCCAGTCGGCCCGGAAGCAATGGGCGGCGTGCTTTTCACACTGGAAGGAAAAGCCGTGGGAATGAATATCGCTCGACGCGATCGGGTTACTACCTATGCCCTGCCCTCCGAAGTGGTTCAACGCGTAGCGCGCGATATGATTGCAGTTGAACTGGGTGCCGCGAAGGCCCGAGCGGGCGGGGACGAGCAATCGGACGACTTGTAGCTGGAGCTTCGTTTGGCCGCTGTCACTTCTTCCGCCTCTTCGCAGACGCCTTTGCCAGCGGATTAAAATCAAGCGAGAGCCGAATCCAGTAACTCAGCTGCGCCGGGGTTTCCAGCGCATCGATTTCGACAAACACGAACCCCTTCAGCGGCCTGCCCGTGAAGTCCATCGGATTGCACCCTGGTTGATCGCGCATCGCCTTGGCTGCGGCCTCTTCGCCGATGCGGGCCATCAAGTTAGATTTCACTACGCCGACACACATCTTGTCATTCACCATGAAGCACACTCCGCCCATCATGCGCTTCATTTCAAAGCGAGCACCAGCCTCGGAAAGGGCATGCTGCACACGGTCGGCAAGATCTTGGTCATAGGCCATCGGCTGGAGTTTGTATCGGAGGTGGGCGTTGTATCGGAGGTGGGCGTTCTACCGCACCGGCACCAACCGCACTCTGCGGATGTCCATCACGGCTACTTTCGCTTTGTTCTTCGGGCGGACTTCGAGTCGGTATTCGCCTGGTTCTTCCAGTGTCACTTCACCGATCTCCCGGGCTTTCCAATTTTGAAATCCTCCAGTGTCTTCGACCGTAAAGTCGAAAGATTTGCCACCCACCAGCAGTGCAACTTCGCTGCCGCCGTGACCTGCACCACATCCCTGGGTAAGCTCCACTTGAAACGTGCCGGGCTTCTCGATCGGAAACGTCCAGGATGCCCAGTCATTCGGATTCACCCAGTAGCCCAGGCACATTTTCTGTGGCTTGCGTTCGTATTGCATGGTCACGCCGTGCACTGTGGCGTCGTGCGCATCCAGTTCGACACTGCCGTCTTCAGCCTGTTGAATTTCCTTGCCCTCAGGCGCGGGGCGCAGAGTGATCGCTTTTAAATTCATCACGGCACCGCCCTTCATCTTCACTCCGCGAACCTTCACCGGCAGCGCACCCGCCTTATCGATGTAAACGCGCCCCACTGGCACCGTCGTGTAGCGGTACCAACTGCCAGTATCAACCAGTTTCCCAGTGAGCGTCTCGCTGCCAAACGTGCATTCGATCTCGTTGCCTTCGCCGTTGGCCACGGAGTAAGTCAACTCAACGTCGTACATCCCGGGACGGGTCGCCTTGTAGTCCCAGTGCACGGAGTCAGCAATGTTGGTCCAGTAGCCGATGCGATGATTCCCCGGGTGCGTTTCGAGCTTTGCCTTGTCGCCTTCCACCCGCGCATCCAGCGCGGACAGCACGATGCGACCGTCCGGGAACTGTGTCGTATGGTCCGCCACTTCCAGCGTAACAGCTCCGCCCGCGCCTTCGGGCACCTGCAGCGTCACCCTTGTCGCATCCTCATTGAATCCGACCGTCAGTGGCCTCCGCTCAGGATCATTGGTAAAGTACGCCGCAGTGATGTTTCGGCCCAGCTTGGGCAAGACCGTTTCCTCCCCTCCCCTCACTTCGCCTGGCACCCACCTGCCATCTTCGGTCACCACCTGTGCCAGATCGACGAATACGATCACCGATGGATTGCCTACAGGCGTGTATTGCCCGGTGAAGTCAAGCTTCCCAGTCTCCTTGTCCACCCGAAACGTGGCGAGGTTATCCGCGCGCTGGTTGCACGAGTAGAGGAAGCTTCCTGTGGGATCAAAATTGAAATTGCGCGGATAATTGCCACGCGTCCATACATCATCGACATAGGACAACTCGCCCTTCTCCCCGACCGAAAAGATGGAGATGCCATCGTGCAGTCGATTCCCTGCATAGACGAAACGACCATCCGCAGAAACCATGATCTCGGACGAAAAGCTGCTGCCCGCGTATCCGGGCGGAAGGCTTGAGATCGTCTGCCGCGGGGCCAGCGTTCCCTTTGCAGAATCGTAGTCAAACAACACGATCGTCGGCCCCTCTTCCTGCAGCGAGTAGAGCCAGTCGCCATTGGGATGAAAAGCAAAGTGGCGCGGCCCGTCGCCCGGAGGCAGCGAGATCGATGCCGGATCATTCGGCGACAACTTACCAGTAGCCTCATCAAACTCCGATATGAAGATTTTATCCAGACCAAGGTTCACGTGAAGGACAAAGCGCCCTGCCGGATCGGTCTGGATCATGTGGGCGTGCGGAATGTCGTGTCCGCTGAACGCAAAACTCCCAGGAGGCGCATTAGTGGCTCTGTTAGGCCCGATCTCGCCTTCATCCTTCTTTACATCCGTCGCCTCTCCGAGGCTTCCGTCTGGCTTGATCGGAAGCACGGCCACCGATCCACCAAAGTAATTCGCCACCAGAAGATACTTCCCCGACGAGTGGACGCTGGCAAACGTTGGCCCGGCCCCGCCGGAACTCACCGTATTCAACAATGTCAGACTACCGGTTGCCGGATCGACTGCAAAAGCACTGACCGAACCCGATTTTCCATCGGCCATCTTGTCCGTCTCATTCGTGGAATAGATTCGGGTGCCTTCCGCATTCACAGCCAGGCAGCTTGGACTCGTTCCCAACAAAAACTCACCACTCGGGGACAACGCACCACTTTCGCGATCCACCTGAAAGATATGAATACCGCGCCCATTCCCCGGTGGCAGATCCACCTGCGTAGGCAATACATCGCCCAGAGGTGAACTGAACGTGCCGACATAGGCGATCAGCGGCGGCTCCGCATTCTGCGCTTGAAGCGAGGAAAGGAGCATCCCACCGACAATCAGGCTGAGAAAGAATGCAAGTCTAGGATGCGAGAAGGATGATTGGATCATGGATACGCGGCAGAAGTTTTGTTGTTCAAAGCGCTGGCATCCTGCGCATTCGCTAGCGGAAGGGCAAGCCCGGCGTTCAGAAAGTGGCTCGGGCTCTAGCTCGATCGTTAAGCTACTTTCGCTCACCAGTCCCGGAGGCGGGAAGGGGCTGTGGCGCTGTGGCGGCTTCAGCTTCGGACATGGGAAATGCTTTACCGATCGTCTTCGCCCATGCTGCGGCGACCCAGAGCATGATCCACCAGCCAATTGCTGACGCACAAACGAATCCCTCGTTGTAGGTTTCGCCGTCTGCCGCGCCTGTGATCATTTGCACGGGAATCGAAAACGCAAGGCACGGCAAAAGCACCAATCCGGCGATGTTGTCCGCGACATTGCCCCCCGTGAACGTCGGGTAGAAGAATGCACATAGCACGAGGACGATTGCAGGCAACTCCAGCCTGCGGAGTTTCGGCACGACGAACGGCACTAGAGCCAAAGGAGCCAGAATGGTGATGTAGCGAAACTGCTCAGAGAACAATTCCGATAAAAGCTTACCAACTCTGGCGTTGGCCAGGCCCTGAATCAACTCAAGCTGTCCGATCCCACCTGTCGGCTTCATGCCGAAGACGGTCGACAGGGCGGCACCGAGCATGAAGTAGGCATAGATTGCAATGTTAGCGAGAATGAACGTGCGTTTCATCGTATTACTTGTTGGGTGGCATTTTCTCCATCAGGAAGCGTGTCAGGGTTTCCTGGTAGTGGCGGCGGGTGTTGCGGCCTTCGCCCATTGAGTGAGTGCGGTTAGGATAGGCCATTAGCGAGAAATGCTTGTTGTGGGCGACGAGTTCATCGACCAGCGCCTCACAGTTCTGGTAATGGGTGTTGTCGTCACCAGTGCCGTAGACCAACAGCAAGTCGCCTTTCAACTGGTGCGCGAAAGTGATCGGGGATCCATCGATGTAGCCTTGAGGATTGTTCTCTGGACGCCCCATGTAGCGCTCCTGATAGAT